>JBJEWG010000315.1:0-4862 GCA_051884935.1 Kiritimatiellia bacterium | reverse complement strand
AGACCTACCGCACGATCTGCATGGAGAAGTCCCTCTACGGCGGCATGGAGAACACGGGCAACACGACGATCGTCACGGAGGCGGCGCTGGTGGACGAGACGATCGCCGACCGGCGGCTCGTCTACGCCCACGGCGTGATTCCGCACGAGTTCGAGCACAGCCACTGCGGCAGCGGCGTGACGATGGAGAGCGTGTTCGACATGTGGCTCAACGAGGCGTACACGGTCAACGTCGAACGCGCCTTTCTCGCGGAGACGTTCGGCGCGGCGTTCACGCGCGCGGGCGAGATCGCCCAGCTGCGCGAGACGGGGGGCGCGCTCGCCGAGGAGGAGGGCCGCGTGGCCGCGGGCGTGGTGCGCGAGGGCGTGAACGACCCGGACGAGGTGGTGGACGCAATCACCTACGACAAGGCACCCGAGGTGCTGAACACACTGCGCGGCCTGATCGGCGCGGAGGCGTATGAGGCGGCGTGGCGCGAATACTTCCGCCGCTTCGACGGCGGGAACGCGAACACGGACGACTTCCTGAAGGTGTTCTCGGAGGTCTCGGGGCGCGACGTGGGCGCGCTGATGCGCCCCTGGCTCTTCTCGGCGGGGCACCCCACCGTCTCCGCGAAGTGGAGCTGGCGCGCGGGAGAGCTGAAGATCACGCTCGCGCGGGACGGGAACTACGTGGTGCCGGTGCCGTTCGCGCTCGTGAAGGACGGGCGGGACGTCGCGCAGGGGACGTTCGTGCTCGACGGTGCGCGGCAGGAGTTCACCGCGCGGTGCCCCCGGCCGGACTTCATCTCCTGGAACCGCGGCGGCGGCTTCTACGGCGTGCTCGCCTTCGAGGCCACGGAGGAGGAGCTGGCGCGGCAGGTGCGTGAGGACCCCGATCTCTTCAATCGGGCCGAGGCCCTGCGCGCGCTGCGCGACCGGGGCGCGTTCGAGACCTGGCGGGGGCTCTACCGTGAGGTCTTCGCGGATGCGACGCTCGACTTGGGCGCGAAGGTGGAGATGCTTGGCATCCCGGCGGATTCGCTGGACCGCCGGCGGCGCGCGCGCGTGCGGGAGAACGTGCAGGAGATGCACACCCTGCGCGCGGCCATGGCGCGGGAGATCGGCACGGGGACGCTCGTGGCGGCGCTGGCGGGGGCGGCGACGGACGGCCTCGACGCGGCGGCGGTGGTGCGGCGCGCCTGGGAGAACCGCCTGCTGCAGCTGCTGGCCGAGGTGGACGAGCCGGAGGCGTGGGACGCGATTCGGGGCTATCTGGGCCGCGCGCGGAACATGACGGCGCGCCTCAACGCGCTGCACGCGCTGGCGGCCGGGAACTGGCCGCTGCGGCGGGAGGCGCTTGAGGCGGAGGGGCGGAAGCTGCGCGGGTCCCTCAACGGCTACGCGGGCTGGCTGGGCGTGGTGGCGGGCGATCCGCACGCCGACGTCTTCGCCCGCATCGCCGCGGAGGAGCGGCGGAAGGGGTGGTCGATTCGCCACCCCACGCTCAGCCGGGCGCTCTACTGCGGGTTCGCCGCCAACGGCGACCGGCTGTGGACGGACGAGGGGCTGGCCTGGCTGGAGGCGACGCTCGTCAGGTACGCGAAGGTTTCGGAGTACAACGCCCTGCGGCTTCTGGCGCCGCTCGTGACCTGGCGGTGGTTCGAGCCGGGCCTGCGGGATCAGGTGAGGGGCCTCCTCACGCGCGTGGCGGCCGCGCTGCCCCGCGCGGACTACGCCTTCATCGGCGGTCGCCTCGCGGCGCTGCTCGCGTGACGTGTTGTGCAGTATAATAAGGACAAGAGGGAGATGCGGTATGACGACTGACGAGCGGGCGAAGTTCCAGAAGGCGCAGTGGCGCTTCATCATCTGTAGCATGATCGCGTATGCGTTCTTCTACCTGACGCGCAAGAACCTCTCCATGGCCCAGCCGTCCATGCTGGAGGAGGGCGTGGTGACGATGGAGCAGCTGGGGCTGATCATGTCCGTGCACGGCGTGCTCTACGGCGTGAGCCGCTTCGTGAACGGCTTCTGGGCGGACCGCCTGAACGGGCGCGTCTTCATGGCGATCGGCCTGGCGCTCTCGGCGGCGACGAACGCGCTCTTCGGCTGTTCGTCGCTCGCGATCCTCTTCGGGCTCTTCTGGGTGGTCAATGCGTGGACGCAGGGCATGGGTTTCCCGCCGTGCGCGAAGATGCTCACGCACTGGATACATCCGAAGGAGCTCGCGACGAAGATGTCCATCTGGAACACGTCGCACTCCTTCGGCGCGGTGCTGGCGCTGGGGCTCTGTTCGCTCATCCTGTACATGGGCTTCGGCTGGCGCTGGTGCTTCTACGCGCCGGCGGCGCTTGCGGCGCTCGCGGCGGTGTTCTGCTTCTTCTTCGTGAAGGACTCGCCGTCCGAGGCCGGCGTGCCCGAGCTGGCGCTCGACGAGGCGACGGCGGGGGGCCACGGCGGCGGGGAGGCGACCGCGCGCGCCGTCACCACCCGCGACCGCCTGCGGCTCGTCTACGGGAACCCGGTGATCTGGACGGTGGCGCTCGCGAACTTCTTCGTGTACATCGTGCGGTTCGGCTTTCTGGACTGGGGGCCCACCTTCCTGAAGCAGTTCAAGGGCATCCCGGTCGCGAAGGGCGGGCTGATGATCATCGCCTTCGAGCTGGCCGCCGTGGTGGGGACGATCTTCGCGGGCTGGGTGACGGACCGGGTGTTCAAGGGGCGCGGGGTACGGACGTGCGTGATCTGCATGCTCTTCGCCGCGCTGTTCTCGTTCGGCTTCTGGTATCTGCCGTCCGGCGCGCCGATCTGGCAGGCGACGCTGCTCCTGATGGGGGCGGGGTTCTGCATCTACGGCCCGCAGGCCCTCATCGGCATCGTCGCCGCGAACCAGGCCACGAAGGAGGCCGCCGCGATGGCGAACGGCTTCACGGGCATTATGGGCTATGCCTCCACGACGGTCTCCGGCTACGGCATCGCCCTCATCAAGATGCACTACGGCTGGGGCGTGACGTTGGCCTCCATCGCCGGCTTCGCGCTCGTGGGCATGGTCCTCTTCCTCCTCGCCTGGAACGCCCAGGCGACGGGGTATAAACGGACGAAATAGCGCGCACGAACCGGTGCCGCTCTAAACTCCGAGCGTTTGCAAAAGGCTCCACTAACGTTCCGCCTAGAGCGTTGCTATTCTACAACGACCACCCTTTGACCAAACAAGGGATTGGTCTTGAATCGACGCCTAGCCGCTTGTTCTTGTCTCTCTGATTTGCCATCTTATGTTTCTCTTTCATGTCTTTTCCTACTGATTTTCTACGTCATCCCCCACCACACGCGCCGATGTGCTACGATGTTCACTGAAGCGAAGGAGCAGAGACGATGACGCAACCGCAGAATACTTGGACGGTTGAGATACATCGCGCGAAGGAGGGCGGCTACTGGGGCGAGGTTCCGGCCCTTCCCGGGTGCGCGTCGTTTGGCGCCACGCGCGCGGAGTGTCGCCGCAATGTGATCGAGGCGGCGCGCGGATGTCTTGAAGTCTACGTGGAAGAAGCCATGCGCGAGATCAGGCGCCGCCCGTCCACGCGCCCGCCGGCAAAGGTCCGCGTCTACGCATGAAGCCGCTCACCGCGAAGGAAGTCGAGGCGATCTCGTCTCGGAGGGAAGGCGGGATCGTCTAGGAGATTGCGGATTTTACTGCGCAGTGGAGAAAAATCCACTCGGCAGTAGAATTTATTCCACTGGGCAGTAAAATTTCTTCCACTGCCCAGTAAAATTCCTTCCACTGCCGAGTGGAACTCAGGATTGCATAGGGGAGTTGCTTGTCCCGTCGGTTCTGATGTGCCGTATCGCCGGGAGGGACTGGAACACCCTCCAGCATCACCCACGTGGACGCCGCCGAGCAGCCCCCCTCGATTTTAACTCCGAGCGTTTGCAAAGGGGCGGTTCTAACGAACCGCCTGAAGCGTTGCGGCGCCTCAGCGACTTCTCGTTGATTTAACAAGAATTGGGTGATTAGTTATGAAGCCGCGCGGCATCCGCGCGGAAACGGGACAGCCTCGCCTCGCGCGCGGCTATAGGACTGGCACAAAGCGCACAACAGAAAGGGTGAATCCACCTCGCGCGCGCGACTCTATAAAACGCGACTCTATAATGGGGGAGGGGTGTGCTTTCCAATAGGTAGGGGGGTGTGCTTTCCTTTTAGTGGAAAAAGCTGTTTAGATTGAATAGTCGTTGAAGAAGCGCGAAGTTTCAGGCGGAGTGTTAGCGGAGACTTTTGTCAACGCTCGGAGTTTTTCATTGGACGATGAAGCGAGGTCGTTTAGAGAGAGGGCGTTGAAGGGTGCGAAGCTTCAGGCGGAGCGTGAACGGAGTCTTTTGCAAACGCTCGGAGTTTTTCATTGGACAGCGAGAAACCGTTGAATGGTGGGGAATCGCTGGCGGTAGATTAAAATAGTTGGTAAGTTTCACACAATCGGGCGAGAATGTGGTAGACTGTGTGGTGTCTGCTCGGGGGTGAAGGCCTTTGAGTGGATAAAATAGAGGCGTGGGCTTTGGTTCACGCTACCGGTCTGAGCCGCGTCGCGACGACGGTGCGCCATCTCGACAAGGTGAGGGCAGAACTCGGGGGACGCCGTTGCAGGTTAGGACGGTGTGAACCGAGGGCCGGACAATCCCGAAAGGATCCGGCGACGTACGCAATCTTGCGTATCAGGCTTCGATGGAAAACGACCAATCTTCAGAACAAGCCGGATATGTGAGATACGTTGCGTGGTACCCACGTGGCGTGTCTTCTATTCGTGTTTGTTCAAGGCGCTTGGTCGTGCCTCCATCGGAACATCGATTTTGGAGGCACGCCACTTCTTTTTCCTGCGTCGGGTGGTCGGGCCT
>JBJEWG010000314.1:0-4885 GCA_051884935.1 Kiritimatiellia bacterium | reverse complement strand
TACTTCACCGGCTCGGCGCGCGTGCACGTCTCCCCAAAGGCCGCCTTCGCGAACGCCTTGCAGAGCCCGTCACAGCGTTCACGGCTGGAGCCTTCGCTCAGCACGCCGAGGCGCCGCCCCGCGTGATCGAACATGAACACGATGGGAAACGCGCCCGGACCGTTCAACTGAACAAACTTCTCCTCATCAGCAGCCCACCAAACGGCCCCGCTGCCGGGATGGTCCGTGAGGCGCATCATCATGTACTCGGTCACGTTGCCGTCGTCGTCCCGCACCGCATAGCACTCGCTGTCGTGGCCATGGCCTCGGAACTCCTTCTCGACGACGGACTTCGAGATTGCCTGCTCAATCTCGCCCCTCCGCTCGGCCACGGCGTTCTCCGTCGGTGCCTCGTTGAACTTCAGATTGTAGAACCGCCACTCGCCGCGCGGCCGGGCGTTCACCTCGGCGCGCCGCAGCAGCCCCCGCCGCTGTTCGAGGCCGATGTGCGCCAGCGCCCAGGCCGCCAGATTCGGCGCGTTCATCGCCTCCACCCCCTCGGGCGGCGCGATTCCCCAGTCATTCAGCGCCGAGCGAATCATCGCCACGTTCTTCGAGTCGCCGCCGACGCTCGCCAGCACCACCAGATACTGCCCAAGCACCCGGCTCGTCTCGTCGGGCAGCGTCTGGACGGCCTCGATGAACGGTTTGAGGTTGCGCGGGGTGAAATCGCGCCACGTCTCGGGCAGTTTCACATCGCACGTCTTGAAAAATGCGTCAAGATACTCGATTTTGACGTGCTTTACAACTTTAAGGGCCATGAAATCCTCAATCATTCTCGCTTCCTCCTCTATTAGAACGCAACGCAGGTATCATACCACATATTGCGGTCGATCGGATTATGAAAACACAAAATATCGTATTTCTCGAAAAAACGGGGGTGGCCGCTGGACGAATTTGTCGAAGCGACCGCCCCCGAGAGGCGCGGATTACGCGCCGACTGGCTTACTTGGTCACCAGCTTCGCGGTCTTCGTGCAGGTCTGCTCGGCGGCGTCCTCCGCGCCATGCAGGCGGAAGGTGAACGTGAGCAGGGTCCCCACGGGGATCTCCTCAAGCTCGTCCGCCCAGGCGAAGCGCAGGAACGTGTCGCTCTGCTCGCTCGGCGTCAGCTCCACCGACTTCGCGTTCTCGCCCTCCGTCCAGCTCAGGACGAGCCGGTCGCCCCACGCGGCGTTGAACGAGAGGTTGCGCCCGTTGGCGACGAAGTCCCGCGTCCGCACGATTTCGCCCTTCATGCCGTTCGGCGAGCAGAGCGTATCGATGCGGGCGATCGGCACCGCGTCCTCCACGCGCGACCAGCTGAAGTTCGAGATGCCGACCTTCAGGTCCTTCAGGGCCGAGATCGTCACGCGGTAGTCGTTCGCGGACGTGAGCCGGCGATCTTCGCCGACCGTGCCCCTGAGCCGACCGCAGACCTTGAACCAGTCGCCCACGTTGATCGTGTAGCCGGCCTTCGCGCGGTCGCGCATCGCCTCGATGAAGCCCCCAAGGAGGCCTTCGAGGTCGTTCTGGTGCCCGCGGACGAATCCGGCGGTCTTCGCATATTCGACGAGCTGCTTAAGGCTCATCGAGTTGCGGTTGGTGATTACCGGACGCAGAAACGTGTCGCCGGTGATCGGGTTGCGGGCCGGGAAGACCCGGTAGTTCAGTTTAGTGAGGTTAGCCATGTTGGGCTCCTATCCTTATTTGTGCAACTTCCCGCCTTGGAAGCGCGGCACCACCCGGTGCCATCATCATCTTCGGTCGAGTCGTTGCGTTCACCCACAACCTCCGTTGCCCTGAACGAGTAAAAAGGCAACAGCAACAGGCTAATCCAGATAGAAACGGACGCAATTCCGCTCAAACCACTCAGATATAAAAATAAAATAAAAATCGCGCGTCGAGAGAAAAGGCAACAATCCTGGGCATGAACGGGCCGCCTCCACCCAACGTCGATACGACCTCCTACGAACCCACTCGGCCACCTCATCCCGATGAGCCGACCCGAGTTATGCCGATGAGCAACCCCGAGTTGTGCCGATGAGCAACCCCGAGTTGTGCCGATGACCGACCCCGAGTTATGCCGATGACTCGACCCCTCAACCTAAAAACTCCGAGCGTTTGCAAAGGGCTCCGTTCACGCTCCGCCCGAAGCTTCGCGCCTCCTCAACGACACTTCATTGACTCAACAAGTGATTGATTTTATGTCGGCGTCTTCGATGCCGGGGCAGGAAACCAATCCTACGAGCTGTTCCGCCCGGCGGACGAAAGTCCGCCGCTGGCCATTCGCTCTATATATTGAGGAATAGACTGCCCCCCTTCCCCCCTCCCCCTATCGAGTCAATGTATGGTCGTTGAAGCGTCGCGAAGCTCCAGGCGGTTCGTTAGAACCGCCCTTTGTAAACGCTCGGAGTTCTCAAAACGGTCGAACTGTCGTTTTCCGCGAGATACAGTTCGATTACCGCACGGAATCAGAGCGATTCGCCCAGGAAGCAACAACGTAATACACCTTGTCCGGGGCATCTTCATGCCAGCCGCCCCCGGCGACAAAATCCGTCGAAGACGACGGAATCTCAAAATCAAGCTTCATCGTCTTTACAGTCGGTTCCACGAAGTTCCCGGGCGTTGCGGCGCGGGCGGCCTCAAGGCCAACGACATACTCCCGTTCAAACGTGAAGAGAAGCGGGTCGCCGTCACGCTCTCGCATCGAGACTCGCGTGCCAAGCCCCCTTTTGGCAAAGTTCATGGGATTGGGCTTGCCCCGAGAGGAGCCACCCCGCTGAAACCCCATCGGAATCAACACCCACCGCGTTTCCGTACAGACCTTCCCGCCATCCGGCGTAAAGACGGCCGAAAAGACAACTGTCCCCTTTCCGTCGCGATACCGCGAGAGAATCTGCGAGCGGTCCAGCCCCTCCGAATCATCCTCCATCAAGCTGACACGGATGGAACGACCCAAAACCGAGGCCTCAGTCCCCACGGACGGTGAAACGCTCTTGACGACTTCAGCCCCAACCCTCCCGGACTCATCCCCCGCCGATTTTGTCATGCGCCTGCGATCCGCCATGGATGAGAACACCGTGCATTTCACAATCCTCTCGCGAAGAGATCCACCCTCGGACGCAAAGTGCCTGATGCCATCGCATATCGCAAACACAAGGAGGAATACAAGCGAGAACACAAGATAGAAAGTTCTATGGCGCGTGTAGTTCCACCCCTTCCCATTGCCGAGACGTTCATTGCCGTATTCGCCAAGATACTCCACAAGCATACAATGGAACAGAATCAAAAGTATTCCCATTCCCTCCATCGCGAACAATGGGAAGATCAAACACACTATGGCACACAGCGTAAAGAGAACTCTCAGCCAGCGTGTCCGCCTAGACAACAATACGCAATTACCGTCATTTGCCATCAAGGTCGCCAACAGAAGCATCCCCTGAAAAACCACAAAGCCACAGGCCAATGCAGAAAGATTATTCATAGGTCGATAATCTCCTCACGGACACAACGACTTTATCACAGCCGGTGTTCAGCTGTCAAGCGCGGAAACGGGGACGCTTCGCCGCCGTGTCGTCAACGCCGGAGTTTCAGAATGCGGCGGGCCGCTTCGAGCGATTCCGGGGTGGGCTCGGCGACGCCGTCCAGACGGTAGGGCAGGCCGAGGTTCCGCCACTTCGCCACGCCGAAGGTGTGGTACGGCAGAACGTCCACGCGCGCCACGTTGGGCAGCGCACGGATGAAGTCGCCCAGCCGGCGGAGGTCGTCCGCCCCGTCCGTCACGCCCGGCACGAGCACATGGCGAATCCAGACGGGCTTTTCGATCTCCGCGAGGTAGCGCGCGCAGGCGAGCACGGACTCGTTGCCGTGGCCCGTGAGGGCGCGGTGCTTCGCCGCGTCGATGTGCTTGATGTCGAGGAGCACGGTGTCCGTGGCCGCCAGCAGGCGGACGATGCGCGCGTCCGCGCGGTCGAAGGGCCCCGCCGCGGTGTCCAGGCAGGTGTTGACGCCCGCGGCGTGCGCCGCCTCGAAGAGCTCCGCCGTGAACTCCGCCTGCAGCATCGGCTCGCCGCCCGAGACGGTGAGCCCCCCCTCCGCACCCCAGTACGCCCGGTAGCGCAGCGCCTTCACGAGCACCTCCGCCGCCGTCATCTCGAAGGCCGGCGGCGACGCCCACGTATCCGGATTGTGGCAGTAGGCGCAGCGGAACGCGCACCCGCTCAGAAACACGAGGAAGCGCACGCCGGGACCGTCGGCCCCGGCGAACGTCTCGAAGCTGTGGAGCCGCCCCTTCATCGGCCTACAGCCGCTTGTGGCACGTCCGGCGGATCACGTCCATCTGCTGTTCCCGCGTGAGGTCGATGAACTTGACGGCGTAGCCCGAGACGCGGATCGTGAAGTTCGCGTATTCGGGCTTCTCGGGGTGCTCCATCGCGTCGATGAGCTTCTCGGTGCCGAACACGTTCACGTTCAGGTGGTGCGCCCCCTGCTCGAAGTAGCCGTCCATCACCGAGACCAGGTTGGCGACGCGCTCCGCCTCGTCCGCGCCGAGCGCCGAGGGGTGGATCGTCTGCGTGTTGGAGATGCCGTCGAGGGCGTACTCATACGGGATCTTGGCGACGGAGTTCAGCGAGGCGAGCAGGCCGGAGCGCTCCGCGCCGTAGCTCGGGTTCGCGCCCGGCGAAAGCGGCTCGCCCGCCGCGCGGCCGTCCGGCATCGCGCCAGTCGCCTTGCCGTAGACCACGTTCGAGGTGATGGTGAGGATGGAGGTGGTGGGCTCGGCGTTGCGGTAGATGTGGTGCCCGCGGATCTTCTTCATGAACTCGACCAGCAGCTCCTGCGCGATGTCGTCCGCGCGGTCGTCGA
>JBJEWG010000313.1:0-4954 GCA_051884935.1 Kiritimatiellia bacterium | reverse complement strand
GCCCGTGGCGGCGCTCGTCTGCGCCGCCGCGTTCGTTCCCTGCGGGGCCTACGCGCTGTTCGCGGGGGGCGTGCTGGGCCTCGACGCGGCGCTCGACCTGTGGAGGCGGCCGAAGGCGCTGTGCGCCCGCGTGCCGCCGGCGTGCGCGCTGCTTGCGCTCACGCCGTGGCTGGCCGCCTGCCTCGTCTACGACGACCTCGCGGTGGGGCTCGCCCTCGGCCGCTCGCAGTCGGTGCTGTGCGGCGCGCTGCTGGAGACCTTCGGGCTGTGGCCGGTGGCGGCGTTCCTCCTGCTGGGGTGGGAGCTGATTGGGCGCGGGGCGCGGATTCGCCCGTATGTGGCGGGGGCGCTGTGCGCGCTCGTCTTCGTGGCCGTGCCGCCGGAGGACCTGCGCCACCAGCTGCGGATGGAGCGGCTGGTTCTGGAGGGACGCGACGCCGAGGCGCTTGCGCTCGACGACACGAACCCGCACCCGATTCGGATGACCCTCGCCTACCGCGTGCTGGCGCTCTGGCGCACGGGACGGCTGGAGACCGACCTCTTCCGCCGTCCGTTCACCTCGTTCCACCGCACGTCGCGGGCGCAGGAGACGAAGATGGACGGCCAGCAGCTGCTCTTCGCGTACGGGTTTCTGCTGCCGGCGCGCCAGCAGACGATCGAGTGCGTGGCGGCGCGGGGCTGGCAACCGCCCTATCTGCAGCTGCTGGGCGACGTGGCGTTTCTCACGGGCGAGCGGGCGCTGGCCGTGCGGAACTGGCGGCAGCTGGCGCGGTGCCCGTTCCGCGGGGAGGTGGCCCGGCGGCGGCTCGCGGGGCTGGCCGCGGGGAAGGGGCTCGACGACCCGGCGTTCGCGCACCTCCGTCCGGTGGCGATGCTCGCGGGCGTGTGGGACGAGGCCGTGCGCCAGAGGGCCACGCCGCCGTTCTTCTACTTCAAGGACGCGAGCGTGGAGAGCTTCGTCTACGGGCGGTGCCTCACGGTGAAGGGGAAGCCGCCGACGGAGGTCGCGCGGCTCATCCTCGCGGCGTATCTGCTGGAGAAGGACGCGAAGGCGTTTGTGCGGAGCCGGGGCGTGATGGACGCGCTGTGCCCGCAGGGGCCGTGGCCGCGCCTCTGGCAGCAGGGCGTGCTCTCCTATCTGGGGGGATGCAGCGACGCGGAGCGCGACCGCGTCGTCGCCTCGCTGCGCGCGGGCGTGTTCTCCAACGAGGAGGTGGCGCGCATGGATGCGTTCGTGGCGGACCTGAAGCGGGCGAAGACGACGCCGGTGGACTTCGCCGCGCGCTATGGCGACACCTACTACTTCTATGACCTGTTCGTGAAATGAGACGGATGCGTGCGAGATTCCTCGGCGTCGTGTGCGGGGGGCTGATGATCGGCCGGGCGGTGGCGGCCACGGTGTCGCCGGACTACTTCGGCATCGAGGTGCCGCCCAACATCGCGCCGCTCAACTTCACCGTCGCGACGCGCGCCGAGAAGGTCCGCGCCACGATGCGCGCCGCCGACGGGGACGAGCTCGCGGTGGACGGGCGGGAGGTCCGCTGGCCGGCGAAGGGCTGGAGGGCGTTTCTCGCGCGCCACGCGGGGGAGGCCTACGAGGTCGCGCTCGACCTGGACGGCGCGCGGGTGGTGGCCGGCACGAACCGCGTCTCGCGCTTCCCGATCGACTCGCATCTGACGTATCGCCTGATCCGCCCGGGCTATACGGACTTCGACGAGATCGGCATCTGGCAGCGCGACCTCACGGGCTTCGCCGAGCGCCCGCTCTACCGCAACGTGCAGGTGACGGCGCGGCAGTGCGTGAACTGCCACACCTACAACGCGGGCGACCCGGGGACGTATCTCTTCCACTCGCGCCTCGTGCACCACGGCACGCAGATCGTCTCGCCGAAGTACGGGCGGCTGCGGCGCGAGATCCGCCTGCCGAACGGACTGGGGTGCACCTATCCGGCGTGGCACCCCTCGGGGGACTTCATCGCGTTCTCGGCGAACGAGACGTTCCAGGTGTTCTACGAGAGGTCGCCGGACAAGATCGAGGTCGCGGACGTGCGGAGCGACCTGCTGCTCTACTCGCTGGCGGACGACGCGGTCATCCCGGTCGAGACGTCGGCGGAGAATCTGTAGAGCTTCCCGGCCTGGGACCCTGCGGGGCGGACGCTCTTCACCGCGCGGGCGCGGCTGACGCCGGAGGAGGTCGCCGCACGCGGGTCCGAGAAGTTCAAGACCGGCGACTTCGCGGCGTTCGCCACGGTCACGAACCTCCACTACGACCTCGTCGCGCGCGCCTTCGACCCCGCGCGGCGGGCCTTCTCCGCGCCCCAGATCATCGTGGACGGCGTGAAGTCCCGCCGCAGCGTCACGTTCCCGCGCGTGTCGCCGGACGGACGCTGGCTGGTGATGACGGTGGGGCCGTGCGGGGTGTTCCACATCTGGCACAAGTCGGCGGACCTGTGGATGCTCGATCTGCGGCAGGGGACGATCCGCGCGCTGAGCGAGATCAACGGCCCGGACGCGGACAGCTACCACTGCTTCTCGCGGAACGGGCGGTGGATGGTGTTCAGCAGCCGGCGGGACGACGGCGCCTACACGCGCCCGTACTTCGCGGCGTTCGACCCCGAGACGGGGCGCTTCTCGAAGCCGTTCCTGCTGCCCGTTGAAGACCCGGCCGAACACGCGCGGCGGATGCTCTCGTACAACGTGCCCGAGCTGAGCGCGGGGCCCGTGCGGGAGTCGCCGCGCGAGCTGCGCCGCCTCGTCCTTGCCCCGTCTGCGGGGAAATGATACACTTCCCCGCGTTTATCGGAGGTTATGAGAATGCCCACGAAGAAGAAGAGCGTCAAGGCTGATCCCCGCCCGTCCTGGGACGAATACTTCATGAAGATCGCGCAGGTCGTCGCGACGCGCTCGAACTGCTCGCGGCGCCAGGTGGCGGCCGTGATCGTGAAGGAGAACCACCTCCTCTCGGCCGGCTACAACGGCACGCCGCGCGGCGTGAAGAACTGCTTCGACGGCGGCTGCCCGCGCTGCGCGGGCCACACGCCGAGCGGGAAGGGGCTGGACGAGTGCCTGTGCGTGCACGCCGAGCAGAACGCGATCTGCCAGGCCGCGCGCTACGGCATCAACGTCTCCGGCTCGACGATCTACGTCACCATCTCCCCCTGTCTGACCTGCGCGAAGCTCATCATCAACGCGGGCATCCGGGAGGTCGTGTATGGGGGCGACTACTCGGCCTTCCTCGATACGGTGAAGGAGCTCTTCCGCGAGGCCGGCGTCACGTGCCGCTCGTTCGCGCCTTGAAGACCCTGCGCGCGGCGGCGTCGAGCCGCGCGCGGCGCCACTCGCCGAAGAACGGCAGGTGAAGCGGCGCGTCGCGGACGATCTCCGCAGTCTCATCCCGCATCAGATCCCAGCGCTGGCGCGTGTTCTCGTGCGTGCCGACGGCGAGTTCGCGCCGGTATTCCCGCGCGAAGATGTCGTCCACGCGGCGGGCGAGGCTGAGGCGCATCACCCGCTGGGCGAGGCGGCCCATCCAATGCGCGCAGAGGACGCCCAGCCCCGCGGCGAATCCCGCCGCGACGAGCGAAAGGGCGTTGCCCAGCTGGAAGCGGGTGGAGAGGATGTGCCACACGAGGAACCCGCCGGCCGCGAGGAAGAGGCCGCAGCACGCGACGAAGGCGGCGCGGAAGCCCACGAGGCTGCGGGCGGCGTGGTTCACCACGCGCATCCGCACGGAGAGGCCGAGGAAGTCCGAGAGCGCCTGCGAGTAGACGTTGTCCATGCGGCGGGCCTTGGCGTCGCGCAGCACGCCGAGGAACTCCTGGCGGTGCCGGTTGAAGTCCGAGAAGTCGAACGCGGCGTTCGTGCGGTCTTCGCCGGAGTAGATGGTCCAGATCTTGGGGAGGTCCTTCGTGCGGAGCACGCGGGCGAGATTCCAGCAGACGGTGCCGTAGGTGCGGGCGAAGTCGTACTGGCTTGAGAAGGCGTCGCACTTGTTGAGCAGCACGCGCAGCTTGAACTCCACGCCCGCGAGGCACTTCGAGAAGACGCTCACCGTCTCGCCCGTCGTGCCGGGCTTGTCGGGGTCCAGCAGGAAGAAGACCATGTCGCAGACCTCGGCGAGCAGACGCACGACGCCCTCGAAGTCGTAGGCGCGGCTGACGGTGCCCTCGGCGGAGTCGATCATGCCGGGGGTGTCGATGAGGGTGACCGTCCTGAGCAGCTCGCGATTGCGCACCTTCACCTTGAGATGCTGGAGGAAGGTGCCGCCGAAGGATTCGAGCGCGTGGAACTCCTCGGGCAGGCGGGCGAGGGCGGCGGGGCCGCACACGTCCTCCTCCGTCTCGCCGAAGAGGAGCACCGTGAAACCGTCGTCCGTGGGCGCGAGGCCCGATTCTTGGACGGGTTCGCCGCCGAGCACCCAGTTGACGAGCGTCGATTTCCCGGAGGAGTGGTTGCCGAGGAAGACCATGCACGGCACGCCGCCGCGCGTGACCGACGGACGGTGGAAGGTGTAGTAGTAGCTCCGGGCGGTCGGGGCGAAGCGGCGGTAGGCCTCATCCGCCAGTTTCTCGAAAGCGTTCTGCGATTGTTCCATCTAAACCTCCTTCAACGTTCGCACGGATTCTACCACAACGTTCCGGGCCACCGCAACAACCTTGAGTGTGTCATTTTGGCACACTCGCCGAGTCATCGGCACAACTCGGGGTCGGTCATCGGGATGAGGCGGTCGAGTCGTGCGCATGACCTCGGTCGGGGGTATGCATCCCCCGGTCGGGTGAGGCGGGCGATCGGGACTTCAGTTGCGCAAGTGATTGAATTTAGTTGCGCAACCAAATTTTTTCTCTTGCGCAAGAGAATCCGTTTGGTTGCGCAAGAGAATTCCAAATCGTCCGCATCTTTGACCGTGGTGACCAGCACCATCCGCCCCCGCCGACGCGGACCATTCGGTCAGATG
>JBJEWG010000312.1:0-4975 GCA_051884935.1 Kiritimatiellia bacterium | reverse complement strand
CTGCGAGAGCCCCGTCACCCCGATCAGCGTCACCGCCACCCCCGTGCGGTAGTCGAGCAACTGTTCCTCGTCCACGCCCTTCCACACGAGCGCGCGCACCACCACCGCCGGCGCGATCACCACCACCACCAGAAAGAGCAGCCCCGCGGGGGAGATCGCGATGGCGTCCGCGACAAGCCCCGCCACAATACGCGCCAGCAGCTCAAGCACCTCCCACCCGTGCGCCGCCAGGCCATCCGAAACCACGAAGAAGACCGCGTCCACCACCGCCGTCGCCAGCAACGCGCCGCCGAACGCCGCCCCCATCCGCCGGGTGATCGCGAACCACGCCACGGGGTTGGCCAGCTCCTCCGAGGCGGACCCCCACCAGACGGAGAAGAACGTGAGCGCCGCGAGCGCCCCGCCGCCGATCAGCCCCGCCGGCGTCTCGACGGCGAGCGCCCCCCACAGCGCCATCGCCGCGATCACGCGCACCGTGCCGCCCAGACGCAGAAACCGCAGACTCAGCATAAGCGCGACGAGGCCCACCAGCACGTGCAGCGCCGTCGGCGTGAACCCGCGCGCCAGCCGCCACGGCCCCTCCGCCGCGATGAACAGCGTCACCGCCACCGCCAGCACCGCGCGCACGGCCCAGCGCCGCCGCGCCACGCGCACCATCAGCCCCTCGCCGCGCCACGCCACCGGCAGCAGGTCGCGGAAGAGAAAGTACACGAGAAACGCCAGCGCGCCCAGCACGCACGGGCCCGCCCAGCGGATCACGTCGAGGCCCCGCGCCACGCCCACCCACGCAAAGAGCCCGCGCGCCAGCCAGTGCCACACGCCCGCGTTCGGCCCAATCGGCGGACGTACCCCGGCGGCGATCGCCGCGTCCTCCCACAGCTCCGGCGTGAGCGCCCCGAAAGACCAAAAGGCGGCGAGCGCCGCCAGCGCCACCGCCACCGCCGCCGCCACGGCGACGTCCATCAGCCTTCCGCGATCTCCCGGCGCGCCGCCCATCGCCTACGCGCGTCTCCGTCTGCGCAGGGCCATCAGCGCGCCGCCGATCAGCAGCAGCAGCCCCGACGAGGGCTCGGGCACCGCCGTCGTCCTGTACTGGGAGGGATTCCACGCAACGTAGCCGGGCTTCGAGAGGTCGCCCGAATGGATGTACTTGGCCTTCAGATCGGCGTAGGTCGCAGACTCCGACTCCGCCATCGTCACCCAGCTGGCCTCCTCGCTGGTCGCCGTCCAGTTGCCCAGCTCGATGGCGAACGACCAGGCGGCGGACCCGTAGCCAGGGTCGCTGACATCCACCCACGCCCCCTTGACCGGCGTCTCCATCACCGCCGACCAGGGCTGGTCGGCGTTCACGACCCACTTGCCCTGCTCGTTGCAGTAGATCACGTTGAGGTAGGCCGTGGTGGTGCCGTCGGTGGCGCGCACGCGCGCGGCGTTTACGCCAAGGTCCCCCGCCGTCGTCTCCGAACCATCCCACTTGTTGACGACGGTGATCTCCTCCGCCGCCGGCGTCATCCACCACAGGGCCTCGCCGCCCGTGTATTCGACCGGTTCACCACCCCACGCGGCGAAGACCGCCCACGCGACCGCGCCCAGCACCCTCATCTTCATCGACATCTTCATTTCCCGTCACTCTCCGACCCGTTGGCCTCCGGTCCGTTGACCTCCGGCCACTTCAGCGCCCACGGCACGTTGAATCCCGTGCCGCGCCGCGTGTACCAGAAGGCCCGCCCCGGCGGCACATGGATGTCCGTCTCGAACTTCGACTTCATCAGGCGCCCCTCGCGGTAGGTGTGCCAATAGCCCCACTTGAGCTTTTCGTCCTTGGGCGTTCCGTCCTTGGGTGTTTCGTCGGCGACACGCTCCCACGTCAGGACGAGCCGCCCCATCGGGACGTTGCCCACCAGCGCCTCCGGCACGACGATCACGTCGCCGAAGTTGCCTTCGATGGCTCCCCGCTCAACCGGGAAGAACTGCCAGTCAATGTCCTTGTTGAGTTCGAGCGGACGCAGCCCCGGGCGGCCCAGCATGGTGAAGCTCGGCGCGTCCGCCTTGCCATCGTCGATGTGCGTGACGGGATTGTCGATCTCGAACTGCCCGTAGATCCAGAAGGGACGCGGATTGCCCTGGTCGTCCACCGGCTTGGCGCGCCGCACCCACACGGCGTCGCCGCGCGGCAGCGTCTGCACCTCCGCGCCGGACGCGACCGTCACGCCATCGACGCTCACCGTCGTCACCGGCTTCCACGTGTGATCCGCCTCCAGCGTCCAGCCCTCGTAGGTCTGCCCATTCGCGGCGAGCGCGAGAATCGAATCCCCCGCGTCCAGCCCCGCCGTCTTCAGGTAGTTCGCCACCTTCACGTCCGTGGCCAGCACGGGGTCGCTCGCGAGGGCGCGCCACGGCACGGCCGCCATCGTGTTGGCGCTCTTGCTCACCACGCCCAGCACGCCCACGATGTTCGTGGCGGGGATCTCGTTGACGATCGCCGCGTTGTCGAACGGAATGATCAGCGTGTAGACGCGGTAGAGGCCCGAGGCGGCGTCGGCGGACGTCAGCGCGATGTCGAACGCCTCATTCGCCGTATCCTTCCGCGCGCCCTGCGGGTTCCACGCCCCGTCCTCCGCCTTGCGCAGTTCATACTGCACGTAGTAGCCATACTGCTGATCCTGTGTCGCGGGCGGCATCCCCACCGAAATCGCGGCGGCGGGCTGGGCCGCGCCCGTCACGCTCTCCGGCGCGACGTTCATCGTGTAGGGCTTCATCCGGTCGGCGTAGGTGCCCGTGACGAGGGTCTCCCAGAGACGCAGATGGTTCGGCTGACGCGCGTTGAGCCGGTTGCGCACCTCTTCGCGCTGCATCTCGCTGATGTCCACGCGCGAATGGTTCAGTCTGTCCTTCAGGAACGTGTCGTTCACGATGAACTTGTATTCTTTCGCCACCGGCGAACGCTGCAACACCTGGAACGTCAGCTCCGGGAAGCGGAAGTAGGCCGTCATCGACTGGGCCGTCTTGCCGTCGTCGATTGTGTGGACTGCCTTCACGAGGCCGTAGGCCCGACGGTCGCCCCACTCCCAGCGGCCCTCCACGTCGTTGCCCTCGAAGAACGAGACGGCACTCGCGACGTCGGTCATCGACGCCTGGTTGTCGGCGTAGTCATAGGTGCCATCGCTCGCGTCCTCGTCCGTCGCCGTATCGGAGGTTCCGTTCCACCACGTACCCACGGCGGCGGTCGTCGCCACCGGGGTCAGCGTAATGCTCACCTTCACATCGCTGCCGACGCTCTCGTAGGGATAGACCACCCAGTTCGCCGCCGAATAGGTAAACGGCAGCAGGTCATCAGCGAACTTGTTGACGATGCGCACCGCGCCACGCCGCGTATCCATCACCCCCGTGGGCGACCATTTGGATTCAAGCCATTTTCCCTCATTGAAGTCATAGTATTGCAGAGAGTACTTCACATTCTGCGAGAACTGCGCCACGCCGTCCGCGTTCGCATCCCACGTAACGCGGTGCCAGCCCTTCCCACAGAACTGCCCGTTGAGATCAACTGTTTTCAACGTCTTCGGATCAAGGAACTTCGTCAGTTCTTTGGCTTCTCCTCCGTCAATCGTCACGTAGAATCTCAGCCAATACCCGTTACCCGAATAATCACCACCGAGATTGTAGTCGATATCCACGAGATTCTTCCACGGATAGCGCTGCACACCACGCAACAGGAGGGGATATACGGTCTGTTCGACTACGGGTACAATCCACTGATCCTCGCTCGGCATAAGGAACGAATACTGCGTGCGACCTAGTGAGGCCACAATCATCTCCGCAGAGGCAAGTCCCTCCTTCGTCGCCGCCATCTTCCATCCGCTCACATGGTATTTTTCGGGCACCGCCGCCGTCACGGTGACGAGCGACCCTTCGGTGTATTCAGTGCCCTCGGGCGTTGCGCCGGTGACATTGACACCAGTCACCGAGATATCGCCCAGATACAACTTGAATTTGACATTCGGAATCTCGAATGGCCGTATTTCGGGCGAGAGCACGACGCGCGCGCCGTCGGCGTCCGTCGCCTCCAGACGCACGTAGTACGTCTTCCCGCGCTCCAGAGGTTCGAAGTAGGCGATTTCGAGCACCCCCTGCGAATCACCGTCCAGCACCCTGCCCGTGCCCAGATCGTAGGTCTTGGACTTCGACAAGTCCCCCTCCAGGTCGGCCTCGTTCTCGCTCCAGCGCATCGTCAGGTTCACGGTGTCCTTCTTCATCCGCGGCCAGTGGAAGCGATAGTCCAGGGCGATCTTGCCGTTTTCCAGCACGGTGCCCGCCCCGGGCACCCACTTCGCCCCATCGAGGTTCAGGCCCGGGATGTTCAACGGCAGAACCTCGGGCGAGAGAGCGCGCTTCCCGTTCGGCGCCTCCGCCACCAACCGCACGTACCAGTTCGTCGCGGTCACCAGCGCCTCGCGCTGCACGGAGCCAAGACCGAGCGCGCTGTAGGTGTCGAGCAGCACCTTGCGGTGCTCCACGTCGTCCGCCGACAGGCCGCGCACCTCCGCCTCCGTCGTGCCGTAGAGCAGATACAGCTTGCACTTGCCCTGCTGGTCGCCCGTGCCCTTCTCGCCCGACCACGCCACGCGGTAGTCAAACGTCTGAATCCAGGTCATGGGGTCGTAGCCGACGTTCTTCAGCTCGACGATGGGCGTCGGCTCCAGATCCCTGTTGCCGCGCATCACGTACGACACGATCACCACGCCGTCCGCGCCGTCGCCACCCTTCCAGAGGCTGGAGTTGCCGTCCCCCGTTTCGGAGTCCACACTGCCGCCGCCACCGCCGGATCCGGTGTTCGCGAGGCCCGCCGTGGCGGGAATCTTGGCCGTGACATCCGCGCCGTTGCCACCCGCGTTCGAGCCGCCGCGCCCATGGGATGACCAGTTCTGACCACCGTTCGCGGGGAGATAGCGCACGCCGCCGCCACCGCCCGCGCCGT
>JBJEWG010000311.1:0-24986 GCA_051884935.1 Kiritimatiellia bacterium | reverse complement strand
GCGACGCGGAGGTGGACCAGATGATGTTCCAGTTCCCGATGATGGCCGACTACGCCGTCCTCGACGCCGGGGCCGAGACGTTCTTCCTCACGCACGGGCACCTCTACAACGAGGACCGCCTGCCGCCGATCGGCATCGGCACGGTGCTCGCGCACGGGCACACCCACGTGCCGGAGCTCAAGACGCTCGCCTGCGGGCTGAGAATATTCAACCCCGGCTCCGTCTCTCTGCCCAAGGGCGGCAGCGCGCGGTCGTTCGGCTTCTTCGACGGGACGGAGCTGAGGCACTACACGATCTAATGGACTTGAACGCATGAGAAACGAGAAGCACAAGGGGCCCCGGGAGCTGTGCGCGGGCGGGGAGTGGATCTACGGGCGCAATCCCGTCATCGAGGCGCTGCGCGCGGGGCGGCGCACGTTCAGCGAGGTGATTCTGCCGCCGCCGGAGAAGAACGAGCCCGACGAAATCGCCATCATCCGCGCGACCGCGCGCGACCGCGGCATCATCGTACGCGCGGAGGACCGCAAGCGGCTCGACCTGCTCACGCGCGGCGGGCACCACCAGGGCGTGGCGATCAAGACGGCGGGGTATCCCTACGTCGAGCTGGAGGAGATTCTTGAGGACGTGCGCGGCGACGAGAACGCGACCGTGCTCGTGCTCGACCATCTTGAGGACCCGCAGAACGTGGGCTCCATCCTCCGCACGGCCTGCGCGATCGGCGTGAGGGGCGTCATCCTGCCCGAGGACCGCAGCTGTGGCGTGACGCCGGCGGCCGTGCGGGCCTCGGCCGGCGCGAGCGAGTATCTGAAGGTCGCCCGCGTCGTCAACCTCGTGCGGGCGATGAAGCAGTTCCAGGAGGCCGGAATGTGGTTCACGGGGCTCGACTGGGGCGAGGACGCGAAGACCTACACGGAGATCGACTTTAAGGGGCGCACGGGCCTCGTGGTGGGCGCGGAGGGGGACGGCATCTCCCGCCTCGTGCGCGAGACGTGCGACTTCATCGCGGTGCTGCCGATGCCGGGCGAGATCGAGTCGCTCAACGCGGGCGTCGCGGCGGCGGTCTGCATGTATGAGGTGCTGCGCCAGCGGCGCTAGAAGGGAGACGAGAAGATGGTGAAGAGGATTGTGGTGATGGTGGCGCTGACGGCGGTGGCTGCGTGCGCCGGGGCGAACGACTTTCAGGCGAACCCGGTTCCGGCGATCGGGCAGAACGCGCAGAACCAGACGGCGTTCGACGTCGGCAAGAAGGGACCGCGCGTCCTCTTCGTGGGCAATTCGATCACGCTGCACGGCCCGCGCCCGCAGATTGGCTGGACGGACAACTGGGGCATGGCCGCCAGCGCCCGCGACAAGGACTACGTGCATCAGCTGCAGGCGAAGATCGCCGCGGCGCAGCCCGAGGCGCAGTGCTGCCTGCTGCAGGTCGCCGGCACGATCGAGCGGGCGTTCTACAATGCGGATTGGGACTGCGGGAAGAACTTCACGTGGGCGCGCGCGTTCAAGCCGGATGTGATCGTGCTCTTCTTCGGCGCGAACGTGCCGGGGGACTACGACAACGGGAAGATGAAGGCGGCGCGGAGCTTTGGCAGTGCGCTGGACGCCTTTCTCGACTATCTGGACCCGGAGGGGAAGGCGCTGGTGCTGATCTCCCAGGGTTTCTACGTGCGGCCGAAGCTGGACGCCGAGAAGGAGGCCGTCGCGAAGCGGCGCGGCGCCGTGTTCGTGAACATCGAGGACATCCGCGCGCGCGCGGATGCGCATGGCCGCTACAACCATCCGGGCGACCTCGGCATGCAGCTGATCGCGGAGAGATTCTGGGAGAAGATGGCCGACTACGTCAGGTCCTTCAAGCGCTGAAGCGGCACGATGCAAGACTTCGTCCATCTCCACGTCCATACCACCTACTCGCTCCTCGACGGTCAATGCGCCATCAAGCCGCTCGTCAAGCGGGCCCGCAAATGGGGCATGAAGGCGCTCGCGGTCACCGACCACGGCAACCTCTTCGCCCTGAAGGCGTTCTACGACGAATGCAGGTCCAAGAAGGGCTACGACGACCTGCCGCCGATCAAGCCGATTCTCGGCTGTGAGGCCTATGTGACGACGAGCGGCGACCATCGCACCCGCAACAAGGACGAGAAGCGCCGCCACCTGATTCTGCTCGCGAAGAATCTCACGGGCTACCACAACCTCGTGCGCCTGCTCTCCGAGGCGTGGATCAACGGGTTCTACCACACCGCGCGCATCGACCACACGCTGCTGGAGAAATACCACGAGGGGCTCATCTGCTCGGCCGCGTGTATCGCGGGCGAGGTCGCGCACGCGATCGACGTGGGGCGCATGGACGAGGCGACGCGGGCCGCGAAGTGGTACAAGGACCTCTTCGGCGACGACTTCTACCTCGAAGCGATGCTCCATCGGTCCACGAAGACGAACATCCCCGGCTCCGCAATCGACGACCACCGCAGGCTCTACGCCCGCCAGGTGGAGGTGGTGAAGGGTATGATCGAGATCGGGAAAACGCTCGACATCCCCGTCGTCGCGACGAACGACGTCCACTTCCTCGACAAGGAGGACGACCCCGCCCACGACCTGCTGCTCTGCCTCTCCACGCAGAAGAAGATCTCGGACGACTCCCGCCTAATCTACACGGGCGAGGAGTGGTTCAAGGACGGCGACGAGATGGCCGCGCTCTTCCCCGAGCATCCCGAGTTCCTCGCCAACACCGTCGCGCTCGCCGAGAAGGTGGAGGAGTATCAGCTCGACTCGGACCCCATCATGCCGAAGTTCCCGATCCCCGCGACGTTCGGCACGGAGGAGGAGTACGCGCGGAAGTTCGACGAGGCCACGCTCCGCGAGCAGTTCAACACGCAGGACAAGCCGAACAACTTCGAGCGTCTGGGCGGTTACGACAAGGTGCTGCGCATCAAGTTCGAGTCGGACTACCTGGCCTCGATGGTCTGGGAGGGCTGCCGGAAGCGCTGGGGCGAGCCGTTGCCCCCGGAGGTCGTCGATCGCGTCCAGTTCGAGCTCGACACGGTGCGCACGATGGGCTTCCCGGGCTACTTCCTCATCGTGCACGACTACATCGCCGCCGCGCGAGAGATGGGCGTGTGGGTCGGGCCGGGCCGCGGATCCGCCGCTGGTTCGGCGCTTGCCTACGCGATCGGCATCACGAACGTCGATCCCATCAAGTACGACCTCCTGTTCGAGCGGTTCCTGAATCCGGACCGAATCTCCATGCCGGATATCGACGTGGACTTCGACGACGCGGGGCGTGGCCGCGTGCTTGAGTACGTCACGCAGAAGTACGGCGTGGACCACGTCGCCCACATTGTCACCTTCGGACAGATGGCCGCGAAGAGCGCGATCAAGGACGTGGGGCGCGCGATGGAGTATCCGCTCGCTGACACGAACAAGCTCGCCTCGTACGTGCCGGATACGCCGAAGACGACGTTCAAGTCGGCGATGAGCGTCACGGACAAGAAGGGCGAGCCGAACAAGGACTACTCCCCCGACCTCGTGGCGGCCTTCAAGGACGAATCGACGTTCTACGATTCCGCGAACCACGCGCACACCATCAAGGAGCTGATGGACTACGCGGCCCGCCTCGAAGGCTGCATCCGCCAGCCCGGCATCCACGCGTGCGGCATCCTCATCTCGCGCGATCCGCTGATGGACACCCTGCCGGTGATGCCGTCGCCCGGCGAGTCGCTGCTGTGCACGCAGTACGACGGGCACTTCGTGGAGCCCGTGGGGCTGCTCAAGATGGACTTCCTCGGCCTCAAGACCCTCACGGTCGAGAAGGAGTGCGTGGCGCTCATCAAGAAGTTCCGGGGCATCGAGCTCGACCCGGACGACATCCCGGACGACGACCGGGAGACGTACGAACTCTTCGGGCGTGGTGAGACGACGGGCCTCTTCCAGTTCGAATCGGACGGCATGAAGAAGTACCTGATGGACCTTCAGCCGGAGCGCCTGAGCGACCTCGTCGCCATGAACGCGCTCTACCGCCCGGGCCCGCTCGCCTACATCCCCACCTTCATCCGGCGCAAGAAGGGCGAGGAGCCGATCTCCTACGACCACCCGTTGATGGAGAAGTACCTGAAGGACACCTACGGCGTCACGGTGTATCAGGAACAGGTGATGCTGCTCTCTCGTCTGCTCGGCGGGTTCACGCGCGGCATGTCCGACAAGCTCCGCAAGGCGATGGGCAAGAAGCAGCTCGCCGTGATGGAGGAGCTCAAGGTCAAGTTCGTGGAGGGCTGCCTCGCGAACCCGGAGTTCCGCGTCGACAAGTGGAAGGACGAGGCGAAGGCCCGCGCGCTCATCGACAAGGTCTGGGATGACTGGAAGGCGTTCGCGTCGTATGCCTTCAACAAGTCCCACGCCGTGTGCTATGCGTGGGTGGCCTACCAGACCGGCTACATGAAGGCCCACTATCCGGCCGAGTTCATGTGCGCCCAGATCTCGTCCGAAATCGGCAACTTCGACAAGCTGCCTGGGTTCGTCGCCGAGGCGGACGCGATGGGGCTTGAGGTGTGCCCGCCGGACGTCAACAGGGCCTACGCGCGCTTTTCGCCCGTCCAGGGCGAGCACGCGATCATCTACGGCCTCGCGGGCGTGAAGGGCGTGGGCGAGGCGGCGGCGGAGGTGATCGTCGCCGAGCGCGAGAAGAACGGCCCGTACAAGGGGCTGATGGATTTCTGCACGCGGCTCTACGGCGTGTCGGTGGTGAACAAGCGCGTGCTCGAAAGTCTCGTGAGGTGCGGCGCGTTCGATTCGCTCGCCGCGGCGGGGCAGGGCTTCCACCGCGCCCGCTACTTCAACAACATCGAGTTCGCCCTCAAGCGCGCCTCGACGCGCGGCAAGGAGCGCGCGAGCGGGCAGATGGACATGTTCGGCATGCTGGCGCCGGGCGAGGACGAGACCGACGTCGATCTCATGAACTGCCCGCCCTGGCCGCAGGCGCAGTGCTACAAGGATGAACGCGAGCTCTGCGGCATCTACCTGACGGGGCATCCCCTCGGCGCCTACGAGAAGGTGCTCGGTTCGCTCTCGACCTTCAAGCCCGCCGAACCGCCCGAGATTCCGCTGATGGCGGAGGTCGGCTCGCCGCGCCCGCTGCGCGTGGCGGTGCGGCTCGCGGGAATGCTCAAGGCGTGCACGGTGCGCATGGGCAAGCCGAAGCCGAAGCGCGAGCGGGGCAAGGACGTGAAGGACGCGTTCGGGAACGTGGTGATGCTGCCGCCCGAGCCCTGGGCGGTGCTGCTGCTGGACGACGGCGGCGACGTGGAGATGGAGGCGCTCTGCTTCGCGAGGACCTTCGCGAAGTTCAAGGACTGGCTGCCGGGCGAGGTCGATCAGCCCGTGCTCGTCTGCGGCGAGCTTTCGCATCGCACGGACCGCGACACGCACGAGGAGACGCCCGAGATCCAGTTCATCGCCCGCGAGGTCTACCGCCTCTCGGACGGCCTGGGCCGCTTCTCGAAGGCGCTTCACGTGTCGATGAACTACGATGACCCCGACCTGCTGAAGAAGGGCGCGGCGCTCAAGAGCCTCGCCGCGCAGTGGCCCGGAAAGGTGAAGGTCGCCATCGATCTCGCCTGGTCGAACGGGGCGCGCGCGGAGATCGACAGCGGCGTGGAGGGCGTGGAGCTCACGCCCGAGTTCCTGACGGCGCTCAACAGGCTTCAGAAGGGCGAGCCCTACTCGTTGGAGACGGTGAAGGAGATATTCCTCGAACCGCCCGAGGCGAAGCCCTGGGAACGGCGCGCGTGAGCGACAACTGGAGGTGATGCCATGGAAGGTCATGTCGAGACGATCGGCGAGCTGAACGAGATTGTGCGGCGGGGGGACTTCCCCCTGCTGGTGGACCGCGAGGAGTCGCGCCACGTGCGGCGGATCGTGCGCATCGCCGAACGCATCGCGGCGCACGTGCCGGCGATTCGACTGGTGCTGCTCGCGGGCCCCTCCTCCGCCGGCAAGACGACGACGGCCATTCGCCTCTGCACGCGCCTGAAGGAGAACGGCCTCACCGCCCTGCGTCTCTCCACGGACGACTACTTCGTGGGGGACGCGCGCAACCCGCGCGACGCGAACGGCAATCTCGACTACGAACACGTGGACGCGGTCGATCGGGAACGGCTGGTCGCCGATCTCGCCGCACTCTTCGCCGGCGCGCCCGTGCGCCTGCGCAGGTTCGACTTCGAGCGGAAGGACGGCTACGACGACACGGTCGAGACGACGCTCGCGCCGCTTGGGGTCGTGGTGCTGGAGGGCATCCACGCGCTCAACCCGCTCCTCACGGCGGGCATCCCCGAGGCGATCAAGTTCCGCGTGTATCTCAACATCTTCACGCAGCCGCGCGCGGCCCCCTGCGTCGCGTTCTTCGCGGAGGACGTCCGCCTGCTGCGGCGCATCGTCCGCGACGCGAACTACCGCAACGAGTCCGCCAGCGCCACGCTGGCCCGCTGGCCGAGCGTGGAGGCCGGCGAGCAGCGGTGGATCAATCCGTTCCGCCGCCTGGCGGACGCAGTCTTCAACTCCGGCCTGGACTACGAGCTCGCGGTGCTCAAGCCGTTTGCGCGCGATCTGCTCTGCGGTCTGGAGGCGGGCGACCCCAACTGCCGCGAGGCGGAGCGTCTTTCCGAGATCCTCGCCTCCGTCGCCGAGGCGCCGAGCGACGGCATCCCCGGCAACTCGATTCTCCGCGAGACGATCGGCGGCAGCCAGCTCGCCTATTGATGCTGCGGACGGGGCTCAATTCCTTTGACGGCATTCCCGTCGTCGTCGCGCGCAAGCGGATTCGCCGCATCAACCTGCGCGTGGACCCCGAGGGGCGCATCTGCCTCTCCATCCCGATTGGATGGGCGACGATGGCCGCGGGGGAGGCGTTTCTGCGCGCGAACTGGAAGTGGTGCCTCACCGCGCGCGCACGGGTGCTGGCGCGTCCCGCCGCCCTGCGCACGCCGCCGACGGAGGAACGGCTCGCGGCCCTGCGCGCCCTGCTCGACGAACTGCACGCGATCTGGACCGCGCGGCTGGCCGAGCCGGATGTCACCTGGCGGCTGCGCCGCATGAAGACGCTGTGGGGCTCCTGCAACTGGCGGCGCCGCCGCATCACCTACAACACGGACCTCGCCCACGCGCCGCGCGCGCTCGTCGAATACGTCGTCGTGCACGAGCTGTCGCACCTGCGGGTGCACAACCATGGCCCGATGTTCCGCGCGCTCATGGACGCGCGTCTTCCGGGATGGCCGACTCTGCGCCGCCGGCTCAACAAGAGGGAGTTCGCCGTCGCATGAAGCGTCTGCTGCGCCTGTTCTGGGAGTTCTTCAAGATTTCGCTCTTCGTCGTGGGGGGCGGCTACGCCATCATCGTCGTGGCGGACGAGGTGTTCGGCAAGCGGCTGAAGTGGCTGAGGGAGGGCGAGCTGCTCGATCATCTGCCCGTCTTCCAGATGGTGCCCGGGCTGATTGCCGGCAACACGGCGATCTACACGGGCCTGAAGATCGCGGGGCGCGCCGGCGCCGCAGTGGCCCTCACGGGCGTCGCGCTGCCGTCCTTCCTGCTGTTTCTCGGCGTCTCCTGCGGGTATGCGTTCCTGCCGATCGGGAACCCGTGGGTTGAGAGCGCGCTGCTCGGCCTCCGCTCCGCGCTGACGGGCGTGGTCTTCGGCACCCTTGTGAAGGGATGGGGACGGAGCGTCGTCGGCGCCTACGGATATGTGACCGTGGCGGTGGCGGCCGTGCTGCTGATCGGGCTGGACGTGAACGTGGTGGCGGTGCTGCTGGCGGCGATGACCGCGGGGATTGCGTGGACGCTGTGCGGAGGGGCCACGCCGTCGCGGGGTGACGCCTCGTGCGGGATTGCCCTGCCGCCTCTCTCGCGCGTGGGGCGTCTGCGGCTTGCGCTGGTCGGCGTGTCGGCCCTCACGGCCGTGAACCTGATCTGCGGTCGCGTCTTCTGGACGTTTCTGAAGTTCGGGTTCCTGGGCTTTGGCGGCGGATTCGTCCTTGTGCCGATCTACCTTCAGGAGTTTGTCGGGCCCGCCGCGCCGCTGTTGCAGCTGCCGGCCGAGGAGTTCTCGAATCTGATGGCGCTGACCCAGGTCACGCCCGGCCCCGTGAGCGTGAACGCCGCGACGTTCTTCGGCTACCGCCTCGCGGGCGTCTTCGGCGCCGCCGTCGCCACGGCCGCGCTGCTCCTTCCCTCCCTCTTCCTGCTGACGGCCGCCTTGACGGGCCTCGAACATTGGAAAAGAAGTCGGTTCGTGCGTGGCCTTCTCTGGGGCGTGAAGCCGGCGACAAATGCGCTGATGATCAAGGCCGGCGTCGTTTTTGCGGGAATGAGCGTCTGGACGGTGAGCGCGGACGCGCTGTTGACCGTCGGTTCCTGTACCGTTCCCGCGGTCACGCTCCACCCGTTTTCGCTCGTCCTTTCCATATTTGCAGGCTGGGCGCTTGTGAAGGGACGATTGTCGATTATGTCCGCAATCTTCCTCTGCGCGCTCTTCGGCGCCCTCGGCCACGCCGTCCTACGACTGGTGTAGGCGGCCCCTCGCCCGCGCGTGAGGGGCCACACGGTCAAGCGGAGGCGCCTCTGCGTCCCGCATATCCGCCGTATCCATCCTCGGAGGGGCTGCCAAGCGCCCGAGGAAGGGCCTCTAGTTTACCTAGGATGGAACGGCGTTTTGCCGGGGAGAGACGAAGAACCGTCGAGGGTGATTCGAGTGGAAGTTGGGCATCAGATTACATTCAGTTGCGCAACCAAATAGATTCAGTTGCGCAACCAAATAAATTCTGTTGGGCAACCAAACAAATTCAGTTGCGCAACCAAATGTGTTTAGTTGCGCAACTGAATTTGTTTTAGACCCGACAGGAGGGCAGTCTCTCGGCGTCACCTCGCCATTTCCCTCCCGACGAAACGCCCTCTTGTCCGAGTCGTCTGGTTACCCCCTACGGACCCCTACCCGCCTTATGCTGATGATCGACCCCGAGTATGCGGACGGCGACGGCCTCTCATTTGGACGTAGGATCGGCCGTTGCGACTGGTCCCTCGCGCGCGTCTTCTACTATAAGGGGATATGCCGCCCGATTGTCGAGCCACCTTCCGCTTGGCAGTGTGTTGGTCTGTGGGGTGATGGGGTTGCCTTCTACCGTCGATTCTGATATACTGTTGCTTTCAAACAACGGAGAAAGTGTAGAATATGGCGATTGTTCTCGGTTTGCCGAAAGGCAGCCTTCAGGATTCAACCTTCGCGCTCTTCAAGCGCGCGGGGTTCAACGTCTCGTGTTCGTCCCGTTCGTATTACCCGAGCATCGACGACGAGGAGATCAAGTGCCGTCTGCTCCGTCCGCAGGAAATGAGCCGCTATGTGGAGCTCGGGCTTCTCGACGCCGGCATCTGCGGGTATGACTGGGTCTATGAGAATGGATCCGACGTCGTGGACGTCTGCGAGCTCAACTACTCCAAGGCGACGTCGAACCCGGTTCGCTGGGTGCTCGCGGTGCCGAACGACTCGAAGATCAAGACGGTGAAGGACCTCAAGGGCAAGCGCATCTCCACCGAGGCGCTTGGCATCGTCAACCGCTATCTCAAGGCGAACGGCGTGAAGGCGAACGTCGAGTTCAGCTGGGGCGCCACCGAGGTGAAGGCCCCCGAGCTCGTGGACGCGATCGTCGATCTCACGGAGACGGGCAGCTCGCTCCGCGCGAACAACCTCCGCATCGTCGATACGATCCTCACCTCCACCACGCGCCTCATCGCGAACAAGAAGGCGTGGAAGGACAAGGCGAAGCGCGCGAAGATCGAGCAGCTCAAGATGCTTCTCACGGCGGCGCTCGACGCGCAGAAGCGCGTGCTCATCAAGCTCAACGCCCCCGCGAAGAAGCTTGAGAAGATCACGGCGGCGCTCCCCGCGCTGCACGCCCCCACGGTCAACAAGCTCAACGACGCCGACTGGTATGCCGTCGAGAGCGTGGTCGAGGAGCGTCAGGTGCGCGACCTCGTGCCCGTCCTCAAGGCCGCCGGCGCCACGGGCATCATCGAGCTGCCGCTCAACAAGATTATTTTCTAGTTCACGTTCGAGGTTCAAAGTTCTAGGTGGGAACCGAGGACGGAGAACTCAAATCTCAAAAGGAGGTCCACAATGGGATCCATCAAGAAGAAGCGCCGGAAAAAAATGTCGAAGCACAAGTATGACAAGCGCATGAAGGCGCAGCGTCATAAGAACAAGTAAGGCCCCCAGCGGCCGAATGCGGAAGCCCTCGAACATCGGTTCGTGGGCTTTCTTTCTCCTTACGTAGTGAGGTGTATGAGGCGAAAGATGCGAAGGAATGATTCTGTTCGTGGCCAAAAAGCGTAACAGGGCATAAAAGAAAGAGGAGCAACCCAAAGGTCGCTCCTCCTTAAACAACGCTTTTGAACACGGTGTAACCGCCTAGCGGTTAGGGACGCGGTCTGCGTTATCTAACTTTGTCATAGATCAACTGAATTATACAAAATTGAAAAGGGGACGGCAATGGGTAAAATCAAGCAAAACGAAGTGGGCATTCATCTAGACGTTGGGCATGACTCGATTGGATGGTGCGTGAGTGACAGACGTCCGAATGAGGCGGAATTCCTTCGTTTTCTTGGGGCGGGCGTTGTATTGTTCCCTGCCGATGACTGCCTTGCCTGCGAACGACGGGCCTTCCGTCGGCAGCGGCGACATATTCGTTCCACGCGCCAGCGGATCGCCAGACTGAAATTGATTCTTCTTGCGCGTGGGGTCCTGAGTGAAAAAGAGCTCGATTCAAATCCAGTTGCGTTCCCGTGGAAGCTTGCTGCTGATGTCCTTGTTGGTGGTAAATTGTTGTCCTGGTTGGAACTCTGGTGTGTACTCCGCTGGTATGCGCATAATCGCGGGTATGACGGAAATGTCCTTTCGAGCCTGAGAAGTGGGCGTCAGATTGATCAGAAGGACATAGAGAAGAATGCGGCTGCACGTGACCTGATGAAGCAGTTCGGGACTGGATCGATGGCAGAGACCATGTGCCGCTATCTGGACGTCAAACCAACGGGAGGTATCGTTTCTTCGATGAAGCGCTTCAAAGAACTTAAAGTTTCATTCGATCGAACGGTTGTTGTAGCTGAGGTGACAAAGATTCTGGGACATCATCTTGGAGTACTCCCCAAGTTGGATGCCGATTTGATGCATCTCGTTCTCGCAGATCCCGCAAAGGAAGGCGCGTACCTGAGGACTCGAACGGATTTACCGTTCCGCGTGCCGGCGCGCTATTGGGGCGGCCTGTTGTTCGGACAGTTGGCCCCTCGGTTCGACAATCGCCTGATTGGGACTTGTCCCGTTTCCGGAGTGAAGCTACCAGGCAAGGCGACGCCCGAGTTCCTCAACTATCGGTGGGCGATGATGCTTGCAAATACCTGTGTGGGTGAAGCAGGACGTCCGCTGCGGGCTGAGGAGCGTGTCCGAATGACGGAGGATGTCCGGCGTGTGGGTGGTTATACAAAGGCCGGGTATAGAAAACTCGTCGTTGAAACCACGGGTGAACAAGTCAATAATGTTGATGCGCTGCTTACGGCACCAGACGCTGATAAGTCGTTGGTTTGTTATCCGGGTCTATATGAGTTGACACGTCGCAGGTTTGATACTGTTCTCCCGGATGAGGTGTTGAAGAAGCTCGCACACCATTTGGTTAGAGGTAAATCCATCACGGTGGGAGCAGTCCGTGAATTCGTTTCAGCGGAAAAGCAGGGGGCGTTTGATGAACTGATCAACTCTGGAAAACGAAAGGGTGGAAAGAAGGCAAAGTCCGCAGTTGGCCTTCTGGAGGAGCGAATTATGGCGAGTATCCCTTCGGGGCGCGCGCCCTACGCACGCGGGGTACTTGTTCAAGTCACGCAGGATGTGTTGGCAGGGAAAGATCCCCGCGAGAAAGGAGGCATCCTTTACCGCGATGCTAGCAAGATGGACATTCTTCCAGAGGAGAAGGTTGATCGGGAGACGAACAACCATCTGATTCGTCATCGCGTCAAGATTCTTCTCCGTCTGTTGAAGGACATTGTGCGTGACTATGCTGAGAATAATCCTGCGCGTATCGCGCAGGTAACCATTGAGATGGCGCGTGATCTGAAGGAGTTCTCCGGAAAGACCCAAAAGGAGATCACCATTGAAATGAACCAGAAGACGGCGCAACACCGTCGTGTGGCGAAGAAGCTCGCCGAACTCCTAAACTGCAAAGAATCTAGGCTTTCCGCAAGTTTGATCCGCAAAGCCCGTGTGGCGGAGGACATGGGTTATGTCTGTCCCTACACTGGTTGGAAATACGATCTCCAAGATGTTGTTTCGAAGAATGTCGATCTCGACCATATCCTCCCAAGATCGCAACGGGCCACCGATTCATTGGATTCGATGGTGTTGACGTTCACGGAGGTTAACCGAATGAAGGACAATCGAACGGGACTGGAGTTCATCCGTGCCTGTGGCGGTCAACGTGTGAATGGGCGTGATAATCTTGTAATTCTAAACGAGGCGAAGTATCGGAGCCTTGTGGACGGGGTCAAACCGTCGGGAAGCCCAGATGATCGGGCACGACAGAAACGCCGAACTCGAAACTTGTTGATGTTCCATACCAATGAGGCTGGTATGACGGAAGGTATGTTGACACGGACCTCCTACATCACGACACTTGCTTCAAAGGCCATTCGTGGCTTCTTCGTGAAGTGTGGACGGATGCCGCGTATCGTTTCGATTCCCGGTCGTGTGACGGCGGAACTTCGTAAGCAATGGAACATCCTCGGTATTCTCGCAGTTATCGATCAGCGTGTGCTGGATGACGACGGCAAGCTTCGTCTCAAGTCCGAGATACGTGGTATCACTCATATGCATCACGCCGTCGATGCTATTACACTTGGGCTCGCTGCTACGCTTCTGCCGTGTGATGGAACTTTTTGGGCGATGATGTGCAAACGCCGTGTTAAGCTTGATGAGGTCGAGATGTTGAGACCATTGGGCGTATTTCGATTCACGACGCAGAATGAGCCACGCCTCATCGAGTTGCCTGACTTTCTGAAGCATTCCATCAAGACGGTTCTTGCTGAGCAGCGGGTGGTTGTGCATCAACCGGTGGAGCGTTTCGGGCTCAAGGTAGAGCAGAAGGTCTGGGGTGTTGAGAAGATAGACGGCAACCAAGTGTACGTTCGGCAACGCGAACGTGACGAAAAGACCGGGAAACCTAGAATCAAGCGAAAAGTGGTACAAGCCGGGCAGACCTTCGGATTGAACCCTCGTGGGGGACATGGAAAGCTGAAGGATATCAAGGGCGTTCTCCTGCCAGATGTAAATTTCGGCGTGGCGTTGACGAATCCACCACAGGTAATACGCTATCATAAGGTCTGGGGAACGCTTGGAAAGATTGGTCAGGGCAGAATACCTCCAGTTATTCGGCGGGGTGGTTTGATAAGAGTAGCGCAGGGAAACTATTCTGGTGTATGGAGGGTGGCCTCGGTAAAGGATGCCGACCAGAGTATCTCCCTCGACCTTCTTGACCCTTCAGCGACGAAGGTAGCAAATAAAGTGTCTTACGCAAAGATCAATGTTCGACTTCAGACGCTGGTCAAAAACGGACTTCAAATAATCAAGCCAAGCTACACGGGAATGCCGAAATGTCCTATCACATCATCGACATCTCAAGTGAAGGTGCAGTCCTCTCAGTAACGAATCGGCAGTTGATCTGTCGGTTAAAGGATGGAAAAGAACAGACGTTGCCGATGGAGGACATTGGCGTCGTTCTCGTGAATTCCTTTTCCGTCCTTTTCCATAACAGCTTTCTCTCTGCAGCCGCTGAGGCGAAAGTCGCTGTCATCGTCTGCGAACGGTTCAAGCCCAAGTCCATCGTGCTTCCTGTACAGCGTGGTGGCGATACGCTCCTGACGCGAGCCCAGATTGATTCGCCGAGCCGACTGCGCGAGGCGTTATGGTTTAAGACAATCGAGGCTAAAGTCGCCAATCAATATGATTTGATGGTTTATCTGGCCCCGGAGGATGATAGACTCATGGACTTTCGGGCGGCTATGGGACGCAGGGACATTTTCAAGGAGGGTAACTGTGCCAGACTTTATTGGCACGTAATCTCCGACTGCCTTGAGATGAAAAGTTTTCGGCGGCAGACGACGGGGGGTGGTCTGAACAGTTTGCTAAACTATGCTTACGGAGTTTTGCTCTCTCGCGTTTTGCAACGTTTGTTAGCCTACGGCCTTGACCCAATGTATGGCATCGGGCATCTGGTTAGAGAACGGGCAACCCCATTGGCTTATGATATAATGGAGCCCTTTCGCGTTGCGTTTGACGAAGCGGTATTCCGATGGGTTAAGGGACATCGTATGGATGGTTTGGCGCTAACAGTTGGCCCGGAGTTCAAACGAAGGATGCATATGGTTATGAAATCCCGGCATCCTTATGGGAAGGCACGGTCATTGGAGTTGGAGATGATTCTCGACAATGTCGTGAAAAGCCTCAGGACTTCTTTTCTTTCGGGACGAATCACGGAGTATCGGCCATGGATACGGAGAAGTTCAGAATGGGGTGGTTGATGGTATGTTTTGACCTTCCTGTCTTGACCAAACCACAGCGGAAGGCCGCAACCCAGTTCCGCAAGAAGCTGTTGGATGATGGTTATCAGATGGTTCAGTGGAGCGTTTATGCCCGGCCCTGCGTCACATTTTCCAGACAGCAGACGCATTTGCGGAGACTTGAATTGATTGTCCCCGAGGAGGGCTCCGTGCGGGCGATCTTCATCACACGTGCGCAGTGGGAACGGGCCTATTCAATCGAGGGTCACCCTGCGAAAGAATCTCCGCCTCAGAAAATCCCAGAACAACTTCAGTTTTGGTAACAATAGACCTCTTGCGGAAATGGGCAGGATTAGGTAGAATGCCGGGTAATAAAGTATGAGAGACTGATGGAATATCCGGGTGCGCAGTTCCGGAGGATCACCGGGGTGAAGAGGGTGACGTTCGACAGGATGGTGGAGATCCTGCGGAGGGGGTATGCGGAGAAGCACCGGCGGCGGGGGAAAGACCGAAGCTGAGCCTTGAGGACCTGTTGTCGGCGACTCTGGAATATCTGCGGGAATACCGCACATACGCCCACATCAAGGCCAGCTTCGGGATGGCCGAGAGCAACGTCTACCGGGGGGCAGAAGGGGGGAGGACACCTTGGTCCGGGATGGGACGTTTGCCCTGCCGTGGCGGAGGGCCCCGTTGAGGGGTGACGCCGAGTATGAGGTGATTCTGGTCGATGCTAAAAATGTAGACAAGTATGGCCTATCTCGAAAAGTGATCTATGGCAAAGCGCGGTATCGCGCCTTGAGCGAGTGATTGCCGTATAGCCTACCTCGAAAAGTGATCTATGGCAAAGCTAAGGTCACTGGTGAGGCTTTCACCGTTCCGTATAGCCTACCTCGAAAAGTGATCTATGGCAAAGCGCCGCAATAGAAGTCAAAACGCCCGACCGGTATAGCCTACCTCGAAAAGTGATCTATGGCAAAGCCATCTCTAGACAACAACCAAGCACCTTTTCGTATAGCCTACCTCGAAAAGTGATCTATGGCAAAGCCGGGTTCGGAGAACGGCTCAGACAGGCGCGGTATAGCCTACCTCGAAAAGTGATCTATGGCAAAGCCCGGCGCATCGGCACGGAGCTCCTTCAGGGCGTATAGCCTACCTCGAAAAGTGATCTATGGCAAAGCCGGATAGTGCGGCATATGATGCAATGTGCTGTATAGCCTACCTCGAAAAGTGATCTATGGCAAAGCAACTCGCAGGATCATCCGCGAGCTGAAGTGTATAGCCTACCTCGAAAAGTGATCTATGGCAAAGCCAGGGGGGATTCGCTGCAGTTCTACGAGGCGTATAGCCTACCTCGAAAAGTGATCTATGGCAAAGCCCGGAAGGATATCACCAAGAGCCGAGCCAAGTATAGCCTACCTCGAAAAGTGATCTATGGCAAAGCGGCTCAAAGTCCCGTGCGCGTGCGCGCGTAGTATAGCCTACCTCGAAAAGTGATCTATGGCAAAGCAATCGTTGTTGTCACCCAGTCCTCGTCACCGTATAGCCTACCTCGAAAAGTGATCTATGGCAAAGCCAGATGGGTATATACTGTGCGCCGCAAGGGGTATAGCCTACCTCGAAAAGTGATCTATGGCAAAGCGAAAACCACTAAGACCTGTCTCAGTCGGAAGTATAGCCTACCTCGAAAAGTGATCTATGGCAAAGCGACTTATCGTCCCGGTGATGTTCCTGCTGAGTATAGCCTACCTCGAAAAGTGATCTATGGCAAAGCGAGGCGGAGACGGCCCAGCTCGCGGACTACGTATAGCCTACCTCGAAAAGTGATCTATGGCAAAGCCGATGTGCATAAGGGCCTTGAAAACAAGGGGTTCTGTACGAAAGCGAGGTGAAAAACCTGACTTGATCGGCCTTACCAAATTAGAAAAAAGATTCCAACGAACAACAACGAACAACGAACAAACCGAGGACATTATAGCATAACAGGTACTGAGGGAACTGTGAATATTGGAAATTTTTGGTGAAGGTAAGAATTTTGGGCGGGATGCCAGCACTTGTAATGACACAAGTGTGGGCGTTAGCAGATGGTACTGTATGTACGGACGGTATGCTCCAACCGGCGAATGGCTGCCGGATTTGTGCTATACTGGACGCATGAGCAGAAAAATCATCCTCGGTGCCGTCGGCGTGGCGGCGATGTGCGTTTCGGCGCTTGACCCGGGTTCGTTTCGCCAGCCGGCGGCGGAACGGCATCCGGAGACGTGGTTCCACCTGATCGGCGGCAACGTCGCGAAGGCGGGGCTGGATGCGGACCTCGACGCGATCAAGGCGGCGGGCATCAGCGGCATCCAGCTGTTCCACGGGCAGTTCGGCGGCCCCTGGCCAGGCGTTTCGCCGCAGATTCCCTGTCTGAGCGCGGACTGGGACGACCTCATCAAATATGCCGCCGAAGGGTGCGCGCGGCGGGGGCTCGTCTTCAAGATGCAGAACTGCCCCGGCTGGTCGATGAGCGGCGGCCCGTGGATCAAGCCCGAGATGGCCATGCGCAACCTCTCCTATTCGCGCGTGGACGTCACGGGCGGCAAGCCGGTGGAGGTTGCGCTGCCGGAGCCTGCTTGGCAGATGGAGAGCGAGCTCTCGAAGGCCGATCTCGACTACCGCGATCTGTTCGTGCTGGCCTTCCCGACGCCTGAAGGGGATGACGGCGTCGTGCGGGCGCCGCAGCCGGTGCGGCAGAGCGACGAGAACGGGGTGCTCTCGCGGACGTTCACGTTCGAGAAGCCGACGCTGGTGAGGGCCATCGAGCTGCCGAGTCAACGGGTGATGAACCACGACTTCTCGTATCGTCCCGAGGCGCGTGTGAAGCTCGCGGCCGTCGTCGATGGGCGGCGGGTCACGGTTCTCGACCAGGAGGTGCCCCAGGGCGTGTGGCAGGACGTCGTGCCGATCACGTTCGCGTGCGACGAGATGACGGCGACGACCTGGGAGTTCACGTTCGAGCACCGGCACCCGATGAACGTCCACCAGGTGAAGTTCCACACGGGGGCCCGGCTGAACAACTGGGAGGGGCTGGCGGGCTGGGTGCTGCGCGGCCTCGTGAAGCGCCCGGCGCCGAAGCAGAATGCGGCGGGCTACGTGGCGGCCGACCGCGTGCTGGACGTGACGGACAAGTTCAAGGACGGCAAGCTCGCGTGGACGCCGCCGGCTGGTCGGTGGACGATTCTGCGCATCGGCCACGTCAACAACGGCACGCGGAACGGCCCGGCCCCGCGGGAGGCGACGGGCTGGGAGTGCAACAAGATGGATCGGCGCGCAATCGACCTCCACTTCGCCTCGTACATCGGGCGGCTCGCGAAGGGGCCGCTTGCGGGCGGGCTGCTCAAGGGATTCGTGGTGGACAGCTGGGAGTGCCGCCGCCAGACCTGGACGGCGACGCTTGAGGACGACTTCCGCGCGGCGAACGGCTACGACTTCCGCAAAAAGCTGCCGGCGGTGTTCGGCTGGGTGCTGGACGACCCGGTGACGACGGAGAAGTTTCTGCTCGACTGGCGCCGTACGCTCGGCGACCTCGTGGAGAGGAACTACTACGCGCGGATGAACGAGCTGGCGCGCGAACTCGGCATGACGGCCCAGTACGAGACGGCGTTCGGCGATGTGTTCCCGGGCGACCTGATGAGCTTCTGGAAGTGGTGCGACGTGCCGATGTGCGAGTTCTGGCACCCCCGGGCCGAAGGCAGCGTGGGGCAGGACGACTTCAAGCCCGTCTATCCCTGCGCGAGCGCGACGCACATCTACGGCAAGGGACGCTGCGCGGCGGAGGCCTTCACCTGCATGAACCTCAAATGGAACGAGGACCTGAAGACCCTCAAGCGGACCGGCAACCACGCCCTCGCGCGCGGCGTCACGCACCTCGTCTTCCACACCTACACGCACAATCCACGCACGGACTGGCTGCCGCCGGGCACGAGCTTCGGCCACACGATCGGCACGCCGTTCATTCGCGGGCAGACCTGGTGGGGTGCGATGAAGGAGTTCACCGACTACTTCGCGCGGTGCGAGACGCTGCTTGAGGCGGGCAAGCCGTGCAGCGACGTGCTGTGGTTCATGGGGGACGAGGTCGGGCACAAGCCGAGCGAGACGTCTCCGCTGCCGGACGGTTTCCACTACGACTACTGCAATCCCGACGTGCTGCTCACGCGCGTCTCGGCGAAAGGTGGGCGAATTGTCTTGCCGGACGGCGTCTCCTACAAGGTGCTGTGGGTGCCCGAGGGAACCTACGCGGCGCCGAAGAGCGAGGCGAAGCTGCAGGCGCTCGCCGCAGCGGGGGCGCGGATCGTTCGCGGCACGCCGGAACAGGCGGTGGCGGGATTGAGGCCCGACGTCGTCGTGGGGCCGACGGCGCGCGTCTGCGCCGTGAAGCCGCTTGAGCCGCCGTTTGAATGGATTCACCGCACGGGACCGGAGGGCGACTGGTACTTCGTGAGCGCGAACGGTCCCAGGGGATACAAGGGCGAGGTCAGCTTCCGGGCGACGGGGGCGGTGCGGCTGTGGGACCCCGTAACGGGGGCGGTGAAGGCCGCGCCGGTCGTGTGCGCGAAGGAGGGGCGGACGACGCTCGCGTTTGACTTCGAGCCCGGCGAATCGACCTTCGTGGTGTTCGGCGGCGCGAAGGAGACCGCGCCTGCGGCGGCGCCGCGCAGGGGGTCTGCCGAAGTCGGCGCGTGGACGGTGGCGTTCCCGGAAGGGTGGGGCGCGCCGAAGAGCCTGAAGCTCGCGGAGCTGAAGAGCTGGACGGAGCTGCCGCTCGGGGAAGAGGGGCGGCATTTCTCGGGGACGGCGACCTACACGACGACGCTGCGGGGAACGGGCGGCGTGGTGACGCTGGACCTGGGGCGGGTGGAGACCGTGGCGGACGTCTTCGTGAACGGCGAGAAGGTCCGCACGCTCTGGGCGCCGCCCTATCGGTGCGAAATCACGCTGAAGGACGGCGTGAACGACCTGCGCGTCGATGTGTCGAACACCTGGTTCAACCGGTTGGCGTATGATTCGGGATTGCCGGTGGAGCAGCGCAAGACCTGGACCTTCGGCGCGCCGAGTCGGGATGCCGCGCTGGAGCCGGCGGGGCTGCTGGGTCCGGTGGCGATCAAGTGACGAATAGAGGATGAGCGGTTGATGAATCGCAGGAATGCGATCGTCGTCGCGCTGGGCCTCTTGGGCGGAGCGGTTCTGCTGAGTGTCCTCGTGCTGCGCCTCGTCCGCGATGTGGATGACGATGCGGCCCCTCGCGTGCAGCCTGTGGCGCCTCCGCCGCCCGTTGTGGCCCCACAGCCCCCCGTGCCCGTTCCGAAACCTGCGCCCGCGCCGAAGAAGAAGGAAACGACCACGGTGCCGGCTGCACGGCCGTCGCCCGTGGTCGTGTCGAATCCGCCGCCGCGATTCGTGGGGGCCACGAATGCGCCGGCGGCGCGACAGGTGCGGCTGGCGAATCGGACGATCGGGCTTGAGAAGGGGCGGCGCAAGTTCCCGAAGGCGTTCGCCGAATTGCAGACGCCGTCCGCGCGCCGCACGGTGCCGTATGTCGTCGTCTCGGAGCTGCCCGTCTCGCGGCTCATCCGCGAACGGGCGGCGGCCTGCGGGGCGCGCGTGATTGGGTTCATGCCCGTCAACGCGCTCATCGTCGAGGCGGGCGCGGCGGCGCTCGGGAAGTTGTCGAACGATGCCCTGTTCGCGGCGGCGTACGAGCTGGACCCGAAGGACAAGGTTCAGGCGCACGTGCGCGAGGCGGCTGTGGCGCGTCCCGATGCGGTCGATGTGACGGTTCTTCCGCTGATGGCGACGGATGTGGGGCCGCTTGAGTCGTTCGTGCGCGCGCGGGGCGGGGCGATCATTCCCGAGAGCGACGGGCGGGCCGTGCTGCGGGCCCGCGTCCCGGCCTCGGTGGTGGAGGAACTGGCGAAGCGAGGCGACGTGCGGTGGATCGAGCGCTATGTGCCCGCCTCTCTCCAGAACGACGTGGCGGTGAACGCGGGGTTGATGAACGTGCGCGAGGTGTGGGAGACGCACGGGCTGACTGGCAGGGGGCAGAACGTCACGACGGCCGACAGCGGGCTCGATACGGGTAAGACCAGTACGATGATGGCGGACTTCACGGGGCGGGTCTACAAGATCAGCACGGTGAGGTTCAATGGATGGCTTTGTAACACGCGGGACGTCAACGGCCACGGCACGCACACGGCGGGGTCGATCGTCGGGAACGGTGCGCTCTCCGGCGGCGAGATTCGGGGCGTCGCGCCGGGGGCGCGGCTCTACGTGTGGCAGGGGTTGTACGGAGAAAGTCTCTACGCGCCGTCGAACGACCAGCTCTTCCAGCCGGAGCCGAAGGCGTTCCCATCCTATATTACGTCCTGTAGCTGGGGCTATCTGGCGACGGCGGACTATTCATCCAAGTGCGCCGACGTGGACGAGTATGTGTGGCGGCATCCCGAGAACCTCGGCGTGTTCGCCGCAGGGAACGGTGGGCACAATGGGGCGGGCACGATCACCGACCCTGCGGGCGCGAAGAACGTCCTCGCCGTGGGGGCGACGGAGAGCCTGCGCCCAAGTCTTCCGTCCTATGCCTATTGCGCGGACAACCCGTCGCAGATGTTCATGACCTCGGTAAGCGGGTCCGCCCAGGGGCCGATGCGGGATGGACGGATCAAGCCGGACCTCTGCGCGCCGGGGGCGATGATCCTCTCGACGCGCACGACGCAGGTCGCGGCGGACAAGACGGTAGGCTGGCTCGCGTATGCGGCGAACTCCAACTATACCTACAATACAGGCACCTCGATGGCGACGCCGCTCGTCGCGGGGGCGGCCGCGCTTGTGCGGGAGTGGCTGGTGGATCGGCGCGGCTTCACGAACACCGTCCCGACGGCCGCGCTGGTGAAGGCCGTGCTGATGGGCGGCGCACACGACATGAGCCGGGACGCGGGGACCAACTGTGGCGGCGCGGCGCCGAACAACCGGCAGGGCTGGGGGCGCGTGGACGTTGGCGCGGCGCTGTACCCGTCGAATCGGGCGGTCGCGTGCGTGGACGCCATTCCGTTCGCGGAGGGGAGCGATTCCGTGGTGCGGGTGACGACGACGAATGCGGCGCCGCTGGAGGTGCAGCTTGCGTGGATCGACTATCCCGGATCGGAGCTGGCGGCCTCCGCGTTGGTGAACGATCTGGACCTCGTGGTCTCCAACGAGACGACGGGCGCGGTGTGGATGGGGAACGGCGTTGCGGGAGGAGACCGCACGAACAACGTCGAAGGCGTGCGGATCGCGTCCGCGCCGCCGGCGACGTATGCCATCCACGTGCGGGGCGTGCGCGTGCCCTACGACAGTTCGGAGGGCGGCGCGGCGGCGTTGTACGTGCGGGGCGCCTTCGCGGCGCGTCCGGACGGCGACGCGGGCGGGCGCGGGACACCCTGGTTCGCGCTGCGCCGCCGCGAGAGCTTCCCGCAGATTCCGGACTGGGGGCTTGAATCGACCTCCTGGCATCCGTCGGGCGCGGTGGCGCGCGTGTCGGTTCCGGCGGACCTGCCGGGGGACGGCGAGCGGCTGACCGGGTATGTGCTGACGGACGACGCGACGGGGCAGACGACGGCGCTGCCGCCGCAGCGGCTGGGCGAGATCGCCGTGGGGGACGGCGCGCCGCAGGTGGATGCGGCGGGGCGGATGGCGCGCGCGTTCGACGTGGCGATGACGGCGGACCTCCAGGTCGCGTTCCGCTACTACGACGAGGCGGCGGTCGAGTCGACGGTTGGTCTGCCGCTCTGGTGGTGGAAGCGCTACCTTGAACATGGCCCTGGGGAGACGTCCGCCATGGCGGATGCGGATGGGGACGGCGTGTCGAACGCGGATGAGTTCGCGGCGGATACGGACCCGGCGGACGCGGCCTCGGTCTTCCGCATCGAGTCCCTCACGCGGACGAATCTCGTCTGGACGGGTGGGCACGAGCGGACGCAGGTGGTGGAACGGGCCGAGCGCCTGGGCGCGGGTGCGGCGTGGACGGGCATCTTCACGAACCGGCCGCCCACGGCGACGCGGGTGGTCCTTCCGCTGCCGCCCGGCCCGGCGTCGAATTCCTTTTACCGCGTCCGCGCGTTTTAGGGTATAATACGGCCAACGTTCAAAAGAAACAGAGATAAAGAAAAGGGGCTCTCGACATGGCAGGTAGAGATGATTTCGCGAAGACTTCCGGCATGCGTCTGTGGTTGGCCGCGTGCGGCGTATCGCTCGTCGCGCTGGTGGTGTACGCATTGACGCTGGCGGGGTACGTGTTCCCGGGCGAATCGACTCATCTGTTCACGCAGTGGATGGGGTGGGACGCGCTGGAGGCGCCGAAGAACCCGATCTGGGGCGGCGTCGTCAAGTTCGTGGGGGGGCTCTCGTTCCCCGCGTCCGTCGCCGTGCGCATCAATCTGGTTTCGCTCGTCTGCGGCGTGCTCTCGGCGGGGCTGATCTGCGGGCTGGTGGGGTTCTTCGTGCGGAGCACCGTGAAGCAGGAGGATACGATCCGGTTCCGTGACGGGGCCTCCGTGGTGGCCGGGGTCGTGTGCGGCCTCACCTTCGTCTTCTCGACCGTGGTGTGGCAGGCCTCGACCCATCTGGAGTACCGCCTCTTCGACATCTGCCTGGCCCTGCTGCTCTTCACGCTCTTCATCCCGATGCTGCGCTGGCCGCGCGCCCTGTCGGCGTGCGCGGCGCTGCTGGGCGTGGGGGTGGGCCTCGGGCTGGTCGAGAACACGATCTTCGCGCCCCTCGCGCCGCTGTTCCTGCTCTGCCTTGTGGTGTCGTCCGTGAAGACGGGCCGGAAGTTCTACCTGCCCGCGGGCCTGTTCCTCGTCGCGGCGGCGGTGGGGTACATCGTCTTCGCGCGTTCGGTCGCGAGCGCCTACCTCCAGCTGCCCGAGGCGGCGGCGGGGGGCTTCCAGGAGGTCGGCGACGTGCTCGTCAAGAACATCCAGAACGCGACGCGCGAGATGCGGCAGTGGGTGGGGCGCCCCGGCTGGATGGTCATCTTCGTGCTCGCGGTGATGCCGTTCGTCGCCTGCATGTTCGCCGCGCCGCGCGGCCTGAACAACGAGCGCACCTGGAGCCAGTACCTCTTCCACGCCGCGATGACGATCTGCGTGATCCTCGCGTTCGCCACGCCGCTGGCGCCGGAGAGCGTGCTGCGCGCCGCGGGCATCCCCCCCGTCGCCACCTCGACCCTCGTGGCGGTGACCTGCGGCTATCTCGCGGCCTACTGGTACCTGCTCGCCCGCGCGCCGCTGCCGGTGGTGGAGAGCGGCTCGGCCGCGCCCGCGCCCGTGGTCGTGCTGGGGCGCCGCGCGGCGCCGGCGGTGATGGGCTGCTTCCTCGGGATCGTCGCGCTCGCGGCCTTCGTGAACGCATTCAGCTGCGCGCGCGACCGCGGCGCCTTCGCGGACGTCTGCGCGAACGAAATCGTGGACCGGCTGGGCGACCGCACGTGGCTCGTCACCGACGGCCTGCTCGACGACCACCTGCGCGCCGTCGCCGCCTCGCGCGGCAAGGAGCTCAACCTCGTGTGCCTGCAGCGCGACATGGACGACGCCTACCTCAAGACCCTCGCCGCGCTCGTGAAGGAGAAGAAGCTCGCGGCGGGCCACGCGAACCTCGCCCTCTCCATCCAGCTCGGCGTGCTGCCGTTCCTCCAGGACTGGTTCATGGGCGACCCCAAGATCACGTCCGAGGTGGCGATCTTCGGCGTGCCGGACTTCTGGTACATGGCGGAGCGCCAGCCCACGCCCGAGTGCCTCTTCTTCGGCGGTGTGCAGAACCTGAAGAAGGACGTCGATGGCGCCAAGGCCCTCGCCGACTTCAAGGCGTTCTGGGCGAAGATGGAGCCCGTGCTCCATGCGGACAAGCGGAAGGGGTCCCGCGAGATCGCCAAGGCCGAGGACCCGGTGGACTCCCTGCGCCTGCAGCTGCGCCGCCACGTGGGCTTCGTCGCGAACAACCTCGGCGTGGTGCTGCAGGACCTCGGGATGGACAAGGAGGCATTCGAGGTCTACGAGCTGGTGCTCAAGGTCATCGACTGCGACAACATCTGCTCGCTCTTCAACGAGTTCGAGATGGCGCGCGCGGGCGTGAAGGAGGCGCTCGCGCACAAGGGCGAGATCGAGCGCAAGCTGAAGGCGATCGTGGACGACCCGAAGCGCCGCTACATGCTGTGGTCGCTCTCCCGCTACTACGGCTACATCCGCTCGCCCGAGATCTTCGCGCGCATGGGCTACGCCTGGGCGCGTTCGGGGCAGACGGGCAACGCCATCGCGCAGGTGCAGCGCGCGATCGACTTCGTGCCGGCGGACCGCCAGGCGGGCCTCCTCAACATGATGGCCGCCATCTACGCGAGCGGCAACCAG
>JBJEWG010000310.1:0-25098 GCA_051884935.1 Kiritimatiellia bacterium | reverse complement strand
TGCCGGTCCCGGGCGGCGAGATCGTCTACGACTGGGTGCGGCGGAAGGACGGCACGGTCGTCGATACGTTCAAGGCCCCGCCCGGCTGGCGGCTGGTCCGCGCCGACCGCGAGGTGCTGCTCGACGTCGATTTCGCCGCGGCGACGCGCCGGGTGGACGCCGATGGCATGGGGTCCTTCCACGGCGTGCTGCCGGCCCGCATGGGCGAGAACTTCACGGGCTGGAGCGCGGGACGGGCCACATCCGAGGTGAAGGAGGAGGCGGGGCGCCGCTTCCTGCGGATCGCCACGCAGCCGGGCGAGGCGGGCGGGCAGTTCGCGTTCGGCGGCTTCGAGCCGAAGTTCCCCGGCTGCTTCCGGCTCCGTCTGAGGGGCCGCACGGCGGGTGGGAGGCCCCTCACGTTCGGCCTGCGCCTGAACGGCGCCCCCTATACCTCCTATTCCAGCCACACCTTCGCGTCGGCGGACTGGAAGGAGGAGACCTACCTCTTCGCCGTGTCGCAGACGCGCCCGGGCTCCGTCGGCCTCTACCTTTATACAGGCGCGGGAGAGGTCGATCTCGCGCGGCTGACCCTTGAGACCGCCACCGAGGCCGACCTCGCCGCGGCGATGGCGCGTCCGCCGAAGTCGCAGCGGGACTACATCCGCCACGCGCGCTTCCCGCTGGGGCTGCCCTGCGGCTGGAATCTCGGCCGCGACTGCCTGGAGACCGTCTGCTCGGCCGATGCGCAGGAGCCGGCGCCGGACGGCTTGCCCGTGCTCAAGATCGCATCCAAGACGCCCTGGGAGCTCTGGGGCGAGGCCTTCCAGACGGCCTACCCAGCGGAGCCGCACACCGTCTCGTTCCGCTACCGCTCGGCGGTGGCGGCCCACGTCGCCGTGATCGACGACGAGGGACACTGGTCCGGCAGTCAGACGCTGCCGGCCTCCGAGACCTGGCGCGAGGCGCGTCTGGTCGTGCGGCCGCGCCTGCTCGCGCGGTCGTTCGGACTGCGGTTCTCGGGGGCGAAGGGGCCGTTCCGCCTCGACCAGGTGCGTGTCTGCGCGGGCGAAGGGGAGCTGCCGCCGCCGCCGTTCGCGTGTTCGGTCAGTCTGGCGGTGGAGGCGGGCGAGATCGCCGCCGACACGCGCATCCAGTACATTGAGGAGGGTCGGGCGGAGGTCGTCTGCCGCGTGCTCGGCGCGCCGGCGGGGAGCGTGCTGCGCGCGAAGGTGGCGAACCTCTACGGCGAGGAGCGGGAACTGGCCGCGCGGCCGCTGACGGACGATGGCGCCTGCCGCCTCGACTACGCCGTGTTCCCGGCGTGCCCGGTGGGGCAGTTCCGCGTGACGGCGTGGGTGGAGCGGGAGGGCGCGCGGGTCTCGGCCGACGAGGAGCTTGTCGTCACGCGGCTGCCACGCCCCGTCGCCTGGGGGCGCGACGCGCCGGATTCGCCGTTCGGCTGCCACTTCAACGCGAACCGCGGCGTGGTGCGGGCCATGAAGGCGGGCGGCGTGAACTGGGTGCGCCTCCACGACGCGGGCAGCCAGGTGAGCGGCTGGTACGCGGTGGAGCCCGAGAAGGGCAGGTGGAACTTCCACGACGCGGAGGTGGCCTGTTACCGCGACGCGCACGTGAAGATCTTCGCGCAGCTCGGCACGGCGCCCGCCTGGGCGACGCACTACGGGGACCTCGGGTGCACGCGCATGGGGTACTTCGAGAAGTATCTGCGCCCCACGAACGACGTTGACTGGGTGAACTACGTCACCGCCTACGTGCGGCACCACGAGCGGAACATCGACGAATACTTCGTGTGGAACGAGCCGTGGGGACGCTGGTGGGCGAGCGCCGCGGACATCAGGTGGTTCGACCCGGCGAAGGCGGGGGCCGACTTCGCCGCGCTCTCGTGCAGCGCCTACGCGGCCGTCAAGAGGGTGAACCCGAAGATCCGCGTGAGCGGGTTCAATTCGACCTCCGGCGAGTTGGGGCGCAGGTGGACCGCCGACGTGCTCACGGGCGGCGGATTCGACTGCTGCGACGTCATCGACTGGCACTACTACACGCCCCACCCGCGCGGGCTGCGCGGCGAGCGCAACATCACGGCCGCGCCGCTGCGGCCCATCCGCGAGCGGCATCCGGACCTCGGCGGCAAGTCGTTCTACATGAGCGAGGGGCAGGGTACGAGCTCGGGTTCGAGCGGCGTGGCGTGCCGCATGAGCGGGCTGCTCAAGGCGTCCGTGCCGTGGCCGGCGGAGGACGCGGCGACCTACTCGCGCATTGCGGACATGACGAGCCGCTACATCCTGAGCCTGCTCGCCGAGGGTAACGCGAAGGTCTTCCTCTACTCCTCCCACGCCTACGAGGGGCTGGCGCGGATGCCGAGCTTCCTCGTGCTGCTGGGGGCGGACGGCTTCGCCCATCCCGCGCTCGTCGCCCACGCCCAGCTCGCCCGCGCGGTGGAGGGGCGGCGCTTCGTGCGGCGGGAGGATGCGGGCCGCGCGGGCGTGAAGTACGTCTTCGAGGGGCGCGGTGGAAGCGTGGCGGTCTATTCCGACCTCGCGAAGGACGAGGTGCTCGCCCTCGCCGGGCGGCAGCGGCTGAAGGACCTCTACGGCAACGCTGTCCGGGCGGAGACGCTCATTCCCGGGACGGTCGTCTACGCCGAATAGTCATTTGCGGTAGCGGTGGGTGGAGGCGGCGCGCTGGAGCTCCTCGCGCGCGGATTCGGCCTTCAGGCGCTGGTAGGCGAGCCAGCGGTCCTCGGGGAGGGTGCCCGCGGCGCGCGCGGCCTTGACGGCGCAGCCGGGCTCGGTGTCGTGCCGGCAGTCCGAGAACCGGCACTGGCGCGTGAGCGCCTCGACGTCCGCAAAGGCGTCCGCGATGCCCTCGTTCGCCTCGAACATCCCGATCTCGCGCATACCGGGGGTGTCGATCACCATCGTGCCGGAGGGGAGCATCACGAGCTCGCGTTCGGTGGTGGTGTGGCGCCCCTTGGCGTCCCATTCGCGGATTTCGAGGGTGGGCATGAGCGTGTCGCCGGCGAGGGCGTTCACGAGGGACGACTTGCCGACGCCGGATGAGCCGATGAAGGCGAGCGTGCGGCGGGGCTGCGCGTAGGGCCGCAGGGCGTCGAGGCCGGTTCCATTGAGGGACGAGATGGCAATGACCTCGGCGCCGCCGGCGTGGGCGCGGGCCGCCGCGAGATACGTTTCCAGCTCCCGCGCGCCGACGAGGTCGCTCTTCGTGAGCAGCACCACGACGGGGGCGCCGGAGGTGCAGCCGAGGGAGAGGAAGCGCTCCAGGCGGCGCACGCTGAAGTTCTGGTTGACGGAGGTGAGGAAGAAGAGCGTGTCGAAGTTCACGGCGATCACCTGGGCCCGGCGTCCGGAGGAGGAGGGGTCGGTGCGCTCGAACTTCGAATGGCGCGGCAGGGTCGCGAGAATGCGGCTCTCGCCGCTGGGGTTCCACTTCAGCGCCACGAAGTCGCCCGTCGTGGGGATGACGGCGTTCGGATTCGCGTGGAAGGCGGAGGCCTTCTTGCGGGCGACGCCCTCGCCGGCGTCGCACACGACGCGGTAGTAGTCGCCCCAGGTGCCGAGCACGCGGGCGGGCACGGCGCCCTTGCCCTCGACGGCCCCGCCGGTGTATCCATAGTCCTCAATCACGGCGCAGATTATAGCATACCTTTTGGTTTGACGACACGCGCGGCGGCGGGGTATAATCTGCGCGTGTCAAGGGTCTCGACAGTTGAAGCCGCGTGCGCGCCGAGGAGGGTGTTCCAGTGAACGCCCGCCGTCGGCGGCAGCCCGAACAGACGCTCTTCGCCTTCGCCGAGGCGCGCGACGAGCGGCGGGGCGGCATGGACGAGCTGTTCGCGGCGCTTGCCGCCTATCGGAAGGGCGCGCGCTTCCTGCGGCTGCTCGCCCTGGCGGCGCGCTTCCGCGCCTACGGCCCCTACAACGCCCTGCTCGCCGCCGTGCAGCGGCCGAACGCCACCTGCATCCTCCCCGCCTCGAAGTGGCGGAGATATGGCCGCGAGGTGAAGCGCGAGGCGCGTCCGATCATCCTGCTGCGTCCCTTCTCGCCGATCACCTGCGTATTCGACCTGGCCGACACGCGGGTGATGCGGGGGCGGGAGGATCGTCTGCCGGAGAGGCTGACCGCGCCGTTGGGCCGCGAGGCGCTGGGGCCCGTGCCCGGCGACGTCGTGCGGCGGCTCGTCGCGCGTCTACCCTGGTGGGGAATCCTGCACGAGACGGTGCCCACGGGGCCGGCGGCGGCGGGGGAGATTCACCTCGCGGACGGACATGGGACCGAGATGGCCGTCGCCGTGCGGCGGGGTGCCGTCGTGGCGTGCCGCCCCGTCTATGTGTTGCGCACGCGGGCGCGGGTGGGCGCCACCGACCTCTTCGCGGCGCTGGTGCGCGCGCTCGCGCGACTCTTCTGCCATCATCTGCGCTGCGGCTACGCGGCGGGCTGGGGCGACGGGCGCGCGCTGGCGCCGAGCGTCGAGGCGTTCGAGGCGGAGGTCGTGCTGTGGCTGGTGAGCCGGCGGCTGGGCGTGGCGAGCCCCGCCTACGCGGCGGTGGAGGACTATTTCGCCGAGCACGCCGAGATGCCGGAGGCGAGCATGGACGCCGTCCTCGACGCGGTGGCCGAGATCGAGAAGATGTTCAGTGCCGCCTGCACGGTGCGCGACGGTGCGCTCTTCAAGCTCGAACCGGGCTTCGCGGGGCGCGTCCGGGCGGGTGATGCGGACGATTTGGAAACGAGAATCCTTCAACAGGAGATACTGAAAACATGAGAATGAAGACGATGATGGGCTCCGCGCTCGCGCTCTGCGCGGGCGTGGTGATGGGGGCCGGGTGCCCGACCGGCACGGCCTGCTGCGAGGCGCCGAAGGGCGTCCGCACGGCGGCGCTCGACGCGTCCGCCTGGGAGAAGAGCGCATGGCTCTCCGCCGCCGACGCGAAGATCGCGGGCGACGCGGAGAAGCAGCACCAACGCGCCGCGGACGGCACGAGCTGGTTCGTGGGCGAGGTGGCCAACGAGGGCGAGGTGAAGTCCGCGAAGTGGATGACCGCCGGCCTCGGCGTCTACGAGGTCTACGTGAACGGCGTGCGCGTGGGCGCGGACGTCCTCAAGCCGGGCTTCACGCACGTGAAGAAGACGCGTCGGTCCTTCACCTACGATGTCACGTCGCTGATGGACGGCAAGGCGGGGGCGCGGAACGTCTTCGCCGCGCAGGTCTCGGCCGGCTGGTGGCGCGACAAGATCGTGAACTACGCGGGGCAGCGGAGCGCGTTCAGGGGCGTGATCGAGATCACCTACGCCGACGGCTCGAAGAAGGTGTACGGGACGTGCCCGAAGACCTGGCGGGCCGGCGTGGCGGGCAAGGTGAAGCACGCGGCCATCTTCGACGGCGAGGAGTACGACGCGCGCGCGGCGTGCCCGGCGAAGGGCGGCGTGGCGCTGCCCGCGGCCGTGGTCAACGACGAGTTCACGGGCGAGATCCTGCCCTCCGAGGGCGGCGAGGTCTGCCGCCGCTGCGATCTCGCGCTCAAGCCGGTTGAGGCGTACTGCTGGACGGGCGTGACGGGCGCGAACGACAAGCAGGGGAACGAGAAGGTGTTCGGCAAGGTCGTGAAGACCCGCACGTTCGCCGCCGGCGAGACGCTCGCCGTGGTGCCGGGCGAGACGCTCGTGATCGACTTCGGCCAGAACTGCGCCGGCGTGCCGCGCTTCGTGATGCGCGCGAAGCGCGACACCGTGCTCACCTGCCTGCCCGGCGAGATGCTGAACGACGCGAATGGCGAGCGCGCCCGCGGGAACGACGGCCCCGGCGGCTCGCTCTACCGCGAGAACCTCCGCATGCCGGGCGACGGCATGCGCCTCGTCTACACGTTCGCGGGCGAGGAGAGCGAGACCTACTCGCCGCGCTTCACCTTCTTCGGTTACCGCTACCTCTCCATCACGGCGACGGACGCGGTGACGTTCTCGTGCGTCAGGAGCGTGCCCGTGACCTCCATCACGAAGTGCATGGAGCGCGGGAGGATCGAGACGGGCGTGGCGGACGTGAACAAGCTCATCTCCAACGTCTACTGGGGTCAGCTCTCCAACTACCTCTCCGTGCCGACGGACTGCCCGCAGCGCAACGAGCGCCTCGGGTGGACGGCCGACACGCAGGTCTTCGCCGAGGCCGGCGCATTCAACGCCGACACGAAGGCGTTCTTCCACAAGTGGATGCGCGACGTGGTCGATAGCCAGGACGCGGAGGGCGGCTTCACCTCCGTCGCCCCGTTCGGACAGTACGGCAACGAGACGTTCAAGCTCGGCTGGGCCGACGCCGGCGTGATCGTGCCCTGGACCATATGGAAGCAGTTCGGCGACACGAAGATCCTCGCCGAGAACTGGGACGCGATGGCGAAGTTCGTCCGCAGAATCGACGCCGTCCGTTACAAGTACGAATCGAAGGGCTACATCTACGCGGACTGGCTCTCCTTCGAGACGTTCGAGACGAGCGGCAACAGGTTCGGCGGCTGGAGCAAGTGGGCGAATGACCCGGACGCGCGGAACTACCGCGAGTTCCTCGCGGCCTGCTACTGGCTCTACGACTCCCGCCTGATGGTCCAGATGGCCGGCGCGCTCGGCAAGACGGCCGAGGCGGAGGAGTTCCGCGCCTGCGCGAAGCGCGCGATGGACTACATCCGCGCCACCTACGTCGAGCCGGACGGGCTGCTGCTCAAGCCGATGCGCCACCTGCAGACCGCCTGCATTTTCGCGCTGAAGTTCGGCATCGTGGAGGGCAAGGCCTTCGACGAGACGAAGGCGCTTCTCCTCACGAGTATCAAGAACCACGGCGACTGCCTGCAGACCGGCTTCCTCGGCACGGGCTTCCTGATGGACGTGCTCACGCAGATCGGCGCCTCCGACGTCGCCTACACGCTCCTGCTCCAGCACAAGAACCCCAGCTGGCTCTACTCGGTGGACCAGGGCGCGACGACGGTGTGGGAGCGCTGGAACAGCTACGTGAAGGATACGGGCTTCGGGCCGGTGGGCATGAACAGCTTCAACCACTACGCCTACGGCGCGGTGCTCGCCTGGATCTACAAGAGCGCGGCCGGCATCGCCGCCTGCCCGTGCGACCCCGGCTTCAAGACGATCATCATGCGGCCGCAGCCCGACAGGCGCCTCGGCTCCGTGAAGGCCGAATACCAGGCCCCCACGGGCCTCATCAAGAGCGCCTGGCACTACGAGGGCGACAAGTGGGTGTGGGACTTCACGGTCCCCGAGGGCTCGACCGCCAAGGTCACGCTCCCCGGCTCCACGGAGAAGAAGGTCTACCAGCCCGGAACCTACCACATCGTCCAGTAGGATGAAGTATCTGATCCGCACCTACGGGTGCCAGATGAACGTGCGCGACAGCGAGGCCGTGGGGGCCTTGCTGGACGCGGCGGGGCACGTGCGCGTGGCGGACGAGCGCGACGCCGAGCTCGTGATCGTCAACTCGTGCACCGTGCGCGACATGGCCGAGCGCAAGGCCATCGGCAAGTGCGGCAACCTCATCGCCCTGAAGGAGGGGCGCGGGAAGGGCGGCGAGACCGGGAAGGCGAGGATCGTGGGCCTCATGGGCTGCGCGGTGAAGCGGATGGGCGGGGACGTCTTCAGGAGCCTGCCCGGCCTCGACTTCGCCGTGGGGCCACGCCGCCTCGGCCTCGTCCCGCAGCTCGTCGCGCGCTGCCTCGCGGGCGAGACGCGGATCCTCGAAGTGCCGGACGCGGACGAAGTTCCGTCCGGCCTCGACGCGCACCCCGACGTGAACCGCGGGCAGGCCGGCTTCGCGCGCTTCCAGAGCTACGTCACCGTGCTGCTCGGCTGCGACAACCGGTGCAGCTACTGCATCGTGCCCGACGTGCGCGGCCACGAGTATTCGCGCCCCGCCCGCGAGGTCGTGGCCGAAGTCGGCGCGCTGGCCGCGCGCGGCGTCAAGGAGGTGTGCCTGCTCGGGCAGAGCGTGCTGCGCTACGGCGTGCGCAACGCGGCGTGGACGGCGGCGGACGCGCCCTCGCCCGGCGGCTACGCGGAGGCGTTCCCGCGTCTGCTCGAAGCGCTCGGCGGCCTCGACGGACTGGCGCGCATCCGCTTCACGAGCGCGCACCCGAAGGGCTGCACGGACGAGCTCGTGCGCGCCTACCGCGCGTTCCCGAAGGTCTGCCGCCATCTCCATCTGCCGGTGCAGAGCGGCAGCGACCGCATCCTCGCCGAGATGGGGCGCCGCTACACGCGCGCCGAGTACCTGGCGGCCATCGTGAAGCTCCGCGCGTTCGACCCCGCGTTCGCCATCACCACCGACGTGATCGTGGGCTATCCGGGCGAGACGGAGGCGGACTTCGAGGCGACGCGCTCGCTCATGGAGGAGGCGGGCTTCGACAACGCATTCGTCTTCAAGTACTCGCCGCGCCCGGGCACGCGCTCGGCGCAGCTGCCGGACGACGTGCCGACCGAGGAGAAGGAGCGCCGCGACCAGGTGCTGCTGGCGGACCAGCAGCGGCGCGGCCTCGCGCGCAACCAGCGGCTCGTGGGCACCGTGCGCGAGGTGCTGGTGGAGGGGCCGTCCCTCCGCAACGCCGCGCGCTGGAGCGGGCGCGACGGCGGCAACCGCATCGTCGTCTTCGAGCCCACGCGCCGCCTCGCCCCCGGCGACCTCGCGCGGGTGAGGGTCGCCGAGGCGCATCCGCAGATCCTCGTCGGCGAGCTCGTGTGATCGTGCCACACGGGCCGCCGGGGAAATGCTATACTTCCAGCATATGAAACTGTCAGCGGGGGTTCCCGCATCTGAATCACAAGGAGGTTCATCCATGTCGCAGAGTCTGTTTTCGGTCAATCGCCGCAACTTCGTGGCCGCGCTGGGCGCGTTCTCGGCGGGGGCCGTGTTCGGCGTCGATCTCACGCCGTCCGCCAAGTTCAAGGGCGAGGTGAAGGGGCGCCGCCTGAAGCTCGCCTCCGTGGGGTGCGGCGGCATGGGGGGCGCGGCGACGAACGACCTGATCAACGCGGGCTGCGAGCTCGTCGCGGTGTGCGACATCAACCCGGGCGCCTTCGACCGCTGGGAGAAGAAGTACCCCGGCATCCCGAAGTTCACCGACTACCGCGAGATGCTCAGGACGATGGGCGACAGGTTCGAGGTGGTGCAGGTGGGCACGCCGGACCACACGCACGCCTACATCTCCGTTGACTGCATGCTCGCGGGCAAGCACGTCTACGTGCAGAAGCCGCTCGCCCGCACGGTCGAGGAGTGCGAGCTGATGCTGCGCACGCAGCTGAAGAAGGGCGTGGTCTGCCAGATGGGCAATCAGGGCCACCCGGGCGTGTGGCGCTACAAGGCGCTCCGCGACGCGGGGCTCTGGGGCGACGTGAAGGAGATCTACAGCTGGTCCGACCGGCCGATCTGGCCGCAGGGCATGAAGGAGTACGCGAAGCCCCAGCCGCTGCCCGGCAACTACGCGCCGAATGCGTGGGACTGCTGGTGCGGCCCGAGCGAGGACCACGGCTACTCCAACGCCTACCACAACTTCCGCTGGCGCGGCTGGTGGGCCTACGGCTGCGGCGCCATCGGCGACATGGCCGTGCACAACGCGGACCCGGCGTTCTGGACGTTCGAGCTGGGCCTGCCGATCAAGATCAAGGCCGACACCTACGGCGAGGGCCCCGTCACGATCGCGTACCCGAAGAAGTCCCGCATCGAGATGACCTTCGCCCCGGGCCCGTACATCCGGCACGAGGTGAAGCTCACGTGGCTCGACGGCCACCTGCTGCCCGACATGGAGGCGATCGAGGGCCTCAGGGCCTACGCCCAGGCGAACGCCGAGCATCGCGAGGCGGACCGCGAGCGCGCGGCCAAACGGGAGAACAAGCCGTACACGAAGCCCGCGACGATCAGCCCCGTGGTGCCGGACAACGGCGTGATCATCATCGGCTCCAAGGCGACCACGCTCGGGCACTCCCACGCGAGCCGGCCCACCTGCATCGCGGGCGACAAGGCGACCTTCGACAAGGCGATCCCGGCCGGCGACAAGGCGGCGGGCTACAACCACTACCGCGAGTTCGTCGAGGCCTGCCAGGCGGGCGACCCCGCGCGCTGCGGTTCCAGGCTCGCCTACGCGGCCCCGCTCACCGAGGCGCTGCTCATCGGCTGCATCGCGCTGCGCTTCCCGGGCGAGGAGCTCCACTTCGACCCAAAGGCGATGAAGTTCACGAACAAGCCCGAGGCCAACCAGTGGCTCAAGGCGCCGAAGCGCGGCGACTGGGACTTCTCAAAGATGATGGCCGGCCGCTAAACGCGGGCGACCCGCCGCCCGGTCGGGAGATCGGGGCGGCCCAACGATGCCAGAATGGCACAGAAGTGTGCCGTTCTGGCATTGTCTTTACCCGGGAGGGGCCGCCTGGGGGCGTGGCACGGTTTCTGCTCCATACAGGGCAAGGAGAATGAACTATGAACGCTGAGAAATATACGACCAAGGTACGCGAGGCCCTTGAGACGGCGCAGAACGTGGCGCTGCACCACGGGCAGCAGCAGATCGACGTGGAGCACGTGCTCTACGCCCTGATGAAGGACTCGCAGGGGCTGATCCCCGGCCTCCTCTCCAAGATGGGCGCGGGCACGGCGCCGCTGACGGCGCAGCTGGAGCAGGCGATCAACGACAAGCCCCGGATCACGGGGGCCGTCGAGATGGACAAGGTGTACATCTCCAGCGAGCTGGCGAACGTGCTGATGCGGGCGGAGGACACCGCCCGGGAGATGAAGGACGAGTACATCTCGGTGGAGCACCTCGTATTGGGCATCCTGCGTAACGGCAAGGTGAAGGCCGCCGAACTGCTGAAGGGGGCGGGCGTCACGGAGAAGGGGTTCCTGATCGCCCTGAAGTCCGTGCGCGGCAACCAGCGCGTGACGACCGACAACCCCGAGGGCCAGTACGAGGCCCTGAAGAAGTACGGCACGGACCTCGTGGAGCTGGCGCGGCAGGGGAAGCTCGACCCCGTGATCGGGCGCGACACGGAGATCCGCGACGTCATCCGCATCCTCTCGCGCAAGACGAAGAACAACCCCGTGCTGATCGGCGAGCCCGGCGTGGGCAAGACGGCCATCGTGGAGGGCCTCGCCCAGCGCATCGTGCGGGGCGACGTGCCGGAGGGGCTGAAGGACCGCACGGTCTTCTCGCTCGACATGACGGCGCTGATGGCGGGGGCGCAGTACCGCGGGCAGTTCGAGGAGCGCCTGAAGGCGGTGCTCAACGAGATCCGCGCCGCGAACGGCCGCATCATCCTCTTCATCGACGAGATCCACACCATCGTCGGCGCGGGCAAGACCGAAGGCTCGCAGGACGCGGGCAACATGCTCAAGCCGATGCTCGCGCGGGGCGAGCTGCACTGCGTGGGCGCCACGACGCTGGACGAATACCGCAGGTACATGGAGAAGGACGCCGCGCTGGAGCGCCGCTTCCAGCCCGTGCAGGTGGACCCGCCCTCGGAGGAGGACGCGGTGTCGATCCTGCGGGGCCTCAAGGAGCGCTTCGAGAAGTACCACAACGTCCACATCCGCGACGAGGCGCTCGTGAGCGCGGTGACGCTCTCCGCGCGCTACATCCAGGACAGGTTCCTGCCGGACAAGGCGATCGACCTGCTCGACGAGGCGTGCGCGTCGATCCGCACGGAGATGGATTCGTGCCCGGCGGAGCTGGACGAAATCTCCCGGCACGTCCGCCGCCTCGAAATCGAGGAGATCGCCCTCGCGAAGGAGACGGACGACGCCTCGAAGAAGCGCCTGGAGGACCTGCGCCGCGAACTGGCCGAGCAGCGGGCGAAGTCCGACGCGATGATGGCGCGCTGGAAGAACGAGAAGGATTCGCTGGAGGACGTCAAGCGCGTGCGCGCCAAACTGGACGAGGCGCGGCTCGCGTTCGACGGCGCGCTCGCGGCGGGCGACAACGCCAAGGCATCCCAGCTCAAGTACGGCCTCATACCCGAGCTCGAACGGAAGCTGAAGCAGCACGAGCAGGACATCCAGAAGCAGGGCGGGGCGCAGCTGCTGCGCGAGGAGGTGACGGCGGACGAGATCGCCGAGGTCGTCTCGCGCTGGGCGGGCATCCCCGTGACGAAGCTGCTGGAGGGCGAGCGCGCGAAGCTGCTGAAGCTGCCGGAGACGCTGCACGGGCGCGTGATCGGGCAGGACGAGGCGGTGGACGCGGTGGCGGACGCGGTGCTGCGCTCCCGCGCCGGCATCAAGAACCGCCAGCGGCCCGTGGGCGCGTTCCTCTTCCTGGGGCCGACGGGCGTGGGCAAGACCGAGCTCGCCAAGGCGCTCGCGAGCGAGCTCTTCGACGACGAGGCGTCGATGGTGCGCATCGACATGAGCGAATACATGGAGAAGCACAACGTCTCGCGCCTCGTCGGCGCGCCGCCCGGATACGTCGGCTACGAGGAGGGCGGGCAGCTCACGGAGGCCGTCCGCCGCAAACCGTATTCGGTGGTGCTGCTGGACGAGATCGAGAAGGCGCACCCGGACGTCTTCAACCTGCTGCTGCAGGTGCTGGACGACGGCCGCCTCACGGATTCGCACGGCCGCACGGTGAGCTTCCGCAACGCGGTGGTGATCATGACCTCCAACGCGCCGCGCGAATCGCTCAAGGCGATCTTCCGCCCCGAGTTCCTCAACCGCCTGGACGAGATTCTCGAATTCAGGTCCCTCACCGAGGACCAGATCAAGGCGATCGTGAAACTCCAGCTGAAGGACTTCGCGAGGCGTCTGGCGGAGCAGGAGATCGGCTTCGAGATCGACGAGGCGGGGCTGGCCGTGCTCGCGAAGGACGGCTATGACCCGGCGTATGGGGCAAGGCCCGTCAAGCGCGCGCTTCAGCGTGAGCTTGAGACGCCGGTCGCCCGTGCGGTCATCGCCGGAAAGTACCCGCCCGGCTCGACCGTCCGGGCAACGGCCAAGGACGGTGTGCTGACCCTGGCCGAGTGATGCGCGACAGGCCGGCCTTGGGTCGCCGACAGGTCGGCCTTGGGTCGCGCGACCCTCGGCCTCAGGGTCTAGCGACCCTCGACCGGGGTGTTCGGCATCAGACCGCCGGACCCTCCCTTCGACAACCGTCTCCCCTCCTTGATTCGGCGCCCGATTCATCCTAAAGTCGCGTCTTTTTCAACTATCGCGCGTAAAACGCGAGTTAGGGGCCAAAGGCCGTAGATACTTGCCGCAGGGCGGGTCGATTTGGTAAAATATGGGCCGTCATTCATTGCCAACTCCGCCGCCTTGCCTTGTACGTACCATATATATATAAGGTATAGCGGGGGCTCGGGAAAACGAGGAGCAGAGGTCTGAGATGATGAAGAAGATACCCCTTGTGGGGAAGATCATGATCGGGTTCGTGCTGGGCACGATCCTCGGGCTGGTGCTTGCGGAATACTGTTCGCCGGAGACGACGCGGAAGGTGATTCCGTGGGTTGCGCCGTTCGGCAACGTGCTGGTGGCGATGCTGAAGATGGTGGTCTACCCGATCATCCTCTTCTCGCTCATCCTGGGCGCGGCCTCGCTGCCGCTGAAGAAGTCCGGGAAGGTCGGCGGATCGGTTCTGCTGTGGTATCTGGCCACGTCGCTGATCGCGACGGTGTTCGGCGTGTTGATGGCGTATCTGCTCAACCCCTCGATGCGGGCGGCGCAGGACGTGGCGAGCGAGCACATGGCCGGCGTGCAGGGGATGTCCACCTCCGCGGGGACAGGTTCGTTCGGGACTTTTCTGGTGGGGCTCTTCCAGAATCCGTTCTCGGCGCTGGCGAACGGGCAGTTCCTGCCGATCATCGTATTCGCGATCGGGTTCGGCCTCTGCGCGCGGTGGATTCTCGACGCGGAGAAGACGGACGGCCCGACGCGGCGGGCGGTTGAGGCGCTTGTGACGGTGTGCGACGGCGCGCAGAAGGTGTCGTTCAAGATGATCGACTGCGTGATCCACTACTTCCCGATCGGCGTGTTCGCGCTGTCGCTGGTGAACTTCGCGGAGAACGGCGTATTGCTCTTCGGGCCCTACGCGAAGATCACGTTCTGCGTGGTGGCGTGCGTCGTGTCGATGATCCTCGTCGTGTATCCGCTCGCGATCTTCGTCTGCTGCCGGGAGAACCCCTACCGCGTGCTGCTGCGGCTGCGCGAGCCGATTCTCACGGCGTTCGTGACGCGCTCGTCGGCGGCGACGCTGCCGGTCTCGTTCAAGGCGTCGGACGAGCTTGGGATCGACCGCAAGCTGTCGTCCTTCTCGCTGCCGATGGGGGCGACGGTGAACATGGACGGCGTGTGCGTGCACCTGCCGGTGTTCGTGATCCTCGCGGCGAACATGTTCGGGCACAGCCTGGGGGTGTTCGAGATCGGCACGCTCTGCCTCTCGATCATGTTCGCCTCGATCGGCGCGGGCGGGATTCCGGGCGGGTCGGTGTTCCTGCTCTTCATGGTGCTGGAGAACATGGGGCTGCCGGCGGACCAGGTGTCGCTGATCGTGGCGCTGTGCCTGGGGATCAACCCGATCCTCGACATGTTCGAGACGTGCTGCAACGTGACGGGCGACAACGTGTGCACCTACATCGTGGCGCGGAAGAGCGGCATGATGGCGGGGCGGGGCGCGGAAGGACGGGCGGCATGAAGGAGCTCAAGGACTACGTGATCTCGATCCCCGACTTCCCGAAGCCGGGCATCCTCTTCCGCGACGTGACGGGCGTGCTCGCCTCGGGGGAGGGGTTCCGTCTGGCGGTGGACGAGCTGTGCGGCCGCCTGCGGGGGGTGGACTTCGACGTCATCGTGGGCATGGAGTCGCGCGGCTTCCTCTTCGGGGCCCCCGTGGCGTGCCGGCTGGGGAAGGGGTTCGTGCCCGTGCGCAAGCCGGGCCGCCTGCCGCGCGCGACGATCTCGGAGAGCTTCGACCTCGAATACGGGCAGGCGACGCTGGAAATCCACGCGGACGACATCCGCCCCGGGCAGCGGGTGGTGGTGATCGACGACCTGCTCGCGACCGGCGGAACGGCCGAGGCGGTGGCGAGGCTGGTGGAGCGGCTGGGCGGAACGGTCGTGAAGATGGTGTTTCTCATTGAACTCGTGGACCTTGGCGGGCGCGCGAAGCTCGCGAAGTATCCCGTGGACGGCGTTCTGGAATTCCCGGGACATTGATTGGATAGGAAGACTGACATGGTGACTCGTAGACAGGGACGTGAGTGGGCGATTCAGCTGCTGGTGCAGTTCGACCTGAATCCGCCGGCATCGGTGGAGGACGGGATCGCGGCGTTCTGGGAGCAGCAGGCGCAGCTCGAAGTGGAGGCGCTGGCCGAGAACGGGGGCGCGAAGGCCATCTTCACGGCGACCGACCCCAAGGAGCAGGCCTCCCTCGCGGAGGGGCGCGCGTTCGCCGAGGAGCGGGTGCGCGGCGTGTGGGCCGAGCTGGACGCCCTCGACGAGAAGATCGAGAGCTTCCTCCGCAACTGGTCGCTCTACCGCCTGGGGTCCGTCGAGCGCAGCGCGCTGCGCATCGGCGCGTGGGAGCTGATCCACTGCCCGAACATCCCGGCGCCGATCCTCGTGAACGAGGCGATCGACCTCGCGAAGTTCTTCTCCGAGACGAAGAGCGGCAAGTTCGTGAACGGCGTGCTCGACAACCTCGCGAGGGACATCCGCAGGCCGAAGGCCGAGACGTTCACGCCGTCCGAGGGGTGAGGGGCTTGGGCGAGTCATCCGAGAGCGGGCTGGAGTTCATGCGGCGGGCGTGGCGGCTCGCGGCGAAGAGCTGCGGGCATACGCGCCCGAACCCGCCCGTCGGCGCCGTCGTCGTGAAGGGGGGCCGCATCGTCGGCGAGGGGCGCCACAGGGTCTGCGGCGGCGACCACGCCGAGGCGGCGGCCCTCAAGGCGTGCCGCAGGGTCTCGCCGAAGGGGGCGACGGTCTACTGCACGCTGGAGCCGTGCTCGAAGCCGGGGCGCGTGGGCGCGTGCTGCGACGCGCTGATCGCGGCGGGCGTGGGGCGGGTGGAGTGGGCGTGCCCGGACCCCAACCCGAAGAACCGGGGCAAGGCCGCGCGCGTGCTGCGCCGCGCCGGCATCGAGACGGCGTGCTGGGCGCAGAGCCGCGTGGCGGCCCGGCGGGAGATGGCGCGCGCCATCTGGGCGGAGACGCTGCGGCCGTTCGCCAAGCACGTGACGACGGGGCTGCCCTACGTGACGGTGAAGCTCGCGATGTCGCTGGACGGGAGGATCTGCGACGACGAGGGACGGGCGCGGTGGATCTCCGGCAGGGAGTCCCTGCGCGAGACGGCGACGTGGCGGGAGCGGGCGGACGTCGTGATGGTGGGGGCGGGGACGGTGCGGGCGGACAACCCCTCGCTGCTCTGCCACACGCGGCGCAACGACGATCTCTGGCGCGCGGTCGTCTCCGCCAGCGGCAGGCTGCCGAAGACCGCGCAGGTGTTCACGGACGACGCGAAGGGGCGGACGCTCGTCTACCGGGACGCCGTCGAGGCGGTGAGGGACCTCGGTCGGCGCGGCTTCATGTCCGTGCTGTGCGAGGGGGGGCTCGGCCTCGCCCGTGCGCTCGCGGCGGCCGACCTGGTCGATGAGTGGGTGACGATTCTCTGCCCGATCGTGATCGGGGGGCGTCCGCTCGCCGAGGCCCGGCGCTTTCTGCGGATGGCCCCGGTCGGCCGCGGGACGGATGTGTTCGTGACCGGCGTGCGGCGGGAGGCGATATGTTCACGGGATTGATTCAGAAGGTCGGAACCGTCAAGCGCGTCTCGCGCGGGCGCGGGCTCGTGCTCGAATTCCAGTTCGACCCCTGGCCCGAGCCGCTTGTGAAGGGCGAGAGCGTGGCGGTGAACGGCGTGTGCCTCACGGTCTGCGACTGCGACGCGACGCGCTTCACGGCGGACGTGCTGGGCGAGACGGAGCGGCGGACGGGCCTCGCGGAGCTCCTGCCCGGGACGAGGGTCAACCTCGAACGGGCGATGCGGGCGGGCGACCGATTCGGCGGGCACGTCGTGCAGGGGCATGTGGACGGGCGCGGGACCATCGCGGCGAAGACCGCGAAGGGGCGCGACTTCGCCCTCACGATCTCCTGCCCGCGCGCCATCGCGGCGGCGACCGTCCTCAAGGGCTCGATCGCCGTCAACGGCGTCTCGCTCACGGTGAGCGGGCTGGGGGACGACTGGCTGCGGGTGGACGTGATCCCGACGACGGCGGCCGAGACGAATCTCGGGCTGGCGAAGGTGGGCGACTCGGTCAATCTCGAAAGCGACGTGCTGGGGAAGTACGCCATCCGCCGCCGGGAGGTGGACGAGGCGAGGCCCGCCGCCGAGGGGCTGACGATGGCGATGCTGGCGGAGAACGGATTCCTGTGAGGCCCGCGCTTTCCAGAACGCTTGTGGGCGCTTCGCTCGCGGCGCTCGCCGCGGGGGCGTGGCTCTGCCAGCGGGGCGGCGCGCGGCGGGCGGCGGCGGAGACGGCGGCGCCCTCCCCGGCGGCGGAGATGATCGTCGCGGGGCTGGGCGGCTTCCGCAGCATCGTGGCCGAGATCGTCTGGTTCCGCGCGGACCGCCTGCAGGACGAGGGGCGCTATGCGGAGCTGGCGCAGCTCTCCGCCTGGCTGACCTTCCTCGAACCGCACACGCCGGAGGTCTGGGCCTATGCGGCGTGGAATCTCGCGTACAACATCTCCGTCACGATGCCGACCCCGGCCGACCGCTGGCGCTGGGTGGAGGCGGGCATCCGGCTTCTGCGGGACGACGGGCTGCGCCTCAATCCCGACGATCCCGTGCTGTACCGCGAACTGGCCTGGACGTTCCTCCTGAAGCTGGGCGGCCCGCTGGACGAGGCCGGCGCCTACTACCGTTCGGAGTGGAAGCGGCGCGTCGAGGAACTGCGCGCCGGCGGGCGGCTGGCCGAGCTCGGGCTCGACGAGGCGCGCATGGCGGCCATCGACGCCGAATACGGCAGACAGGACTGGACGGATCCGCTGGCGACGGCGCTCTACTGGGCGGCGCGCGGGCTTGCGCTTGCGAAGACGCCCGAGCGCCGGCGCGAACTGCGCCAGATCGTCTATCAGGCATTGATGCTTGAGGCGCGCGCGGAGGCGCGCTTTGCGCCGCGGGCCCTCCAGGAGCTCCGCACGGCGTACGTCGAGAATCCCTCGGAGCTGCTGAAGCGGGTGATCAGGAACTTTCGCGGCCGTTTCGGCCTCGACTGACGCATGGTGAGACAGGGGAGACTCGAACTCCCAACCTACGGTTTAGGAAACCATCGCTCTGTCCAGTTGAGCTACTGTCCCGAAGAAGTGGTGCGTATGATACCAAAACCCCGCTTCACACGCTAGGGCGTTTTTGATAGAATCTCCAGCGGAGTAACGACAATGACAGTGCAGCAGCTAGCCATCATCCTCGCTTGGACGGTCTGCGTGGTCGGGTTCGCGGTCTACGCGGCCTCGATCGCGCGCGAGATCACCTACGTGACGCTGGCCGACGGGCGGAAGACGGAGCGGAAGATTCCGCTTCTGATGCGTCTGCTGCTGCCGCTAGTGCCGAACATCTCCCGGATGGCGGCGGGGAAGTCCTTCGAGAAGCAGCGGCGGGAGGCCGAGTGGATGTTGGTCGCCTCCGGGATGGAGGGGCTGCTCTCGGCCACGGAGTTCATCGCCCTCAAGTTCCTGATGCCGATCGTCTGCGGGGGGGCGTGGGCGCTCTTCGTCGTGTTCCTCGGCGCGCTGATGCCGGGGTCTTTCTTCGCCGAGAACGCGCTCGTGCTCTGCCTGCTCGGCGTCTGCTGGTTCTACATCTACCCGCTGGCGTGGCTGCGCGGGGCCCTGAAGCGGCGCCATCTTGAGATCATGCGGTCGCTGCCGTTTGTGCTGGACCTGCTGACGCTGAGCGTGGAGGCGGGCATGGACTTCATGAGCGCGCTGCAGCGCAACTGCGAGCGGCGGCGGCTCGACGCGCTCAACGAGGAGCTGATCCGCATGACGAAGGAGATCCAGGTCGGCACGCCGCGCCGGGTCGCCCTGCGCAACATGGCCGACCGCGTGCGCCAGGCCGATCTGAAGAGCGTCGTACACGCGCTGATCCAGGCGGACGAACTGGGCGTCTCGATCGGGTCGATCCTGCGCATCCAGAGCGAACAGCTGCGGAGCCGTCGCTTCGACCGCGCCGAGAAGCTGGCGAACGAGGCGCCCGTGAAGATGCTGGGGCCGCTGATGCTGTGTATCTTCCCGGCCGTGTTCGTGGTCCTGCTGGGGCCGATTCTCATGCAGGCCGCGAAGAACATTCTGTGACGTTGAGGAGGTACGCGATGGAGAACGCTCTGGAAATCCTTGTGACGACGGGCCCCCTGCAGGGGCATCGGTTTGCCGTGCCGGAGGAGGGGCTGCGCCTCGGGCGCTCCTCCTCCTGCGAGATCACGATCGCCGACCCCGCGCTCTCCCGCAACCACTGCCTGTTCGAGCTGCGCGACGGCGCCGTGTGGGTGACCGACCTCGCGAGCGCGAACGGGACGTTCGTCAACGAGGAGCAGCTGGGCGCCGATTCGCGCTGCCTCAAGGACGGCGACATCGTGGTGGCGGGGGACTCCACGTTCTGCGTCGTGGCGGCGGGCGCGGCGGCGCCTGTTGCGCCTGTTGCGGATGCGACGGCGCCGACGATCGATCTGGGGCTCGGGAGCGACAAGACAGCCGAGGAGGGCGCGGCGCCCGAGCGTGTCTCCCCGAAGCGTTTGATCCTCTGGATCGCCGCCGTTGTCGCGGTGGCGGGCGCGGCGGCGCTGATCCTCTCCGGCGGGGCGCCGGAGAACGCGGTCGCGCCGAAGGCGCTGCCGGAGCCGGAGAAGCCCGTGCTGCGCGCGCTGGCGTTCGAGAAGGTGGAGGCCGATCAAACGGGCATCTACCGTTCCGCGCTGGCGCTCGACGAGGCGGGCGTGCTCTCCGTCGAGATCGACGACGTGCCGAAGGAGAACCGCCACGTGAGGAAGTCGCAGCAGCTTTCCACCAATGCCCTTGAGGAGCTCTCGCGCATCCTCTCCGACCCGGAGCTCTATGCGCTGGACCGCGAGTACGCGGGCGTGCCGCTTCGGGCGGGGACGCTCAAGAGCTTCTCGCTGCGCGTGGTGCGCGGCACCCGCGTGTTCTCGACCTCGATCGAGAACGCCCAGGAGCCGGACGCCTTCCGCGCCGTGCGGGAGCGCCTTGAGACCTTCTCGAAGAACGAGCTGGGAATCTGGGCGATTCAGTTCTCCGCCGACAAGCTCGTCGAGATGAGCGCCGAGTCCCGCCGGACGGGCGACGCCAAGTGGGAGGAGCGCGACGTGCAGTACGGCAATCTCGCGGCGGCCCTCGCCGCGTACCGCGAGGCGGTCTTCTACCTTGAGACGGTCAACCCGAAGCCGGCCGACTACGGGGCGCTGGTCGCCCGGCGCGACGAGGCCGCGGCGGAGCTGGAGACGCGCTACCGCGACCAGCGCTTCCGCGCCGACCGCGCGATCAACCTCGGGGACTGGACGACGGCGCGGCGCGAGCTGCGCGTGCTCTGCGAGCTGATTCCGGACGCGAAGGACGCCCGTCACGCCGAGGCTTCCGCCAAGCTGCTCGACGTCGAGGCGCGCATCAAGAAGGGGGTGAAGTGATGAAGCGGTTTTGGGTGATGTGCGTGGTTGGGCTTGTCGGCGCGTCGGCCCTGTTCGGGGCCCGCGAGACGCCGAGCCGTCTGGATGTCGCCGTCCAGCCCGAGGGGGCGATGGTGTTCGTGGATGGAACGCCGCGCGGCGCGGCGCCGTGTTCGATCTTCGACCTTGAGCCGGGGACGCACTTCGTGCACGTCGCGGCGCCGTCCTACGTCCCCGAAGACGCCTTTGTGAAGGTCGGGGGCGGCGAGTATGTGCAGAAGGGGTTCAGCCTGACGGAGGAGAAGGGGCTGGTGCTGGTGAAGACCGAGCCCGCCGGCGCGGAGGTGACGTGCAGCGGCGTGTCGCTGGGCACGACGCCGCTTCTGGTCACAACGCTCGCGAGCGGCCGCACGCACGTTCTCGAACTGTCGCTCAACGGCTACCAGTCGAAGCGGATCGACGTGAAGACGGAGGGGCGGCGCCCCCTCGTGCGCGAGGAGACGCTCGCGCTGGATTCGGGCGTCGTTGACTGCACGACGGAGCCTGCGGGCGCGACGGTGCTCGTCAACGGCGTCGAGCGCGGCGTGACGCCGGTCAAGCTCGCGAACGTCCCCAAGGGCGTGGCGACGGTGGCGTTTCGCCTGGCGGGGTATCAGGACGAGACGCGCGAGCTCCGTCTGGCCCCCGGCGACAGCCAGACGCTCGCGGTGCGGCTGAAGGGCCTGCCGGCGAAGCTCACGGTCGTCTCCAGCCCCGAGCAGGCGAAGGTGTTCGTCGATGACGACTATCAGGGTAAGACGCCCGCGACCATCGTCTCGCTCAAGGCGGGTTCGCACAAGGTCCGCATCGAGCTGGCGGGGCACGCGCCGGTGACCCGCGACGTGTCGCTTGGGAACGGGGAGGCGAAGACGGAGGAGTTCCGCCTCGAAAGCGTGCTGGGCCGCCTTGAGATCGTCACGGTGCCGGCGGGCGCGAAGGTCTCCGTCGATGGCCGGGCCGTGGGAACGACCCGCAGCCAGGGGGGCGACGCCGTGCGGTCCCACATTCTCGCGCTGGAGGGTGTCGCCGCAGGCGAACACGCCGTTCAGGTGCATCTGGACGGCTATCAGGATACGTCCCGCACGGTCGTCGTCAAGGCAAAGGACACGGGGCGGCTCTTCGTGAAGCTCTCGCGGATCTTCGTGGCCGATACCGAGGTCGAGACGATTCGCGGCGTCCATCGCGGCGTTCTCATCGACAAGGATTTTCTCGGCAACGTCACGCTGGAGGTCTCCCCCGGCGTCCAGCAGACCTTCCGCAAGGAGGATATCCGCAAGATCACGTCGATCGCGAAGTGACATGGCGAAGGTTCGACTGGATCAGCTTCTCTTCTCGCGGGGGCTCGCCGCGTCCCGCACGGCCGCGCAGGCGCTGATATTGGAGGGCAAGGTGCGCGTCGGAGGGTGCGTCGAGACGAAGGCCGGGCGGGCCGTTTCGGCGGACGCGGAGCTGGAGGTCGAGGCGCCGCCGCGTTTCGTCTCGCGCGGCGGGGAGAAGCTTGAGGGGGCGTTCGCGACGTTCGACGGCTGGACGGTCGAGGGCCTCGTGTGCCTGGACGTGGGGAGCTCGACGGGCGGGTTCACGGACTGCATGCTCCAGCACGGCGCCGCCCGCGTGATGGCCGTGGACGTGGGCACCAACCAGCTTGCCTACAAGCTCCGGGTCGATCCGCGCGTATGGGTGAGGGAGAACTTCAACGCCCGCGGCATGACCGCTGTCGATCTTCCGGAGCGCCCCGCGCGCGCCGTGACGGATGTGAGCTTCATATCCCTGAAGCTGATTCTCCCGCCAATGGCCGAGGTGCTTCTGCCGGGGGGCGAGATCGTCTCGCTCATCAAGCCGCAGTTCGAGGCGGGGCGCGGCAAGGCCCCGGGCGGGGTCGTCACCGATCCCGAAGTGCGCCGCCGCGTGGTGGAGGATATCTCCGCCTTCGGCACGCAGACGCTGGGCCTCGCGCTTCTGGGCGTGGTGGAATCCCCCATCCGAGGGCGCGAGAAGGGGAACGTCGAGTATCTCGCCTGGTGGCGGAAGCCCGTCGAAAATGCTATACTCCGCTGACCTTTTGGAGAGACGAACCGGCTTTGAGATGGTTCGCGACAAGATGAAGGAGCTTTTGAAATGAGTGCACAGATCATCGACGGTGTGAAGCTGGCCGCGGAGACGCGCGCGGAGATCGCGGCGGGCGTCGCCGCGCTCAAGGCCGAGAGGGGCGTCACGCCCGGCCTCGCCGTCATCCTCGTGGGCGACAACCCCGCGTCCGTCAGCTACGTGACCGCAAAGGAGAAGGCCTGCCGCGAGGCCGGCATGTATTCGCGGGAGATCCGCATGCCCGCCGACACGCCCGAGCAGGCCGTGATCGACACGGTCAAGGCCCTCAATTCGGACCCCGCCATCCACGGTATCCTTGTGCAGCTGCCCCTGTCGAAGGGCATCAGCGAGAAGAAGGTGATCGACGCAATCGCCGCTGAGAAGGACGTCGATGGCTTCACGCCCGTGAACGTGGGCAAGATGCTCATCGGCGAGCCGTGCTTCCTCCCCTGCACGCCGCACGGCATCGTGAAGCTCATCGAGGTCACGGGCATGGATATCAAGGGCAGGCACGCCGTGGTGATCGGCCGCTCGAACATCGTCGGCAAGCCCGTCGCCGCGCTGCTCTCCCGCAAGGGCAGGAACGCGAACGCGACCGTGACGCTCTGCCACACCGGCACGCCGGACGTCTCGGTCTACACGAAGACGGCGGACATCGTCGTCGTCGCCGCCGGCCGCCCCGGCACGCTCACGGGCGATATGCTCAAGCCGGGCGCCGTCGTCATCGACGTGGGCGTGAACCGCGTGCCGGATGCGACGAGGCCGAAGGGCTACCGCCTCTGCGGAGATGCGGACTTCGAGTCCTGTTCCCGGGTTGCCTCCGCCATCACGCCTGTTCCGGGCGGCGTCGGCCCCATGACCATTACGATGCTTCTCTGGAACACCCTTGAGAGCGCACGGAGAGTTTGACATGAAGATCATCGGTGACCCCATTTTCGCGAAGAACCCCGACGGGACGCTGAAGTCCCGCATCGGCACGCTCTTCTTCCGCACCCCCGGCCTCGTCACGAGCAGGGGCGTCCACGCCATGCAGCGCATCGCCTGGACGAACGAGCTCAACCGCGCGCGCCGCGAGGCCGGGCAGCCCGAGCTCACGGAGAACGAGGCGATGGCCGAGTGGGCCGATTCCGCCGACCTTCTGTTCACGGACGACTACGTGCTCATCCGCCCCGACCCGAATCGCATGGACCTCGCCCTCAAGGCGGACGAGGTGCTGCAGACGCTCGTCTCGAAGCGGCGGATTCGCTTTCTGAACACGAGCTCCGCGAAGGTCCGCGACGCGCTCCGCGCGCGCGGCGAGAACTGGCGCATGGCGCGTCCCGCCCAGAGCGCGGACGACATCGTGCGCGCCATCGAGTCGGCGCACGTCTCCATCGGCAACGAGAAGGTCTTCTTCTACAACGCGAACACCGGCACGCGATGGCTCACGGTCGGCAGCTACGGGCGCGTGTGCGCGCTGCCTTCGGAGGCCTTCCGCGCGCAGGTCGAGGAGGTCGTCCACGGCCTTTCCGCCCACAACCGCCTCGGCCAGCCCGAGATCGCCCTCTTCCCCGCCTCCCTTGACGCATCGGTGACGGCCGCGTTCAAGGCCCTGAAGCCCGAGGCTCTCGACGATGCCGCCCTCCGCGCGGCCGTTGACGCCGTCGCGACGAAGTGGCGCATGGCGCTTCCCGCGGCGCTCCGCGAGGAGTCCACGGAGAACTTCGCGTGGCGTGCCGAGATGAACACCACGTTGACGCGCGTTCCCAATGAGACAGGCGTCGATGACCTGGACCTCATTCAGGGCATCTCGCCCGAGTTCTTCCGCCAGATCGAATGGCTGCCGGGCGGGCGCATCGAGTGGGGCGAGCTGATCTTCGACTCGCTCTACGACGAGGCCCACCGCACGCAGGCCCCCGAGCTTCTTGAACTCTGCGATCTGCGCGTCCGTTCGATCCTCTTCAACATCCTGCGCCTCATCGGCACGATCGAGTATATCAACATCGGGCGGATATCCCGCTCGCTCGCGCGTCATCCGGTCGCCGGCGTCCGCCGTGGCAGCGTCTACATCGTCCAGACGAAGATGAAGGACGTGGCCGAGCCCCGCCTCGACATCATCCGCTTCCAGAAGTGGGGCATCGCCGAGCATCTGGACGAGGGGAAGGACCTGCTGCGCTCGATTCTGGAGGCGGACGAGTATGCGGACTACATCCTCGACCGCCGCCTGGCCTGCCGGCAGCTCGGCATGAACCTGCCGGCGAACCTCAGCTTCGGGCGCTTCGCCGAGAAGTACACCTCCCATAACCAGTATAACGGCACGACCGTGCGCGCCTACTACTTCGTGCGGTCCTA
>JBJEWG010000309.1:0-5058 GCA_051884935.1 Kiritimatiellia bacterium | reverse complement strand
CTTCCTTCCACTGGCCACGGGCCTGGAGCAGGTTGACGCGCTCGAAACGCTTGAGGACGTTGCGCTTGGACGTGATCTTACCAGATCCCTTGAGACTACGATGCTGACTCATTTCTTCTTCTCCTGTTCGAAAATTGAGTTGATAGTATAGCATATCCCCCCGCGTAAGGGAATAGCCCTTCGCACTTTTTCACTTCTTCAGCGAGGCCCCGGTCGAGGCGTTGCCCACGAACTGCGCGTAGCGCTCCAGCCACCCGCCCTTGATGCGGGGCGTCCAGGGCTTGAGGGCCTTGCGCCGCCGCGCGATTTCGCTCTTCGCGAGCTTTGCGGAGATGGCGCGCTTCGGGATGTCGATCGTGATCTCGTCCCCGTCCTTCAGGAGGCCGATCAGGCCGCCCTCCGCCGCCTCGGGCGAGACGTGCCCCACGCACGCGCCGTGCGTCGCGCCGCTGAAGCGCCCGTCGGTGATGAGCGCCACGCTCTCGCCGAGGCCCGCCCCGATGATGTAGCTCGTGGGGGCCAGCATCTCCTGCATTCCCGGCCCGCCCTTCGGCCCCTCGTAGCGGATCACCACCACGTGCCCCGGCTTCACCTTGCCGCCGAGGATGCCCTCGCACGCCTCCTCCTGGCTGTCGAAGCAGATCGCCCGCCCCGTGAAGACCATCATCGAGGGCGCCACGCCACCCTTCTTCACCACCGCGCCGCCCGTCGCGAGGTTGCCCCACAGCACCGCGAGCCCGCCGTCCTTCGAGTACGGCTCCCTGCACGTGCGGATCACGTCGTCGTCCCGAATCTCCGCCGCCGCGATCTGCCGCCCCAGCGTCTGGCCCGAGACGGTCTTCGCCTTGAGGTTGAGCAGCCCCTTCGGCAGACGCTTCAGAATCGCCATCACGCCGCCCGCCGCGTCCAGGTCGCTCACGTGGTAGTGTCCCGAGGGCGCCAGCTTGCAGATGTACGGCGTGCGGGCCGAGATCTCGTTCATCCGTTCGAGCGAGTAGTCCACGCCCGCCTCGCGCGCGATCGCGAGCGTGTGCAGCACCGTGTTCGTGGAGCCGCCCATCGCCATGTCGAGCGTGAGCGCGTTGTCGAGGCTCTCCTTCGTCACAAGCTCGCGCGGCAGCGGCCCGCGCGCCTTCGCCATCGCCACCGCGCGGAACGCCGCCGCGCGGTACAGCTCCTTCCGCCTCGGGTCGATCGCGAGGATCGTCCCGTTCCCCGGCAGCGCCATGCCCAGCGCCTCGTAGAGGCAGTTCATCGAGTTCGCCGTGAACATCCCGCTGCACGACCCGTACCCCGGGCAGCTCGTCTCCTCCACCGCCGCGAGCTCCTTCTTCGTGATCGCCCCCACGTTCTCCGCGCCCACCGCCTCGAAGACGGAGTTGAGGTCGGTGTCCCTGCCCGTCTTCGGATACCTTCCCGGCGCCATCGGCCCGCCGGAGGCGAAGATGGTGGGGATGTTCACGCGCAGCGCGCCGATGAGCATTCCCGGCACGATCTTGTCGCAGTTCGGCACGCAGATCATCGCGTCGAAGCAGTGCGCCCGCGCGATGGTCTCCACGCTGTCCGCGATCAGCTCGCGGCTCGGCAGAGAGTACTTCATGCCCGCGTGCGCCATCGCGATGCCGTCGCACACGGCGATCGTGTTGAACTCCATCGGCACGCCGCCCGCCTCGATCACGCACTGCTTGATCCACTCCCCCACCTTGTTCAGATGGCAGTGCCCCGGCACGAAGCTCTCGTAGCTGTTGCAGATGCCGATGAACGGCTTCTTCATGTCCTCCCGCTTCATGCCCGTCGCGAAGAGCAGCGACCGATGCGGCGCGCGCGCGGTGCCGGCCTTGACCTGATCCGAAACCATCTTCTTCATCTCATCGACTCCTTGACTGAAAAGTGTCCGCCTATTATACCACACCTCCCGCCCCCCCGCGTGGCCCCTCACCGCCAGACGGGCAGGAAGAGAAGGTCGATCTCCTTCGTTCCCTTCTCCGGGTCCGTCTCGTAGCGGAACAGCCGCCAGAGGAGCGAGACCTTCGTCGCGCCGATCTTGTTCCGGTCGTAGGTGAAGCCCGGGAAGACGTCGAGCGAGACGCCGCCGTCGCGCTCGTCCCAGTCCCAGAGCTTCCTGAGCACGCGCTGCCGCCGCCGCACCTCGCCCTTGAACCGGTCGCGCCAGAAGTGGCCGCTGTAGAGCCAGGCGAACAGGCGCACCTGCGTTTCCGTTTCGTCCCTGTTCTCCATCCTCCCCCGGGTCTTGAGGTCGTAGGCCACGGTGTGCGAGCGCGAGAGGCGGAACAGCAGGCTGTTGCCGACCTCGTGCCGTTCGGTCACGTGGCAGCAGTCGATCTCCCCGTCGATGGAGCTCCCGCCGAAGAAGTGGCGGTCGTTGTCCCAAAGCATGAACCATGCCGTCTCGTCCCGCACCGAAAACCCTCCCACGCTCAGGCGCGTCTCGACCTGCTGCTGGTCATTCGTCCGCGCATACGAGGCGACCTTCAGCGACTCGGGCAGCGTCGGGCGGTCGATGGGCCACCGGACCTCGTCGTAGTCGCGGCTCTTTCTGTGGAAGCAGATCGGGAACACCCAGCCGCCCTCTTCGCTGTTCGCCTCCCGGAAGATCGACACGAACGGCGTGATCCAGATCAAATTCCTGGACCAGCCGCCGAACGGGGTGAACAGACAGCCCCGATCCCAGAAGTACAGGGGGATGACATGCGAGTAGTATCTCCCCTTCCACACCGCGAGCCCGCTCAGCAGCCAGGCCGAACGATCCCTCTCGCTCACTTCGCCTCCGTTCCATCCGCCAAGCGGCCAGACCCACCACTCGCGGAAGAGGCGGTCGTTCCCGTAGGGCGTGGTGAATCTCCAGCCGCCGAGCCCAAGCAGAATCCTGCCGGCGCTGGACCGATATTCCGTCTCGCCCCAGGAGAGCAGCCCGGGCACCTTCCACCGCATATACTCGCCTCCGCGGCCGCGCCTGTAGGAGAACGGAAGGGAGATGAACCTCTCCTCGTCCTGATACCAGAACGGAATGCACCAGTTCGCGTAGTCGTCCGCGGCCGTCTGCTTGACGCCGGCCAGCCCCCCGAGCGTGTAGAGCGACCATGCGTCGTCGGCGTCCGACGAGTAGATCCAGAACGGGAAGAACCAGTTGCTCTCAGGCCCGTGGCCCAGAAGCGGCGTCGCGAAGACGCCCTCGCTGTTCTCGTACCAGAGCGGGAAGCACCAGCTCGAACGGTAGTCCGCCCCCTTCCGGCTCATGCCGGCCAGCCCCCCGAGCGTGGAGAGCGCCCACGCATCGCCGACGCCCGACGCATAGATCCAGAACGGGAAGAGCCACTGGCACCCGTAGCCATACCCGAAGATCGGCGTCGCAAGAAGGCCCTTGCTGTTCTCGTACCAGAGCGGAAAGCACCAGCTCGAATGGTAGTCCGGTCCCTCGTAGTTGATGCCGGCCAGCCCCCCGAGCGTGCGAAACGACCCGTCGTCGGCGTACGACCAGTAGATCCAGAACGGAAGGAAGATATTGTACTCCGGCCCGTTCCAGTAGAGCGGAAAGACGGTCTGATAACCCTTGTCCCCCTGGCCATTCCAGCCCCAGAAGACGGGGAAGACGCGGTAGTCGTTGCTCTTCGTATCCGCCTGCGCGATCGGCCAGAGGAGATTGAACTCGTCATACGCCCCCTCGGCGCCGGTCTGCCGGTACTGCGAATAGACGGGACGAACCGCGAAGAGGTCGTCGGAGAGCGCGACGAGCGGCCACGCGACGGACCCCACCGGATCGCGCCAGTATGCAAGCGGCCACAGGTTGACGCGATCCTTCACGTCGCCCTTGTAGTCGGCCCGCGCGCACGTGTCGAACGGCGAACCCTTCATCGCCCCCGTCGCGCACCCCGTCAACAGCCCCGCCGCGCACAGCACGGCCCCCCACGCGAAGAGCAGGAGGCCCCGCTTCACTGACGCAATCACCCGCATACCATCCCCCTTTCCTGTTGTTTAATCCGACTAGAGACCAAGAGTCTGGGACGCGCGATAGATCTGGAGGGTTGGCGTCTCCAGCAGCATCGGCACCCGCTGCTTCTTGAAGAGGTCCAGATACGGCCGACGGGCGTGATGGTCGGCAGCCGCCTGATTGGCGTATTCCTCGAAGAAGAAGAAGGCGTTCGGACGATAGGGATTCTGAAGAAGCTCATACCTCACGCACCCGGCCTCCTTTCGCGTCTGTTCGATCAACGGACGGCAAATCTCCTTAAAGGCCTGAATCTGACTCTCCTTGACCACTATCTGCGCAGCCAGGATGACAACCGCCTCCCCCGCCTTCGCCTGAACACCAGCGCCCCCCGCCGTCGCCTGAATACCGGCGCCCCCCGCCGTCGCCTGGGCAAAGACACCCTCCGCCGCGCCGAAAAGAAGAAGCACGCAACCTAAAACGAATCTCATCTGTTTTATGATCATATCCTTTAATGGACGTTAAGCTAACGCCTAAAAGCCTTTATAAGCTTATAGACGACAAAACACATCAAACAAGTCGCCCGACCGACGCGTACAGTCTACCACCTTGCCATTTTGCCTGTCAATGCCCTTTCCTCACTTTTCCTCACCATTCTTCCACAAACTCACCTTTCCACACCCCGTTTTCCCACAATACCACCTTTCCCAATCCCGCCTCCCCTCACACCACATCTCCTAGGCATCCAACTCCCACCGCCCCCATCGTGGCAACATTCGCCAACTGGTCCTTAGATGCGCGCGAGGCGCGAGAATTGTCTCCTGCCTTTCTGTCGTGTGCTTCTTATATATGGTCACGCGCGCGAGAGAGAAGAAAAAGATAGTTTCCCCGCCCCCGTTTCCAAACCGATCCCACAGATTCTAAATCTATCTCCCGATTTAAGCCGATCATCCATATTTAAGTCAATTCCACATATTCGAGTTAGTTCTTCCATTTAAGTCAATTAGAAGTCGTTGAGAAGCGCGAAGCCCCAGGCGGTTCGTTAGAACCGCCCTTTTGCAAACGCTCGGAGTTTCAAATCGGTCGAGAGGTCGAGTCATCGGCATAACTCG
>JBJEWG010000308.1:0-25188 GCA_051884935.1 Kiritimatiellia bacterium | reverse complement strand
ACGAGATGTCCGCCCGCCTCGACGCGATGATGCTCGGCGAATACAAGCTCGTCTACATCGCCCCCGAACGCTTCCGCAACGCGCGCTTTCTGGAGGCGATCGCCCGCACGGAACTCGCCCTGCTCACCATCGACGAGGCGCACTGCATCAGCCAGTGGGGGCACGACTTCCGCCCCGACTACCTGAACATCCGCGACGCCCTCACCGGCTTCCCCGACATCCCGATCCTCGCCGTCACCGCCACGGCCACGCCCGACGTCCGCGCGGACATCATCCGCCAGCTCCGCCTCGGCGAGGCCCCCCGCGAGAAGCCCTACGTGCAGGTGCAGGGCTTCAGCCGCGAGAACCTCAACCTCTCCGTCGTCCCGACCCGCTCGCACGAGGCCAAGTTCCGCCGCGTCTGCGACCTCGTCCGCGCGCACCGCACGGGCATCGTCTACGTGGCGACGCGGCGGCACGCCGAGAGCGTCTTCGCGCGGCTCACCGCCCCGGGGTGCCGCTTCGGCGAATCGAAGGTGCTGCTCTACCACGGCGGGCTGGACTCCGCCGCGCGCACGCGCGTCTACAACGAGTTCGTCGCGGCCAAGTATCCGGTCGTCGTCGCCACGAACGCCTTCGGGATGGGCGTGGACCGCGCGGACATCCGCTTCGTGGCGCACTGGGACATCCCCGGCTCCATCGAGGCGTACTACCAGGAGATCGGGCGCGCGGGCCGCGACGGACTCCCCTCCTTCTGCGAACTGCTCTTCAGCTACGCCGACGTGAAGACGCAGGAGTTCTTCATCGACGGCGCGAATCCACCCTGGGAACTCGCCCGCGCCGTGCTCGCCGAACTGCGGACGCGCGCGGCCGACAGGCCCGTCCCGATCGACACGGACGCCCTCGCCGAACGCCTCGGCGCAAAGGGCATCGCCCTCGAAACCGTCCTCAACGTCTTCGCCCAGCATCAGGCCATCACCCTCGCGCACGGCGCGCAGTTCCGCGCCCCGCCCACGGTGCAGCTCAACCTCGCCGTCACGGAGGCGAGCCTCCGCGCGGTCTTCGACGCGCGCCGCGAGAAGGAGCGGCGCGACCGTCAGCGCCTCCGCGAGATGATCGCCTTCTGCGATACGCGGGGCTGCCGCCACGCCTTCATCCTCTCCTACTTCGGCGAGACGACGCGCGCCAACGTCTGCGGCGGGTGCGACCACTGCGGCCCCCGCCAGCCGCCGGAGCCCCTCACGGACGCCCAGTGGCTGATCGTCCAGAAGGTGCTCTCCTGCATCGGCCGCATGAAGGGCCAGTTCGCCTCGGCGCGCGTCGTGGACGTGCTGCTCGGGAACAAGACGGACTTCGTCGCCGCGCACCATCTCGCGGAGCTCTCCACCTGGAACCTGCTCAACGGCTTCGTGCCCGAACGGCTGCGCATCCTCATCGAGTCGCTTGTCCGCGCCGGCTGCGCCAGCGTCGCCGCCGACGGCACCGACCTCATCCGGCTCACGCCCAAGGGCCTGCGCGTCGCCCGCCGCGAAGAACCCGAGTTCACCATCCGATGGCCCGCCGAGAAATCCGCGCGGCCCCACCGGCCCGTTCCCGCCGCCCCGCCCCCGCGGCGCGACCCCGGCTTCGCGGCGGACCTCTCGCCGGACGCGCGGCGCAGGGCCGTCGCCCTTCGCGGCTGGCGCAAGGAGGCGGCGGAGGATCTCGGCGTGGCGGCGTTCCGCATCATGGGCAACAAGACGCTCTTCCGCGTGGCCGAGGAGAATCCGCGCACCCTCGCCCACCTCAGCAGCATCGTCTACAACCAGACGCTCAACGAGTTCGGGGAGGACATTCTCGACGTCCTCCGCGACGCCGAGGCGCCCCGCCTCAACCCAGCGTGATCCCCAGTTCGGCCAGCGGCCTCATCACGAAGTCGCGCGACCGCGCGCGCGGGTGCGGTAGAGTCAGCTCGGGGTCGTTCCGCACCACGCCGTTGAAGTCGATCAGGTCGATGTCGATCGTGCGCGGCCCGTTCCGCACCGTCCGCACGCGCCCCAGCTCGTCCTCGATCGCGTGCATCCGCCGCGCGAAGTCCTCCACCTCCAGCGCCGTTTCAAGCACCACCACCTGGTTGAGGAACTTCTGGCCCGCGAACTCAGCCGGCACGTCCACCGGCTCCGTCTCGATCACGCGGCTCGCCTTCACGAGATGCGTGCAGGGCAGCGCCGCCAGCGCGTCGCGCGCCTTCTCCAGATACGCCGCACGCGGCTCGATGTTGGACCCGAGCGACACGATCGCCCGCACGTCCATCGGCTCCACGTGGATCACCGCGTCCGAGACGTCGATGCCCGCCGCGAGAATCGCGTTCTTCACGTCGTGCCCCAGCGTGTGCGCGGCGCCGATCGAGAGCGACGCATCCACCTGCACGTGCAGGTCCGCCTGAAACGCACCGCCATACCGGCGCGCGCGCGCCTGATGGACGGCCAGCACCCCCGGCACCTGCCGCGCCACGGCGGCGACCTCCGCCGACTTGTCGTCGATGCCCGCGTCCACGAGCTCCTGTAGCGCCGGGTGGGCGATCTCCCATGCGACGTGCAGAATGAAGCACGCCACCAGAATCGCCCCGACGGCGTCCAGCCAGGCCAGGGACGGCCAGACGTGGGCCACGACCACGGCGATGGCGACCGGCACGGAGCTGATCGCGTCCGAGCGATGGTGCCAGGCATTCGCCTCCAGCGCCGGCGACTTCACCGTGTGCGCCACCCGCCGCGTCCAGTGGAACAGCAGCTCCTTCGAGACCACCGAGACGAGGGCGCAGTAGAAGGCGGCGAGCCCCGGGCTCTTCGCGCCGCCCGCCATCAGCGCCCGCGCCGCGTGCCAGCCCAGCTCCCACGCCACCAGCGCGAGCGCCCCCGCGATGAACAGCGTCACCAGCGCCTGGATCTTGCCGTGGCCGTAGGGATGCTCCGCGTCCGCCGGCGCCACCCAGTACCGCACGCCCAGAATGACCGCGAGGTCCGTCACAAGGTCGGAGACGGAATGGACGGCGTCCGCCACAAGCGCCTGCGAGGAACACAGCACGCCGCCGACGCCCTTCAGCGCCGCCACGAGGATGTTCACCGCCGCCCCCGCGTAGGTCACGTTCCGTATGGACCGCACCACGCGCTCCGTCTCTTCACCGTTCGTCGTCATCTCGCATATCTCACTTCAGTGTGCCCAACTCCACGCCGGCCCGACGAGCGGCCTCGCGCGTGGGATAGAACGCATTGGCGGCGAACGGACATTCGTTGGTGACCGTCTGGGCCAGTTTGTCCAGTTCGAAGTTCCTTTTGCACGCAATGAAGACGTTGTTCGTGACGGGGTTCATGCGGGGCAGGTCGGGGCGGTCTTTGAGCAGTCCCTCGATTTCCGGGTAGGCTTTCGTCCAGACCTCGCTGCGGAAGTCGAACGGCTTCAATCTGTTCTCGTACCACGAAACACCGTTCGTGTCGAAGTTGAATGCCTTGCGCTTGCCCTCCCGCCAGGTGACGCCGCGGGAATCGACGTGAACGCCGACCGGGCAGTCCACGAAGATGTTCCCCGAAACGGGATGGAGGTTTCCCCCGCCGATGAACACGGCCCGCCCCGCCCGCTCGAAGACGTTGTCGTAGACGGCGTCGCCCCAATCGCAGTCGTCGAAGTAGATCGCCATCGTGAAGTCAGACAGCGCGGGGTCGCGGCCGAGGTCGTGGAAATAGTTCCCGCGGATGACCGTACCGAGGGTGGAGGTGTCGCGGCCCGTGTAGAACGCCCCCGCGTCGCCCGTCTCCAACAGCACGCGGTAGACCTCGTTCGACTCGAAGAGATGGTTGTTGCCGCCATAGAGAATCGCGTTGTGCGGCGCATGGTGGAGTCTACACCCCACAACGCGCTGGCCACAGCCGCCGATCCCGATGGCGGGCGCGTAGGTGCGGCGGAACTTCGCGTAGTCGTGGATGTCGCAGTCCGCCACCAGATTGTTGGCCGCAATCAGGTTCCTGCGGTCGCCGCCCGAAATCGAGAAGCCGCTCGCGCCCAGATTCCAGGCCGCGCAGCGAACGATGCGGCACTCTGTTCCGGTGAGCCCCACGGCCGAACCCGCCAGCCCCGTGAACTGGCAACCGACAAGGCCGATGCGCGTGCCCCCGGCGATTCGAACGGATGCCTGGGGTGCATGCGAGAACTCGAACGAGATGCCTTTGAAGACGATGTCCGACGCATCGCGCAGGTCGATGAACGGTTTCTCGAACATCGCCAGCACGAGCTCCGCCTTCACCCAGTCCGTCGTGGGAACCACGTAGAGCCTCTTCGCCGCGCGGTCGAGATACCATTCCCCGGGCGCGTCGAGTTCCTCCAGAAGGTTGTAGGCGAAGAAGCGCCGCCTCCTGGCGCCCCAGGTGCCATTCCCGCACCCATAGGTGTGGATGCCGGCGAGACGGATCACCCGATTGCTGGGCGTGTTCTCAAAGCCCTTTACGCGAACCGAGTTCTCGGCCCAGTCGTGCGTCCAGTAGCCATACATCCAGACGCCCGCGTCGAAATTCCAGCGGCTGCCGCGCGCGCCGAACTCCCACTGGAACGCACCCGGATGATTGTCCCGCCGCGCGTTGCTGTGGATGTCCTTGTCGGGATAGCCTGTATCGACGGACTTCGTGAAATACGCCCACCCGCCGTTCTCGGCATCCGCATTCGGCCAGCGCGCGCAATCCGCCGGCGCGCCGTTGATGTAGAGCCAGGGCGCTGGCGGCTCGCCGAACTGATTGCCCCACGGCGGCAGCTCCTGCGGCAGATATGCGGCGACGTCGCATACGCGCACCTTTCCGCGCGAAGCCTCGGGCAGCCGGTCGAGGATCGCCGTCTCCGTCACGGGCTTGAACGCGGAAGGCGGCAGAGTCACGCCGCCGCGAACGTGGACGCTTCCCTCCGTCTCGGCCATCCACACGATCGGCGCCTCCCGCCGCCCGGAGTCGTTCGCACGGAACGTGAGCGGCGCGCTGAAGGAATAGATTCCGGGGGCAACGAGAACGACGGTGGGGCGGTCCTTCGCGAGGCGCCCATCCTGCCGGGCCGCGCGGATGAAGTTCCGGGCCGCCTCCCACGTCGGGAACACCCTCTCCCCCGTTTCACCGGGCCGCACATGGACCTTCTGGCGATCCGGGTCATCCGCGGCCGAACAGACGAGGCCCGCAATCACGGACGCCACCATCAGGATACGCTTCATCGTTCACCCTCGCATCAGAAGAAGAGGTCGCGCTCGCCCCGGCAGGTCGCCTCGTACTGCTTCATCACGGAGGGGTAGAACTTCGGCACCCACGCCTTGATGCCCGCGAGCTCCTTCTGGATGAGGGCCTCGCCGGCGGCGCGCGTGGCGGGGTCCTGCGCGAAGTCGTCCAGCCATTCGCGGAACGTGAGCACCGCGTTGATCTTGCAGAACTTGCCCTCGCGGCCCGTCTTGAGCGCGTCCATGATGCACCCGCCAGTGCGACCGCAGCGGTAGCCGGCCGTGCAGAAGGAGGTGATCGTGCCGCGGTCCGCCAGATAGCGCACCATCTCCTCGATGGAGCGCGTGTCGCCGAGCATGAACTGCTGGCGCTCCTTCTCCTGGTGCGCCTCGTTCGCGAAGTCGCTGTAGCCCTTGATGGCGATGTTGGAGGAGCAGTCGAGCTGCGTCATACCGCAGTCGAGGGCCCTGTTGCGGCTCTCGGGGCTCTCGCGCGCCGTCACGATCATGCCCGTGTAGGGCACCGAGAGGCGGGCGATCACGAGGATGCGGCGGAAGGTGGCGTCGTCGATGAGCCACGGGGACTCCTCGGGGACGCGCGTGCCGCTCGCGGGTTCGAGGCGCGGGAAGCTGAGCGTGTGCGGGCCGATGTTGAACCAGCGTTCGAGGTCGCGGGCGTGCATGATCGTGGCGAGCAGCTCGAAGCGCCAGTCGCAGAGCCCGTAGAGCACGCCGAAGCCGACGTCGTCCACCCCCGCCTCAAGGCAGCGGTGGAAGCAGGTCGTGCGCCAGTCGTAGTTGCCCTTCACGCTCCAGCTCGGGTGCATCTGCTCGTAGAGGCGGCGGTTGTACGTCTCCTGGAACACCTGGAACGTGCCGATGCCCACGGACCGCAGCACGCGCAGGTCCGCGATCGGCAGCGGCGCTGCGTTCACGTTCACGCGGCGGATGCTGTTCAGCGCGCCCGTGCGCGGGGCCGGCACCTTGCGGCCGTAGCAGGTCTCGATCGTCTCGGCGATGTATTCGGTGGAGGTGGTGGGGTGTTCGCCGTAGACGGCGATGAGGCGCTTGTGGCCGATGCGGCCCGCCAGCACGTCGATCTCCTCCTTCAGCTCGTCCATCGTCAGCACGCGGCGCTTCTGCAGCTCATTGCCCTCGCGGAAGCCGCAGTATCTGCACCCGTTCACGCAGAGGTTCGACATGTAGAGCGGCGCGAACATCACGATGCGGTTGTCGTATACCTTCAGCTTGATGCGCGCCGCCGCCGCCCGCATCTCCTCGAAGAGCGCCGGATCCGTCACCCGCATCAGCTCCGCCGTCTCCTCGGGCTCCAGCGTCTCGCAGGTGGATTCGCTCTTCGCGATGATCTCGCGCACGCGCGCCGGGTCGGCCGGGCGCGCGTCGATCTCCGCGATGAGGCGGTTGATCTCCGCCTCGTCGATGAAGTGCTTCCCGCCGGGAAGATACTTGTCGATCTCGGCCTGCACGATGAAGTTCTTCGTGTAGTCGGCCGCGGTCTGGAACTTGCGAATCGATGAACAGTCTGCCATAAACGAAACTCTCTTTGGTTGAGTGGCGGATAGTATACTTGACCCGGCCGGGGAAATATGTTGTAATTCCAACGATGCGGAAAACTCTCGACTTCTTCGCCCGGCTTGATCCGGGCGTCCTGCGCACCTGCCTGGGCGCCCGACGGAAGACCTACGCCGCCGGCGAGCACCTGTTCCGCGAGGGCGAACGGGCCGCCCACTTCGGCGTCGTTCTCGCGGGCGCGGTCAACGTGGTGCGCTACAGCCTGGACGGGCGCGAGAAGGTGCTCTCGCATCTCGCCCCCGGCGAGGTGTTCGGCACGTCCTTCGTCCTGGGCGGCGCCAGCCACTACTTCGCCAACATCGTCGCCACCGAGCCGACGACCGTGCTGCTCCTGCGCGGCGACAAGGTGCTCAGGCCCTGCGCGGCCCGCTGCCCCGCCCACATCCAGCTGCTCACCCATCTTCTGGCGACCATCGCGCATCGAAACACGCTGCTCGCCCGGAAGATCGAATGCCTCACCCAGCACACGACGGCTGAGAAGCTGCTCTCCTATCTCGCGATGCAGGCGGAGGCCACGGGGAACCGCGCCTTCGACATTCCCTTCACGCGCCAGCAGCTCGCCGACTATCTGAACGTCGATCGCGCGGCGCTGTCAACCGAGATCGGCAAACTCGTGCGGGAGGGACGCATCCGCACCACGCGCCGCCACTTCGAGCTGCTCAGCCCTCCGCACGCCGTCTAACCCAGCCTCTACGGCGCGGACTGAAAGCACGCGGGATACGGCTTGAGCGGAATCTGCGTGCCGTCGCGGAGGGAACCGTGCACGACCTCCGGGCGAATCCCCTTTTCGACCCAGTCCATGATGATGCGCTCCGCATTGTCCACGCCGCCCAGGCCGCGCCCGCGACCGTGGGCCAGCCCCGGCAGAAGGTACATGCGGCAGCAGGCATCAAGAGTCTCCCGTCCAACCTTCCGGGCGGCGGCGGCGTGCCAGTCCATCAACGCGGGGTAGGGACAAATCGAATCCTCAAGACCCGCCCAGACGAGCAGCTTGCCGCCCCGCGCCGCGAAGGCGGAGATGTCCGGGTCACAGGCGTTGCAGTCGGGCCCCCACGCCTTCATCCAGTCGAGCAGCTCCGCATCCGTCACCGAATGGAGCGGACGATCCTTCGGCAGGTACCACCGCAGCATCCACTGGTTTCCGGCGGCCTTGCGGAAGGACGCCGAGAACGGCACGCCCGCATGGACCCGTTTGCCGTCCAGCACCGGCCCCGTGAACATCTTGTGCAGACGATCCAACAGTTCGGGCCGGTTCAGCGACGGCGCGCGCGCGATGGCCCGCGCGACGATCTGCTTCTCCGTCTCGGGATTGTAACGGGAATCCGTCAGGAACTTCCCCCGCGCCCACGGCTCGTCCCGGTCGCGGAAGACGTCAATCGCGGCTTCCTCCACGGCGGCCAGTTCCGCGTCGGTGAAGACCGGTTTGCCCGCCGCGTCGGTCATGAGCCGCAGATTCCAGGCGAAGTAGACGTGGAGCGGCAGACGCGTGTTCGCCGGTATCATGGAGATGATGCCGTCGTAGTCCCCGGGATAGCGAAGCGCCTCGTGGAAGCCCTGTCCGCCACCGGTGGAGCCGCCCACGAAATACGCATAGCGCGCGGGCCGTCCATACCGCTCCTGGAGCAGGGTCTTGGCCGTCGTGCAGGCGAGATGCGTCGCGCGGTGGCCGTAGTCGCGAATCTGCGCCGGCGTGGAGACGCCGCGCGAACTGCCAAGGTCGGAATAGACGGCGGCCCATCCCTGCATGGCCGCGCAGATCGGGCCTCTGTCGTCCAGACCATTCGCGGGGCCACCGCCGCCAAATCCCTTCAACCGCCCATTCCACTTTTCCGGTGGCGGCAGGGCCACGACACCGCGAATGAAGGACGTCGCCTCGGGCGTCAATTCGAAGTAAATGGCCGTGACGCCATTCGTCTCGACGGTGCAGACGATTCGCCCGTTCGGGATCTCAAGCGCCGCGGCGGTACACGCCGCCATCGCACACACCACCAACGCCATAAACGATTTCATACTGCCCAGCCCTTCAAGTAAGATTAGAGGCGGATGACGCGCTCGCGGACGAGTTCCTTCGGTTCGCCGATTTCGAGACGCGGCGCGTGGGCGAGCAGATAGTCCTCGGCCGCCTTGCACCACAGCCCCTTGTTCGCCGTGCAGAGGCGATCGAGCTCGGCGTAGAACGGGTCGGACGCGCCGAGTCGGGCGAAGTCGTCAATCGCGGTCATCGGCATCTTCACGTGCGTATAGACGAGGCGCTTGCCGCCGGGGACCTTGAGCAGGTCGAGCGTGGCGGCAAAGGCACTGTCGAGCCCACCCACGTGGGTGATCATCACCTCGGGGTGAAGGTAGCCCCGGCCGATCCAGTCCACGGAGTCCGCCATGTCCTTGACGTCGCCGCCGGAGTTGGCCACCACGTGATGCATCATGTAGTGGACGTTGTAGAAGTTGAAGCTGGCCATCAGGTGCTGGTCCGTGGGGCCGGCGAAGAAGTTCAGGCAGCCGCCGAAGCCCAGCAGGTCCGAGCACTGCGTGATGAGCGCGGGGACGGCCGCGAAGAGAAAGATGTCGTCGTAGCCGCCGCCCGTGGACGTGGGGTTGTCGGCGCGGGCGTCGTCGGCGAGGTTGTAGCCCTTGAGGAGCGCCACGGGATCCTCGGCGCCCCGCGTGTTGACGAAGTGAACCTCCACGCCGTTGACGTCGCCGTCCGCGCGCCCCCCGGCGAACGCGAGGCCGAACATGCGGGCCGCGCGCGTGAGCCGCGCGTCGTCGATATCCGTGACGACGAGGCGGCGCGGACGCTTCTCGGGCGAGTGGCAGGCGATGTCGATGCAGCCAAGGCCCATCGCGCCGCAGCCGGCCATCAGCAGCATCGTCCCCCCATCGACGATGCCGACTTCAAGCTTGTGCGAACCGAAGGCGTTGTGGTAGTTCGTGCGGAAGGCGGAGACGATGCAGGAGATCGGCTCCGCGAGCGAACACTTGAAGTAGGCGTCCCCGTCGTAGGGCAGCAGGCAGCCCATCTCCATCACGATGGAGGGCAGGTAGACGTGCGTCGTGTCGCCGCCGATGGTGTGCCAGGCGTAGCCCATCGTCTCAAGCTCGTGGCCGGGGATGTTGAACGCGGGCTGGATGCCGACGCGCTGCCCCTCGTGGAACTGACCCCGCCACCTCGTGCCGACTTCTCGGACGATGCCGCTGATCTCGTGGCCGAACATCGTTGGCCGCGTCGCGATGTCGCGCGGCACGCGCTTGTGCCCCGTGCCGAGCGAGACGGCCTTGTAGTCGCTCAGGCAGATGGTGTTCGTAACGAGTTCGACGACGATGCCCTCCTCGCCGGCGCCCTCCAGCTCGATATCCTCCAACCGCGCATCGGCGGCCCCGTAGAGTCTCCAGGCCTTCGCCCTCATTTTATGCCTCCGTCAGACGAGTATTCAATCGAATCATGCAACCGCCGCACGAGTTCATGCGGGGGCGGGTCGCCGCCGGGCATCGTGCACGCGGCCGACCCGGCCGCGACGGCCCACCGCGCAGCCTCCCGCTCATCGCCGCGCGTCCCCACGACGAACGTGCGATAGCACCATTCCGCAAGCAGCGTATCGCCCGCCGCCGTCGTATCCAGCACGTCAACCTTCGGGGCCGCCACGAACACGCCGTTGAACCAGCATCCCGCCGCGCCATCGGAGATGATGACGCCCGGCACCCGTTCGTGTAGCAACGCCGTCGCCCGCCGGAACTCCTCCGGCGTGCCGGGCACGAAGCCCACAAGCGGCTCACACTCCTCGGCGTTGGGCTTGATCACATCGGGCCGCGCCGCCGCATCGTCGCCCATCACCGCCCGTCGCAGCGGCTCGCCGCTCGCGTCCAGCACGACGGTGGCGCCCCGCGCCTTCAGCTCGCGCGTCGCCCGCGCGTAGAAATCGGCCCCGCAGCACTTCGGCAGCGAGCCCGAGAGCACAACGACATCCCCCCTGCCGACTCCGAGGTCGGCGATGCTGAATCGCAGGTTCGCGGCGTCCAGCCCCGGGAAGGCCCCGCGATTGACCTTAAAGCTCCCCTGCGGCGTGACGAACATCTCGTTGCGCCGCGTCGCCCCCGGCACGCGCGCAAACCGATCGGCGATGCCATACGCCGCAAGCGCGCGCTCGAACGGCGCGGCATTGTCCTCGCCCAGCAGCCCCCCGCACGCGACGGGGCACCCGCGGCCCGCGAGCCAGCGCGCCACGTTGATGCCCTTGCCGCCGACGTTCTCGACTTCTTCGGCGTTCTTCGCGATCGAGCCGTCCGTCGGCCAGGCCGCCAGCGAGACCGTCGCGTCGAGCGCGGGGCTCATGCAGACGCAGACAATGCCCATTGCGCGCTCCCGTCCGTCCGCCGCCTTACAGTCCCCTGGTCTTGTCGTTCTTCGTCACGCGCACGCTCGCCGGCAGCGTCGCGCCGTTCACGACCTCGGTCGCGCTCAGATTGATCCGACGCAGCTTGGGCAGCTTCGCGGCGAACGACACGTCCACCGGATTCTTCGCGCCGGAGAGGTCGAGCTCTTCGAGTTCCGTCAGCCCCGCGAGCGCGGCCGTGTTCACGTAGCTGCTGCCCGGCAGTTCGAGCTTACGCAGCTTTCGGCAGTTCGCCAGCACGGCCAGATCGCCCAGCGGCAGGGAGAGGTTGCTGGCGTACATGTTCCAGCACCGAAGGTACGTGAGGTTCGGCAGGGCCTGCAGCGGGGTGAAGTCGGCGATCTTCTCGGAAAATATCTTCAGCTCCTCCGCCTGCGGCACCTGGCGCACCCACGCGATCGACGTCATCTTCGTGAGCCCGCCGTGGAACTGCTTCACCTGCTTCAGGTTCCCGAGCGACGCATAGCCCTCGGGCGGACACTTCGCGGCGTAGAAATAGACGCGCTTCAGCCGCAGGCACGCCGCGAGCGGCGAGAAGTCCCGAATCTGCGCGCCGTAGAAGTCGATGTCCTCCAGGGCGGGCAGCCCCGCGAGCGGCGAGAGATCGTCGATCCGCGAATAGGAGAAGCGCAGTTTCGTCAGCTGCTTCAGCCCCGCGAGCGGCGCCACGTCCAGATTCGAGGCCCCGCAGATCTCGACGCTCGTCGCATTCCGCAGTTGCGCGAACGCGGCCGTCGAGGTGAACTGCACCCTGTCGCACGCAACGGACTTCGCCGTCGGGAACTGGGCAATCGTCGCCGCCACCGTCGCCTCGTCCACGCCCTTCTCGAACGTCAGGCCGATCTCGTCGAGCCGCTTCCCCGCGGCGACGATCTTCTGCCGGGCGGCGGCGATTTGGTCGGGCGTCGCGCACTTCACGAACTTGAGCTTGCCGTACCTCAGCTCGGGTTCCGCCGTATCCGTCGCCGTCGTCGGCGCGGTCACGGGCGGCGCGGCCTCCACGACGGGCGCCACAGCAGGGGCAACGGCCGCCGGGGCCTGAACGGCGGGCGGCTGAACGACCGGCTGCGGGGCGACGACCACGGGCTGCTGAATGACGGGCTGCTGGACAATCGTCGGCTGGGCGACGACCACCGGCTGCTGCACGATGACCGTCTGCGGAGGCGGTGGGGGAGGAGGAGGCGTTGTCGCCTCGATCGCCACGGCGGCGACAGTCCCCAGGAAGTCCATCGTCTTCGCGGTCGCGTCCGGATCCGACGCACATCCCGCACAGGCGGCGACGCCAAGCCCAATGAGAAGCTTCTTCATTTTGTCTCTCCTTTGTTGTTCTGCGGCAACTGTCCAGTTACATCCAGAATCCACGCGGTATCCGCCCAGCAGGGGTGCGTGCGGTCCTTGAAGATTTCGTCGAGGATGGGCTTCTTGACGCTTTCATCGCGGTTGAGGATGTCCCCGAAGACCACTTCGAGGATGTCCTTGTCCTGCGACTTGTCGAGGAGGATACCCGCCAGCAGCATCACGTTCTCGTCGGGAATCAGGTTCAGCGCGCGGTGGAGGCATTCGTCCTTGCGGGCGGGCGGCACCTTCGCGAAGGCCGCGCGGAACTTCCCCACCTCGTCCATCGTGACCTTTGCGGACGCGGGTTCCTGCCACTTGTCCGTGAGATCGTCGAAGGCATCGACCAGCTTCTCCTCGGGCGTCTTCTCGTCCGCGGCCTCGCCACCCTCTACATCCGAATCAGCAGCTTCGACGGCGGCGGGCGCCTCCTCAGTCCGTCGCCGCGCGGCCTTCGCATCTAATGCCTTCTCGCCTCGCCTTCCCTCAGTGAGATGCCGTTCAGCCGTGGAAACTGCGCGCCGCGCCGAGTCGCCGCGCCCCCCGTCCCGGGCCACCGCGCCCCCCTCGTTCCCGCGCAGCCACATCACCAAGCCGCCCAAGGCGATTACCGCAGCCAGAACAACGACGATTATCTTTACAGACTTGCTCATCGGCGGGAGTATACCATAAAATCACCCACGCGCGCGCAGCCATCGTGCGGGGAGAGGGGAGGAGAGTGGAAGAAGACAAGAGCGGCCCTCTTGAACCGCCCAGCCCACCTATTGCCGAGGCCACACGAGGAATCGGGAAAGTGATTCTACTGCCAAATCGGCGAAGACTTCCAATTCGCGGGGAAACCCAGTCTCTGAATTGGAATCGACGGGTTCTTCGCAAAAAGGTCTTCAAGTCTGCATTGCCAGCTACTCTGTGGAGCAATGCGCTTCAGGCAATAGCGACAAATCGAGAGAACTCCAAACATCCGATCATTATGAATCTCAACAGGGCGATGCCAAGCCGGATCCTTCTGAGGAATCTTCGGACGAATCCCCATTGTGCGATTCCACAAGCGTCCATGATGCGCCGCCATATTGCGTATAATGTTGAGCACCTCGATCCACGAGGACAATACCGTGTCATGCACTCCTAATGCCACCGCAATCTTGCTTTTCACCACTGGCGAAGATGCAGTATAGAGCTGGCGCATCATCCCGAACGTCATCGTTTCAACCGCCATCCAGATTGGCAACGCACTATGACAATCTCCGTACTTGTCACTAAAGTGCGTGACGAATTCGCCCTTGCTCCGTCCATATATGCGAATAATCTCAGCGACGAACTCGGCGTGTTCAGAACGCTTGAAACACGGCATAATCGACGGATTGCCGATGTAGGCGAATGGATCGGCGTCTTCCATCGCAAGCGCATTCGCCAGACCTGAACGCAAATAGACCTCGATACGCTCGATTGCATCAAGCACGAGAAGACGCAACTGGCGATCAAACACATAGCGATTCCAAATCATGTCGAAGGTTGTTTCGCTTTGGAAGTTCCCTGTCGTCTGATCTTGAAATGGATGCCAATAGCCCGCCAACCGATAGTAGTTGACCGCTGAGAGTCTGTTGATGATCGAAGAACGATCCCCCAGCATCTTGCGGCTGATCAGCAAGTCGGCCTGCTCTTCGTATGTCCTCGCCTGCTTTGTGTACTGCATGACATGAAAAGAAAAAGACCTGCTAGAGTGTGCATACCCGGAGGCCTAGGCATAGCAGGTTTAGATGTTGGGATTATATCACAGGTGACGGTCATGTCTCAAGGGGGAATTCACGACGGGTATTCCAAGGCGCCCAACGCTTGCCTCGCTTTCGCCAAGATGCTACCATACCCGCCCGTGGACAACACGGACAACTCATCTCAGGCGGGGCCCCGCCTTCAGGACCTGAACTTCAACTACCCGCCCGAGCTTCCCGTCACGGCGCATCACGACGACGTGCTCGCCGCCCTGGCCGCCCATCCCGTGGTCGTCGTCTGCGGCGACACGGGGTCCGGCAAGACCACGCAGCTCCCGAAGATGGCCCTTGAATACGGGCTCGCGCATTCAACCGCCGCCGCGCGGCACGGTTTTCGCGTCGCCTGCACGCAGCCGCGCCGCCTCGCCGCCGTCACCATGGCCGAGCGCGTCGCGCACGAGCTGAAGGGCGAGGTGGGGGGCCTCGTCGGGTACCAGCACCGCTTCGGCCGCCGTCTCTCGCGCGAGACGCGCATCAAGTTCATGACGGACGGCGTGCTGCTCGCCGAGACCCGCTCGGACCCCCTTCTGCGCGCCTACGACGCGATCATCGTCGATGAGGTCCACGAGCGCTCGCTGAACATCGACTTCCTGCTCGGCATCCTCAAGCGAATCCTCGCCCGCCGCCGCGACCTGCGGGTGATCGTCTCGTCCGCGACGCTGGACGTGGCGCGCTTCTCGGCGTTCTTCGACGGCGCACCCGTCGTCTCCGTGCCCGGGCGCCTCTTCCCCATCGAGGTTCGCTACAGCCCCCCGCGCGAGGACGACGAGCTCGACCTTCCCCGGGATGTCGCGGCGGCCGTCGCCCAGCTCCCGCCGACCGCCGACACGCTCGTCTTCCTGCCCGGCGAACACGACATCCGCGAAACGGCGGACGCGCTTCAGCGGCGCAGCGGCGGCGACGACGTGATCCCCCTGCTCGCCTCGCTCCCCGCCTCGGAACAGCAGCGCGCCTTCCGTCCCTCGCCACGGCGGCGCATCATCCTCGCGACGAACGTGGCCGAGACCTCGGTGACGATCCCCGGGATCCGCTGCGTCATCGATTCCGGCCTGGCGCGCATCTCCCGCTACATCCACCGCACGCAGGTCCAGCGCCTCCAGATCGAGCCCGTCTCCCAGGCCTCGGTGCGCCAGCGCGCGGGACGCTGCGGACGGCTGGGGCCCGGCGTCTGCGTGCGCCTCTTCTCCGAGGAGGATTTCAACGCGCGCGAGGCCTACACCGCGCCGGAGGTGATGCGCTCGTCGCTCGCCGGCGTGATTCTCACGATGCTCGACCTGCGGCTGGGCGACGTGACGCGCTTCCCCTTCCTCGACCCGCCCAAGCCCGCCATGATCCACGAGGGACTGCGCGAGCTGCTGGAGCTCGGCGCGGTCTGCCATGACCGAACGGGCGAGATCGCCCTCACCGAGACGGGCCGCAAGCTCGCGAAGATTCCCGTGGAGCCACGCCTCGCGCGGATGCTCCTCGCCGCCGCCGAGAACGCCGTCCTCCCCTCCGTCATCCCCATCGTCGCCGCCCTGTCGTGCGACGATCCCCGGCGGCGCCCCGTCGATGCGCGCGAACAGGCCACACAGGCCCACGCCCCCTTCCGCGTGCCGGGCAGCGACTTCCTCGGCACGCTCAGGCTCTGGACCTGGTGGCTGGCCCAGACGGCGGACCTCTCGCAGTCCAGGGCCCGCGCCCTCGCGAAGAAGACCTACCTCTCCTATCCCAAGATGCGGGAGTGGCGCGACCTCGTGCGCCAGCTCACCGACCTCGCGCGGCGGCTCGGACTCTCCCTCCAGGGCGAGGCCCCACCCGCCGGGCAGGAGGCCCCACGCGAACGCGCGCGGTTCGAGGACTGGTCCGCGCGGCTCCACAAATCCCTCCTCTCGGGCCTGCTCGGCCGCATCGGCAAGTACAACGCCGAGGAGCGCGAGTACCACGGCGCGCACGGGCTGCGCTTCACGCTGCATCCCGGTTCGGTGCTGACGCGGAAGACCCGCGCCCGGGACGAGCGGCCCGCCGTCGTCAACGCCCACCGCCGCACGGCGTCGGCCTCCAGCGGCCAGCCCCCGCCCTGGATCATGGCGGGCGAGCTCGTCGATACGGCCCGCCTCTTCGCGCGCAACGCGGCCATCCTCGACCCGGCCTGGATCGAACCCGTCGCCGGGCCGATCTGCAAGCACGCCTACCACTCGCCCGAGTGGGACGCGCAGAGCGGGTTCGTGCGCGCCACGGAACAGGTCGTGCTCTACGGGCTCGTCGTGGTGCCCGCCCGCCGCTGCGACTTCAGCCGCGTCAACCTGCCCCTCGCGCGCGAGATCTTCATCCGGCGCGGACTCGTCGATGGCGACTTCCCCCACCCGCCGCCGGAGGTGCGGCAGAACAACGCCCTGCTGGACGCGCTGCGCCGCCGCGCCGAGAAGTCGCGCCGCCCCGAACTCTTCGACGCGGATCGGCTCTGCGCCCACTTCGCCGCCGCGCTGCCGCCGGACGTCGCCTCGGCCCCCGCCCTCCGCACGTGGCTGCGCCGCGCCCCCAACCACCCCGCCTTCCTTCTGCGCAGGGACGACTGGTGGCCCCGCGAGGACCTGCCCGACGCGGACTTCCCCGACTCGATCCGCATCGGCGGCGTGAAGATGGCCCTCACCTACCGCAACGCGCCGGACGACCCGGAGGAGGACGGCATCACCTGCACCGTGCGGAAGTCGGACGCGGCGGCACTCCGCCTCTGGCGGGCCGACTGGCTCGTGCCCGGCGCCCTGCCGGGGAAGCTCACCTACCTGCTCTCCACGCTGCCCTCCGCGCAGCGCCGTCTGCTTCAGCCGTTCGAAGACGCCGTGGCCGGGCTGCTGGCTCACCTGAAGCCGGGCTCCGAACCGCTCATCGACGCCGTGCGGCACACCATCTACGCGGAGTGGGGCTTCCGCATCGCCCCCGAGACCTGGGCCAATCTGCGCCTGCCGCCGCATCTGCGGGTGCGCTTTCGCATCCGCGACGACGCCGGGCGCGTGCTCGCCGCCTCCCGCGATCTGGAGGAGGCCCTCGCGCAGGCCGACGTCGAGACCTCAAGCCCCTCGGTCACCACGCGCGGGGCGCCACACGCCGCGGACGGCGCCCCGCCTGCGGCGAAGACCTGGACGTTCGGCGTCATCCCCGAGCGGACCACCGACGCCCGCGCCGGGTGGAATCTCGTCCACTTCCCCGCGCTTCACGACGACGGCGAGCGGGGTGTCTCGCTCCATCTCTTCGCCGACGAAAGGGCCGCCCGCGCCGCGCACGCCGCCGGCGTGACGCGCCTCTATCTCTTCGCCCTCGACAATTCCGTGCGCGTCCCCTTCCGGCGCAGACAACTGCCCCTCGCCGCGCAAATCTATCTCAAGACCCTGAACTACGACGACGCGCAGATTTCGGCGGACATTCTCGCCGGCGCGGCGCGGGACGCCTTCGTGCGCAACCTCCCGCCCGTTCGGGACGCGGCGGAGTTCGAGCGCCGTCTGCGGGCCAACCGCGCGCAGCTCGTCGAGACGCAGGCCGAGATGGTGAAGATTCTGGGCGACGCGGTCGCCGCGGCGGCCCGCATCGAGGACCGCCTTCAGGCGGCGGGGTGCCCCGCCGAGACGGTGGACTCCATCCAGACGCAGTTCGCCTGGCTGCTCTATCGCGGCTTCCCGAAGAACGTTCCGCTCGCGCGGCTGCGGCACTACAAGCGCTACCTCAGGGGCGCGGAGATACGCCTGGACCGTGCGCGGACGAATCCCGCCGGCGACCTCGCCAAGGAGGCGAAGCTCGCCCCCTACTGGCAACTCTACGAGGACGCGGTCACGGGCCGGTCGAAGGTCAAGTTCGACGCCGCCGCGCTCACCGAGATCCGCTGGCTGATCGAGGAGTACCGCGTCTCGCTCTTCGCCCAGGAGCTTCGCACGGCCGAGCCCGTCAGCCCCAAGCGCCTGGACGCGAAGCTGGCGGACGCCGTGATCGATTAGGGATTCGGGGCCTCCGGCGCCTCGGCGGGGACGTCCCGAATCTTGATCGTCTGCCCCACCATCAGATTGGCCGTCGGCGAGAGTCCGTTCGCCCGGGCGAGCTCGTGCACCGTGCAACCGCACGCGCGCGCGATCTTCGTCAGCGAGTCGCCGGGCTTCACCTTGTAGCTCTTCCAGCCCGCAGCGGGCGACTTCTCGTCCTTGGCCGGGGCCGGCTTTTTCGTCGCCTCGGGCTTCTTCCCCTCGGCTTTCTTCACGTCGGGCTTCTTCGGCGCGGCGGCCTCGGCGCGGGGTTCGGGGGTGGCGGGGGCTTCCGACGGGCGTTCGCTCGCCACGTCCGTCGCCCGCCCATCGGTCTGCGGAATCGGCTGGACGGCCGGCGGCGGGGTCGATTCGCCACAGCCGCGAAGCCCGAGCATCACCCCCAGCACGACGACATGAAGGGCGATGCTCGCGAAGAGCGCGAACACCCAGGCTTCCAGATTCCTCACTTTTCCAAACGACATTCCGGCTTCACTCTCATATGCGTTGAAGAGGGTTGGAGTTTATCATTTTTTCGTCCCCGCGCAATCCCAAAATGACGAACCTTCGCCCATTTCCGCTTCGGAGGCGGCGGGGCGGGGTCGGGGGGGCGGGGCGGCCCCTCGCCGAGGGTCCGGTGTTCCGTCGCCCGACAAAAAGTTTTCTGTCGGGCGAGAGAAAGATTTCTGTCGCCGAGGGAAAACTTTCTGTCGGGCGACGGAAGCCCGGGGGGTCGGGCGACCCAAAGGCCCTGGGTCGGGCGACCCTCATCAATCTGTCGGCGACAAAACAACGGCGCAATACCGTCGATACAAAAAAAGAGGGGCGGATCTCGAAGGATCCGCCCCCTTATATGTTCCTCGCCGCCCTTTCAGGCGATATATCAGCCGATTGCAATCACCCGGGCCTGGGTTTCCGGACGCTTCTGAACCGTCACGCGCAGAACGCCGTTCTCCAGTTTCGCCGACACGGTCGAGGGATCGGCCGTCTCGGGCAGATCGACGTTCACCGCATAGTTCACGCGCTCAAACTCGGCCGCCACCTGCTTGAATCCGGCGGGGGACTGATACTTCGAATGCGTCTTCAGCATCAGCGAGCGGTTCTCGACGTGAAGCTCAGCCTCGCCCTTGCCGATTCCCGGCACCTCGAACGTCAATTCATAACCCTCCGGATGTTCGTTCATCATCACGGTCGGGACAACATATTTCATCTCGTTCATTTTAAATCTCCTTCTTATTACGTTGTTTGCTCTATTCGGCGATGGCGATGCGCCGCACGCCTTCGGCCTCGGTTCTCGGCAGCTCGATGCGCAGCACGCCATTCTCGAACTTCGCGTTCGCCTTGTCGGCGTTCACGTGGAACGGCAGTTCCAGCCGACGGGACCACTGCGGCGTCGGGGGCTCGGCCGCCTTTTCGCCCTTCTCGCCCTCCTCAACCGGGGCTGCGGGCTTGTCCGCGATCACAACAGCCTGGGCTTCGAGCGTCAGGGAGACGTCCTTGGCCGTCCGCCCCGGCAATTCGACGTCCACAATGACCGCATTCTCGTCCAGATAGACGTTCACGGGCGGGAAGCGCCCCGCGGCGCGGGCTTTCATGTTCCGGTAGATTCGGTTGTCCATATTGAACAGCTCATCCAGAATCCCAAGCGGGTTATACATCAGTGTGCTCATTTTGTTTGACTCCTTTTTTATGTATCGATCAACGCCTTTCTAGTTAGCAAACTCCGTGCCAAGCCGAATTCCGCCCCCGAGGCCCCTCGGAGTGGGCCATAATGGCACACTGCGTGCCATATCGTCCCAGTCGTGTGTCCCACCCCTCCTCTCCAGCGACGCAAGGGCAGGGGCAGGGAGGGGGCGGGACGGATGCGGGGGAATGCGGATTATGCTACACTAACCGCGTCATGAATGTCCGAATCGATGAATCATGGCGCCCGATTCTCCAGGCGCAGTTCGACAGCCCCTATTTCACGGCGCTGACGCAGTTCGTGCGCGCGGCCTATGCGAAGGGTATCGTCTATCCGCCGGGACGGTTCATCTTCGAGGCGTTCAACCGCACGCCGTTCGACAAGGTGAAGGTCGTCATTCTCGGGCAGGACCCCTATCACGGCCCCAATCAGGCGCACGGGCTCTGCTTCTCCGTCCAGCCCGGCGTGGCCGTGCCGCCCTCGCTCTTCAACATCTACAAGGAACTGGAGGCCGAATACAAGACCCCGTTCCTCAACCGCAACGGGGACCTCTCCGCCTGGGCGGATCAGGGCGTCCTTCTGCTGAACGCCACGCTGACCGTGGCCGCCGGATGCGCCGGCAGTCATCAGGGGCGCGGATGGGAGACGTTCACGGACGCCGTCGTCAAGGCCCTCGCCGAACAGCGCGAGCACCTCGTCTTCATGCTCTGGGGATCATACGCCCAGCGCAAGGGGCAGGTCATCGACCGCGCGCGGCACCTCGTCCTTGAGACGGCGCACCCCTCGCCGCTTTCCGCCTATCGCGGGTTCTTCGGCTGCGGGCACTTCCTCAAGGCCGACGCCTACCTGCGGGAACACGGCATCGAGCCCGTGCGCTGGTAGCCGCCCGTCCGTTCGCCGTGCCGGCGAAGAACGAACGACACCAGCACCGCCAGCGCCAGAACGGGCTGGTAGTAGAGGCACGTGATCAGGTCAAAGGACCCCACCGCCGCCTCGGCCCCCTTCGCGATGCCGACCGCGATCAGAATCTGCGCGCCGTAGGGGATGACGCCCTGGACGACGCAGGAGACCGTATCCAGCACCGACGCCATGCGAATCGGGTCGGCCTTGAAGCGGTTGGAGCAGGTCTTCGCGATGGGGCCGACGATGACGATCGCCACGGTGTTGTTCGCCGTGAAGAAGTTGACGAGGGCCACCAAGAGGCCCATCCCCAGTTCGCAGGTGCGGGGGCCCCGCACGAGCGTGGCGAGCTTCTCCGTGAGCCAGAGGATGCCGCCGTTCGCCTGAATGGTCTTGAAGAGCCCGCCCGCGAGAATCGCCACGATGAGCGTCTCGCTCATGCCGAGGGTCCCCTTGCCGAGCAGATCAAGCGCGCCGAAGGTGTCGAATCTGCCCAGCGCCGCGCCGGTCACCGCCGCGAGCACCGTCCCCGCGAAGAGAAGGAACATCACGTTGAGCCCCGCAAGCGCCAGCACGAGGATGAGGACGTAGGGAAGCACGAGCACGAAGTGCTGCCAGGTGACGGCCGGCGTTTCGACGGACCCCGCGGAGGCGCCGACAATCGCGTAGGCGAAGAGCGCCACCAGCGCGGCGGGGGAGGCCACGAGCGAGTTCGCGAGGAACTTGTCCTTCATCCGGACGCCCTGCGTGCGCGTCGCGGCGATGGTCGTATCGGAGATCATCGAGAGATTGTCGCCGAACATCGAACCGCCCACCACGGCGCCGAGCAGGAGCGCCGGCGAGAGGTGCAGCGGCGCCGCGAACCCCAGCGCGATGGGGCTCACCGCGGCGATCGTGCCGCAGGAGGTTCCAATCGCAAGGGAGATCAGGCACGAGACGAGGAACACGCCCGCCACCATCAAACGCGCGGGGATGAGCGACTGCGCGATCGTGACGGCCGCATCGACTGCCCCCGAACCCTTCGCCACGCCGGCGAACGCCCCCGCGAGAATGAAGATGAGGCACATCATCATGATGTTCGCGTCGCCCATCCCCGCCGCGTAGACGTCCACCTTCCGCTCCAGCGACATTCGCCGGTTGAAGACCAGGGCCGTCGCCGACGCGATCAGGAAGGCGATCGTCATCGGCACCTTGTAGAAGTCATTCGCCCAGAGGGAGAGCCCCACGTAAAAGACGGCGAAGACCAGAAACGGGATGAGCGCCCACGCGCATGGCTTGACGGAGGTGTCGTTGTTCATGCGCGGTAGTATACCACACCCGCAGGATCATGCGGCGCCGCGTCTACGCCTCGTCCTCTTCCGCCTCCGTGCGGAAGTAGATGCGGTGCGCCTGCCAGATCGCCAGAAGGGCGAAGATGGCGATCATCATCTCCCCGCCTTCCTCAAACGCCGTGAAGAGAGAGGAGATTGAATCGACGACCTTCGCCTTTGGAAGACCGCGCGCATGGCGCACCCAGGCCGGCATGCGGTCGCACAGCTGGACCATCACGCCGGACGCGCCGAAGCAGCACATCGTCCAGGCGACGGGATGCAGCCTGAAGAAGCCGATGACGAGCTTGGGGAAGAAGTACGCGAGCAGCGCGGCGAACACGCCGAAGAAGGCGCTGAAATAGAATACGACGCAGGCCTTGGCGGCGATCGGCACCGCGGCGTTCGTGAGGAAGCGCATCTTGAAGGGCGTTCCCGTGAGAGGGTCGCCATTGGGCTTGAAGAGCCCCTGCACGCTTCCATCGGCGTTCACGATCTCGGGGAAGAGCATCTGCATCACCTTGAGATGCAGGTCCATCTCCTTGACCACGGCCATGATCGCCACGCACGAGACGGCCGCGCAGAGAAGCGCGCGGCGACGGGGCGATCCCGTAAACGGGCACTTCCACCAGACCAGCGGGACGATGGCCACGAAGAACGGAATCGTCGCGAGCTCGAAGGCCGAATAGCCGCCGTTGTCGAAGGCGTGGTGCAGCGCCGCCGGCTCCATCAGCGCCCATGTGGTGAACAGCAGAAACAGGCACGCGATGAAAACGGCCGGGGCAATCAGATAGGGCTTGAGCTTCATTCGTCCAACTTTCCTTTGTAGGCCACACGGCGCACCTTCTGAATCGAGGTCCGCTCAAGCGGCTCCTTCGAGACGACGACCTTGCGGACACGCTTGTAGTCCGCCAGATCCTGGCACTGCTTGTGGACCCGGTCCATGGCGATCTTCTCGGCCTCCTCCCAGGAGACGGCGACGCCCTTGTTCTGCTCCTTGAGAAGGTCCATGTTCGGGTGGACGACGCAGCCGACCTTCTCGCCGGGGACACCGCCCGTCGTGTAGCCCACCACCACGCAGTCCATCACCACCGGATCGGCGCCGATGCGGTTCTCGACCTCTTCGGGATAGATGTTCTTGCCCTCGCGGTTCACGATCAGCGCCTTCTTGCGGCCGCGAATGGAGATCAGCCCCAGTTCGTCGATGGAGGCCAGATCGCCCGTCTTGAGCCATTCGCCGTCGAATGCGTCCTGCGTCGCCGCCTCGTTCCGCCAATAGCCCTTCATGATGATCGGGCCCTTGATCTGGAGTTCGCCGACGCCCTGGCTGTTCTGGTCCGCCAGGCGAATCTCGATGTTCGGCAGCTTGAGGCCGATCGTGCCGATCTTCGCGCATTTCGGCCCCGCGATCGAGACGACGGGCGAACACTCCGTCAGACCATAGCCTTCCAGCACCATGATGCCCAGCTTCCTGTACCCTTCGAGCACGTGCTTCGGGCACGGCGCGCCCCCCACGATCATGAAGCGCAGCTTGCCCCCCAACCCCTTCACGATGTTCCGGGTGACGATGAAACCGAGCCCCGCCTTCATCAGGAACTGCGCCAGCTTCGAGGCCTTCAGCTTGGCCTCGATCTTGTCGTACATCTTCTCCGCCAGCAGCGGCACGCTCATCACAACCGTCGGCTGCAGCAGCTTCACGTCCTCGCCAATCGTGTAGAGCGAGCGGACGAACTTCATCGTACAGCCACGGTAGAGGCCCAGAACGAAGTTCGTGCAGAACGAGAACGCATGGAACAGCGGCAACACCACGAACAGCGAATCGGAGTTGCCGATAGGCTCGCCAAACGCCTGCAGACCCCCGTCGATGTCGGCTATGAACCCGCCGTGGGTGAGCATCGCCCCCTTCGGCTTGCCCGTCGTGCCGGACGTATAGATGACCGAGGCGATGTCCTCGTCCTGTGCGACGTTCGCATCGTACCAGCCGAACCCGCCCCCTTTGAGCGTCTGGGCGCCCTGCGCCTTAAGCGCCTCGTAGCCGAGAACCTCGACCTTTCCAATCGGCTCGAACGCCGCCGCGTCGCCGTCCACCAGCACCACCGCGCGGAGGTCCGGCAAATCGGGCGCGATACTTCGCATCATATCCAGATGCGCCATATCCGTGGTGATCGCCACCGCGCCGGAGTCCTTCAGAATATACGCGACTTCGCCGGCGTGGAGCTTCGGATCCAGCGGAACCACGCTCACCCCCGCGCCACTGCACGCTAGATAGGCCTCCATCCACTCGGGGCAGTTCCCCAGCATCAGTGCCACGTTCTCAACGCGGGGACGCAGGCCGAACTTCGGGCCATACGCCTCGGCAACGGAACGCACGCCTTCCAGAAACGCCGCCCACGTGCGCACATGCCATTCCTTCGCTTGAAAATACTGCAACGCCGCACCCTGTGGCGTCTCTTTCGCAAATCGTTCTAGACAAGAGCGAATCGTCATACCTTGCTCCTTTTCTCTATGGGAAATATACCAAAAGGCCGTCCCGCGCTCAAGGGAAACGACCGAACCACTTCAATGGATCCCTCAAACGGTCAAACATCGGTTTCTGTGCACGCGCAACCAGAATCTCGGCGGAGAGTTCCCGACAGGCCGCCGCCAATTCCCGCGCATCGAGGGCGAGCGCCGCCGTGGAAAGGGCGTCCGCCACCGCCCCGGTTTGGGCCCGGCTCCAGCTCTGGGCCCACCGCACGGCGGCCCCACCACGCCGCACATCCTGAATGTGCTCGCCCCGAACCTCGAAACCACTCCCCGAAAGCGCACCGTCTGAAAGACGCAGCACCGTCGCAAGCCGCGTACGCGCCTTCCACCGCCCGCCGATTCCAAGAGACCAGGGGCCGCCGGAGATTACCTGCGTGGACGACCCCGCGTCCAGAAGCCAATTCCGCAGATCGAACTGCTCGGAGCGCAGAATCTCCGCGCACGCATCCAGCGCATAGCCCTTTCCAATCCCGCCGAAGTCAAGTTCGACCGGCCCT
>JBJEWG010000307.1:0-5067 GCA_051884935.1 Kiritimatiellia bacterium | reverse complement strand
GGTCGGCTTCAACGTGAACGCGGAGGTGCAGACGAACGAGGGGCGCATCGACATGACGTGCGAGACGCCGGCGGGGATCTTCCTCATCGAGTTCAAGCTCGACCGCCCGGCCGAGGAGGCGCTCGCGCAGATCGACGCGAAGGACTACGCGGCGAAGTACGACTTCGCGGGCAAGCAGGTGACGAGGATCGGCATCTCGTTCTCGTCCGAGCGGCGCACGATCGCCGACGTCAAGATCGCCCGCTGAACGTTCGGACGTGATGGGAAGACTCCGAGCGTTGGTAGAGGGGCGGTAAAAAGAGGCGGGCGTAATATATAAAGGTATAGGCGTGAGGTGTAGGCGGGCGAGGGCCTATGTGGGGATTTGGGGAAGATGACAAGGGGGAGGAAAGTTTTTTAAGATTTTTCATCCAACCCCCTTGCGCCCACGCGGGGGGGTGTGATATACTGACGGTGCTTACGAGCACAGGAGGCTTTCAGGGCCGCCAGTCTGGGCCTAGGAAACCTGATTGGTTTCAAAGTCCGAAAAGGCACTCATGTGTGGTAGAAGCAAGGTTAACCAAAACAAGGAATGAAACAATGAAGAAGCTTATGATTGCCGCCCTCGCGGCCGCTTCGATGGGTGTGTTCGCCGAGTGCGCTGAGCCGGCGGACTGCGTGTATGCGTACAAGTTCAAGGCGTCCTACAACACGGGCGTTGCGAAGGCGACGAAGGGCAAGGTCTCCCAGTGCATCGAGTCTTCTTGCTACCTGAAGAAGGGCACCGTCAAGATCGCCGGTTACATCTTCGGCCAGACCGATGCCACGGGCAGCGTGGATACGTGCGACGAGGGTTGCGGTTGCTTCAACTGGGCTGATCTCGGGACGACCGTCCTCTGGGACAGCAAGACGAAGGCCGGCCTCGCGGACGCCCTCACCACCGAGAACATCCAGCTCATCGGCAAGGATGGCAAGACGGTTGATGCGGTCTTCTCGCTCGGCGACATCAAGCTCGCCGGCTTCGGCAAGTACGACACGAAGAAGCTCCGCGTCAAGTCCATCAAGGGCAAGCTCGCGGGCTCGGTCGCGGCTCCTCTCTGCAAGAGCTGCACGTACGACGCGACCAACTGCGAGGACACTTGCGACGAGACCGCCGCGAACGTCTACGCGCTCTGCACGCTCGAGGCCTCCGAGGCCGCGACGACGGCTGCGTCCGGCAAGTGGTCGGTGAAGTACAGCAAGGCCGCCGTGAAGAAGCTCACGAAGAACTTCGACGCCTCGGCTGTCACGCCTAAAGGCTATGTCGCTCCCTGATTTCGACTAAACGTCTAAATCATGCGATGAGGTGTGGGGGTGCTTCGGCGCCCCCACATTTCTTTTTTGTGGACTGCTCGGAAACGGCACTCACATTTCTTTTGGGGGCGGTTCGGTCCGCCGATTCAAGTTGTGATACAATATGAAACCTATGCGCAGCAACTGGCAGATGATGGAATCTAGTTGGGGACGCCTTCTGGGCGTCGTCGTTCTTGCGTTCGCTCTGGGCGCGCAGTTCGCCGGGTGTTCGCGGACGGATCAGGATGACACCGCCGCGCCGAGCCGGGTGGTGGTTTCGGTGGACGGCGTGGAGCTGACGGAGCGCGAGCTGACCGCCCGCGCGGATCTGGTGGGCCGCCTGCAGCAGAACCGCGATTCGCGCCTGACGATGGCCGAGCTGAAGAAGCGGCACGCGGCGTTCCGCAAGGTCTATCCCCAGGTCTTTGTGGAGGATGTCGTTCTCTCGAACTATCTGGCCCGCGAGGGGCTTGCGCTGCCGCAGGCGATGATCACGAACTTCCAACAGCGCGCGGCGAAGACGTTCGGCACGGGGCGGAAGAAGACGTTCGCCGATTTGAAGGCCGTCGCCGGCGATCTGGCCGACCGGCTGGACGTGGAGGTGATGCTGGAGGTGCGCCGCCAGTACGTGGAGGACGTCCTCGCGGAACGCACGCCCACCAATCTGCCGCCGGACTATGTGGCGCAGGTGCAGGAGAGCGTGCGGCGGTACAACATCAACATGGGGCTCACGAACAATCTCGTCTATGCGCGGGCGACGAACGTGTGGAATCAGCTGAAGGCGGGGGCCGCCTTCGCCGACATGGTGAAGAAGTACTCCGAGGCCGACGACGACGAGAAGGAAGAGGGGGGCGAGTGGGACAGCATGGACGGCACCCAGCTGCAGGAGGAGCCCGCGCTCAGGAAGTGGTTCAGCCCCGAACGCACGAAGGTGGGGGAGATTTCGCCGCCGATCGAATGCGACGCCGGGTTGTCGATTGTCCGCTATGACGGCATTGACGCGGACGAGGATTCGGACGGGCCGACGGAATACAAGTTCAGCCGCGTGCATTTTCTGCTGCCGATGTTCATGGAGGCCGACACGCCGGAGAACATCGTCGCGACGGCGCGCAAGACGCACGCCTCAAGGCTATTCAAGGAAAAGCTGGCCGAACTCGTGAAGGCCGCGCGGGTGGTCTTCGCCGAGACGCCCGCACCGGCCGGCAAGTGAAGATTTCCGAACGCGATTTGAAAAGGAGAAGAGACATGAGAATCAAGACGAATGGCAGCATCTGGCTTCGGCGCGCAGTGACCGCACTTGCGCTGCTGGCGACCTGTGGGCTGATGGCGAAGACCGAGGAATACAACGGCGTCGTCTACGAAACGGACGGAGAGATCGTGCCGGGCCAGTGGAACAGCCAGTTCGCGAAGGCCAAGGCTCTGGCCGACGAGACGGATACGCCGCTGGTCGTCTTCTGGGCCAATCCGGGGTGTGCCTATTGCCGCAGGACCGAGGAGGCCATGGCGCTGCCCGAGTTCCGGGCGTGGATGGAGGAGCGGCAGTATCTGTTCGTCTTTGCCCTGGGGGCCGACACGCCGGACGGCAGCGCCGCGAAGAGCTTCGCGCGGTCGCCGTCGCGCCAGTTCCCCTATGTGGGCGTCTACTGGCCGCGCGGGCTGGAGAACAGCACCAAGAACCCGGAGAAGTTCTCGGGGCGTTCGGGCTCGATGCCGGTCAAGCAGGGTTCGCTTGGCGGGCAGCTGATGGCGTCTGTCGATCGGTTCGTCGGCAGCTACGAGGTGCCGTTCAAGGGGGGCACCTTCGAGATCGAGGAGAGCGCGTTCCATCGGCTGGAGGCCGATGCGGCGACGACGACGATCCCCGTGACGCTCACGCGGCGCGCGTCGGTGGCGACGAAGGAGGCCGCGTCGAGCGTCCGCGTGATTCTGCCGGACGGAACGACGAACGCGACGATCACGGTGGACTGGACGGCGGCGAGCGGCACGGTCCGGACGATCGACGTGGCGATTCCGGAGGGGGCCTTCACGGCGCCCGGCCAGCAGATGACGCTGGAGGTGGTGGACGACGAGGGCGAGGTGCAGGATACCACGCACATCACCTATGTGGAGGAGGCGAACAGCGCCCACAATCCGCTGTGGCTGGGCGAAGATGGGGTGGACTTCGGCGTGTGGACGATGGACCTTGACGCGGCCAAGGGGCTGGTGGAGAAGGCCGAGGGGGCGGCGTACACGCTGGCGCTCGTGCAGGGCGCGCTCTGGTGCCCCGACTGCGAGGGGGTCACCACGAATTTCCTCGCCGCGACGAACGCGGCGGGCGAGAACGCCTTCGCCGCATGGGCGCGGGCGCATCAGGTGGCGCTCGTCTCGATCGACGTGCCGCGGTTCGACACGAACACGGTGGAGAGCACGCGGCCGACGCTGCTTTCGCGCGAACTGCGCGCGGGCAGTCTCGACCCCAAGGAGCGGAGCGGCCTGGGGTATCTCTCGCGCAAGGGCGTGAAGGACGAGACGGCGGCCGAGGTGCTGGAGCGGAACCGCCAGCTGGTGACGTTGAACACGGCGGAGGGCGGCTTCCATCGCCCGGAGAACGCGAGCCCCTACCGCACGGGCGTGCCGATGTTCGTGATGCTGCGCAAGGACGGCAGCGTGGCGGCGCGGCTCACGCGGTTCGCGGATATGGGGCGCGAGACGGCGGCTGAGAAGTGGGACTATTACATCAAGCGATTCGACGAGATGCTGGCGCTGGCCACGGCGGGCGAGCACGCCGACGACATCGAGAACAACGACGCGGCGTCCACGAAGGACGAGCTGGCGGCCAACGGCGGCGCGGCGGCGGGCGAGCTTTCCCATGTCGATGCGGCGGATGTCTTCAAGCTGGTGGGCGTCACCGGCGCGGCGGTTCAGCGCGTGCGGATCTCGGGCGCGACGATGGCGGACGTGAAGTTCTATACGCTGGACGACGCGGGCCGGATGGTCGAGGAGAAGACGGTGAGCCTGCCGGTCGAGGGCGAGTTTGAGACGACGTTCACGACGGTGGGCGATCATTTCGTCAAGGTCTCCGTGAACGACAAGGCGGGCGCGTTCGACGTGGCGTCCGGCGTGGCGGGGAACTTCGTGGCCTACTCGCTGACGAGCGAAGTCGCGGTGTTCGTGCCGGTCGAGGCGCGGGCGACGGGCGCGGCCGCCGCAGGGTCCACCGATGTGGCGGTGAGACTGGAAGAAGGGATGAACTACATGTTCGAGGGGGTTTCGACCGAGGCGAACGCGGACGTGCTGACGTTCGAGAAGGCGGAAGGCGCCGGCGCGATCTACACGGCGAAGGCAACCGGCGACCAGATCCTCAAGCTGACGGACGCGGGCGGGAGCTTCGTCTACCGGCGGTGGGTGCCGGGTACGGTCGCGTTCGGCGAGACGGCCAACAGGAGCGAGGTCCGCGAGAACGCGGGCAGCTGGACGATCCCCGTGGTGCGCACGGATGGCGCCAGCGGCGCGGTGACGGTGAAGATCGCCGTGAACGCGGAGGAGACCGACTATCTGACCAACGAAGGCAAGGCCCGCTATGTGTTCGCGGAGCAGACGCTGACCTGGGCGGACGGCGAGACGGCGGCCACGAACGTGGTGGTGAAGCTGCTCGACGACACGCAATTCGACGGCGACGGCAAGGTCGTATTGGAGATGACGCTCGTGGACGGCGTCGCGGCGCTGGGCGCGGCGAAGTATGTGCTGACGGTGCGCGAGAACGAAAAGGCGGACGCG
>JBJEWG010000306.1:0-5109 GCA_051884935.1 Kiritimatiellia bacterium | reverse complement strand
GGAATAATCAAAATACTCCGTTGCTATTATCCGTCGTTTACGGCATCATACGGTCAACAAAAGCGGGGGATAGGCCCTCGCGGGAAACGAAAGGAAACGAAGATGAAAGTCAAGGTAATCAAGGTCAAAGCGGGGCAAGCGAAGCTCCGCGAGGCCATCAAGGACGCCCTCGCCAAGAAGGGAGCGCGGGCGCGAATCCTCATCAACAAGCTTGCCGCCGACAAAGACACGGTGGTTTGGGACTACGCACAGCTCGACGCGGTTGCGCTTGAGCTTCGCCACCTTGCCTTCCAGATCCGCACCTTGAAACTTGCCAAGGTCGCGACCGAAGAGGCCTAACACGAGCCGCCCACCTCCGCGCCAGCGGGGGTGGGCAACACCAAGCGAAAGGAGTATCACGATGGCAAACGAAAAGCCGATCACCAACATCAAGCTGAAGCTCGTCGGGGAAAACGGGAACGCGTTCAGCATCATGGGCCGCGCACGGCAAGCCCTCCGGCGAGGTGGACGCCCCGACCTCATCGACCAGTTCACGAAGGAGTGTACGAGCGGAAACTACGACAACCTCCTCGCCACGTGCATGAGGTATTTTGACTGCGACTGAATCACCCGCCTCGCCGAGGAACGAGACCTCGGCGAGGGACACCCAACAAGGAGAGAATATGAGAATCCCCATGAGTGAACTGAAAAGAGAGATTGCCCATCTGCCGCCTCTCGCGCGGGGACGCGCCGAGCGCGAGATGGGCCTCCACACGCCCCGTACCGAGCATCGCGTCTTTGTCTACGGGACGCTCCTCTCGGGCGAAAGGAACGCGCGGTGGGCCCTTGGGGCGCGGCGTATCGCGGCGTGGACGCATGGAACGCTCTACGATCCCCACTACGGATTTCCGTCCTTTGTCCGCGAGGGCGAGACCATTGTCAAAGGCGAACTTCTCACCGTGGACGACGAAGGCTTCAAGTCGATGGATCGGCTTGAGGGCTACCCGCGCCTCTACCGCCGCGAGGAGATCGAGGTCTTCACCGAGAACGGAGGCCACGCGAGGGCGTGGGTCTACATCCTCAATTCGATGCCGAAAGATGCGACCGTGATTGCCTCGGGCGACTGGCGAAACCGCTGACGGCTGACTGATTCTTCGTTTCCTTTGAGAGCGATGTCCCCCGGCAAAACGGGTGCGGCATCGCTCTCTTTTTGTTTCCGTGCCAACTGCGGGGCCGCAAATCGAGTCCCTATCCCATCGTCCGTGATTATGCCATAGATAGGTTGCTTACATCAACGGTTATATTTATTATTTTCGATAAATAAATATGCAGAATTATCAAAATACCCCGTTGCTATTACCCGTGGTTTACGGCATCATACGGTCACAAAAACGCGGGGGTAGGCCTCGCGGAAACCAAAAGAAAGGACAAAAAATGACGGTTACGGAAGCACAGATGAACGAGCGCACCTTCGGGTGCGAGCTTGAGTAAGAGGGGATCAGCCGCGACACCGCCGCCAAGGTGGTGGCGGAGGTCACGGGCGGCACGGCGCGGTACGAAGGCCGCCACCTTTCCAACTGGGTGGTGACGATGCCCGACGGACGCAGGTGGCAGGTGGTGAGCGACGGGAGCCTTTGCGGCGGCGCGGAGGTGGTTACGCCGATTCTCAAGTGGGAGGACATCGAAACCCTCCAAAAGGTTGTCCGCGCCCTCCGCGCGAAAGGCGCGAAGGCGAACGAGCGCACGGGGCTTCACGTCCACGTCGGCGCGGCGGATTTCACGCCGACGGCGATCAAGAATTTGGTGCGCACCTTCTACAAGCAAGAGACCTTGATCCTCAAGGCGGCGGGAACGAAGGCCAACCGCATCGCGCGGTACACGCGTACGACCGACCACGCCTTCGTGGACAAGATTTGCAAGATGGCGAATCCCACGATGGAGAAAATCAACACGGCTTGGTTCGGGCGGTACAACCCGCACCCCTACCACTACGACGAGCACCGCTACCGCGCCCTCAACCTCAACAACCTTTGGGATTCCAAGAAGACGGTCGAGTACCGATTCTTCAACGGCACGACCCACGCGGGGGAGGTCAAGACGGCGGTTCAGCTGAGCCTTTTGATTGCGATTCGCGCGAAGGCGGCGAAGGCCTCCTCGGCGAAGAACCCCCGCCCCTACAGCGAGACGAGCGCGAAGTACGACCTCCGCGTTTTCCTCCTCCGCCTCGGCGCGAACGGACCGATTTTCAAAACGATGCGCAAGCACCTCACGAAGAACCTTCCCGGCTCGGCGGCTTGGAAGAACGGACGCCGCGACTGAAGCGAACGCCGCGCGGGGGAAAACCCGCGCGGCAACCCCCAAGGAGGAAACGAACGATGGCCTACGGAAACCTTTTTTACTTCGCCTACGGAAGCAACATGAACCCCGACCGAATCCGCGCACGGCTACCCGAGGCGCGGCCTGTCGGTAAGGCATATCTTTGCGGGTGGCGTTTGCGCGAACGCCTCTACGCGGACATTGAGCCCCACAAGGGCGGTCGTGTTGAGGGCGTTCTCTACCTCGTCACACAGACCGAGCTTCGCCGCCTCGACGCGTACGAGGGCTTTCCGCGCGTTTACGGCGCGAGGGGCGTGATTGCCCACCTCCCGTCCCCAAACCCTGCCACGCCCGAAGGACGGGTCGTTGCGATGACCTACGTGATGACCGAGGAAACGCGCAGGGAGCGCGAAGGCAAGCCTTACCCCGAAGACTACCGCATCATCTGTTCGGTCGGGGCGCGGTATTGGGGCGTGAAGGATTCGTTTGGCCAGCCGCAATCCAAGCCGCTGATGCGGCGGTGGCTGGCGGATTTGCGCGGCCTTCACCGCGCCTGATCAAATCATACAAATCAATAGGAAGCAACTTATTTCATGCGAAAAATAGACAATAATACCGCTTGCTATGATTTGACACTTACGGCATCATACACGGACGATGGGATAGGGACTCGATTTGCGCGCCCCCAGTTGGGCTCGGCAAGTGAGCACCATGTCCATTATTCCTCGCGGCGCGAGACATATCAAGCAGTATAAGTGATAATTCGGCACAAATAAATGTGAAGAATTATGAAGATACCCCGTTGCTATTGCCGCCGGATTACGGCATCATACGGTCAACAAACGCGGGGGAAGGCCCCGCCCAAAAGAAAGGAAAAAGACAGTGGGTAGAATGAAAGAGTTGACGCCGATGCTACCGACGGCGGCGGAGATCGAAACGATCATCCCGATCATCAAGCAGGAGTTCAAGACGCACGGGCTTGAGATCACCACGATGGGACCGCACCCCTACGGCGGGCTGGTCGCCGAGGCTCGGATTCCAATTGAAAAGATCCGCGAGATGCGCAACGCCTTGTTCGCCCACGGAATCATCCTCGTTTCCGCGCAGGCCGGTTGGGGCTTCGCGGTTCTCCACTAAACCAAAACGCCGCTCCGACCAACGGGTCGGGGCGGCAAACCGAAAGGAGTTCACGATGGAGAATGAACAAGCAGGAGTTGGCGAGAATCCGATTCTGAAGATCTGCCCCTGGGCGCGAAAGCACATGGCAGCAGAGGTGCGCTTGCGGGTGGAGAACGCGCTCCACTCGGCGCAGGTTGAGGAAGCGAAGCGGCTGGCGCGACAGGAATGGCTCAACGGCATCGTCACTCGACATCTTGCAGAGCCCGGCGGTATTGACGGCGCGATCAAGATGGCGGAGGAGTCGGTGGCGTGTGCCTATGCGGCCTGGACGATGCTGAAGCGGACGCGGACCTCGGCCTACACGCCGAAGGCCCTTGAGCGGCTTGGCGAGATCGAGTCACTTATCAATCACGCCGGAAGCGCACTCAACGGCATAAAGGTTCTAGTTTCACTAGAGAAATGGGTATTGTAGATCGCAAAGAAAGGAGCAATGCAATGGATAAGTTCTTCTCGCAAAAGACGTGCGACCGCTGCGGCGGGACGCTGACAGGTGGACGCACGATGTCAATGTACTCGACCGAATGCATTTGCATGGCTTGCGCAGAGGCCGAGCGAAAGAGGAAAGACTACGCGCGCGCGTGCGAGGCCGAAAGAGCCGCCGTGGCGGCGGGCGACCGCAACTTCAAGGGCGTGGGCTTCTAAAGAACGCGAACGCGCCACAGGGCGTTTAAGGCGGCCTCTGGCGCAAAGGAAAACGATGTTATGATCAAAGTCAGATTCAGTGCTTCCGGCTACGGAACAACAACAGAGACCTACTCCACTCGCGAACAGGCAAAAGCCGCCATTGAAAACGAAGCGGAGGATGTTCTTGCTGACCACAACAGCGATCCCGAACGCGGGCTGACCCAGTTCGGCGATGAATGGATCGCCACCTCCCGCAACGGCGAGGAGATTGCAAGGTGGGAGATTCTCTAACATCCCCCTTGCCATTCCGAAGATGTTATGCCATTATACCAACACCCACAGAAAGGAATCCTGCTATGGATAAGCTGATCAAGAAGACACCGGAGTTCAAGGCTCTCCGCGTTCAGGCGCGAGAGATCATTGCGTCGTTTGCGGACGGCGCGGACTTTGACTTCACGATCAATCGCCTGGCGGAGATCGGCGAGAAGATGTCGATTCTGCTGGCGTAACGAAGCCAATTTGGGCGAGGACTAACCTACACCTCGCTCGCGGGAGGTCACCGTGTTTTCGCCTCGCGCCACTCCTTTCGGCTCGAGGTGTTTTGTACGGAGGGCCGCCCGCATTTTTTGTTTCCTGGGGGCGTGTGCTTGGAAGCACACCCCCATCTCTTTTGCAGAACGGGGGCGGGTATTAGAAACAACAAAATCTTCTTGAAGACTGATTTTCAGGCACTTGCATGGGGGACGCGGCCCCTTTGCAAAAGAGAGAGTGAGAGGGACGCGCGAGGGGGACGTGCTTCAAAACCACGCGAGAAGCCCCACAAAGCCCCCGCAGGAGAGAGGTTGCCGGATGATGCGAGAGTGCGTCCAAGCCCTTGTAAACGCGGCCTGGCGCGGGTTGTGGGGCTGAAATACGAAAGGCACGACAGAGAGTCGTGCCTTGATCGTTTGCTTCATCGAGTGGTCGGACTGGCGGGGATCGGACCCGCGACCCCAACATTAAGAGTGTCGT
>JBJEWG010000305.1:0-5117 GCA_051884935.1 Kiritimatiellia bacterium | reverse complement strand
TCAGATACAGCGATTTGGGAATGGAGAGCGTCAGTCCCTCTTGCCGGACGAACACCGTTCCATTGGTCATCTGCCATCCAGAAGCCGACTCGTTGACAAACAAGAGCGACCGCAGCGCGACCGTCGTGCCACCCTCCAGATTGATGATGCCGCCCGCCCCCGAGACGATCACCTCGTCCCCGTCATCCGGCATCGTGCCACCCTCCCAGGCCGCCGGATTCGTCCAACGGTCACTTCCCGCAGTCCACGTGCAGGTCTTCGCCTCCACGAGCCCGGCGGCGAGAACGACCAGGGCAGCCAACACAATCCGAATCTGTTTCATCGCGTATCCTCCTTATGCGTTCCGTTCCTACCAAGATGTCACGTCCGCGCATAGAAGCGCGGGCTCAAGCGGCGCAAGCGTCACGCTGAGCGTTGAAGATCCATCCTGCGTCGCGAGCCCGGGCTTCGGACCGAATACGGGCACCGCGCCCCCGCACACCCCCTCAAGCCCCACGCGAACTTCCTGTGGCTCCCCACCGCCGTTCACAACCAGCACATAGACCTTCCCGTCCTTCATCCAGGCACGAGCCGAAACGGGCACCGCGTCGTCGGGATTCGCAGGGGGTCGAGACATTTCAACCGAGCGAATCAGCGGGCGACTCGCCCCCTCCACAGAAAGCAGCACGGGGAACTGGGCCCTGATCTCCGCGCCCACCCGACAGCACTCCGCCCAGCGGCGCTCGAAGGGCTCGTCATTTGGACGTTTCTCCAGATCGAAGAACGAGTAGAGCACCAGCCCGTTCGCACCATTCGCGATGCACTGCCAGCACATACTGCGCAGTTCGGCCTCCGTCGGCGCACGGAACTTCGCCCGTTCCTCCGGTGTCTTCCTGTAGGCCGCCCAGTTGAAGGCCTGGGGGACCTGCCACAGCGGCTTGCACCCCATCGTCCCCTTCTGCGTGCTGCGCGTCCAGACGGAGGCCATGAGGGCCGGCTTGCCGGGAATCGGGTAGGGGTCCGTCCCGATCACGTCGAACGTCGGCAGGTAGCCGCGAATCTGCGTGTATTGGTAAAGAACCGCCCAGCCCGGATGACCGGGATCCAACTTCTCCATCAGATCGCGGCGCGCCGCGAGGCGGTCCCGCATCGTCAGCGGCAGTTCGTCGTTCAGATACCACGCCAGCAACGCGGGATGGTCCTTGAAGCGCGTCACGCGGTCGGTGATGTAGCGGACCTCGTCGGCCTCCGTGGCGATTCCATTGGGGGCCCAGCGCGTCCCGGAGTAGACGTCCTTCACGCTGTAGATGACCTTCAGTCCCTTCGCGTGGCAATAGTCCATCAACTCGCGGCCGCTCGGGGAATTGTAGGGCATCAGGCAGTTGAATGGCCCCTGCGCGTAGAGATCGACCTTGTTCGAGGTGATGCCCGACCAGTACATGCCGAGCGGGAAGAACGGCTGGCCGTGCAGGATCGTGCGCCCGTGCGCGTCAATCCACGCCGCGCGCGCGGGCAGACGCTCCACGCGCGTGAACGCACGTTCCGCAGTCGCGACCACGACGCCGTCCGACGCGACTAGATCGACCGAGATGGACTGCCTGCCCATCTTCAGCGACGCGACGTCGAGCGTCAGCTCCGGCGCCTCCGCCGAAGAGGCGGTCACCATGCGGCGCACGCCGCCCGCGTCGGTGTAGCGGAAGCGCGCGGTCACACCCCGCTCGCGGAAAGCCGGCGACAGGGGCGCGGCGGCGCGGAACGTCACGACGCCATCGGCGGCCAGATCGCGGTAGGCGGTCGAGTAGAGTCCCTCCAGCGGACGCGGCACGTGTTCCCGCACCGAGACGTCGTCGAACCACGCACGGCCCGTCATGCCCTTGCGGACGTAGGGGTGCACGCGGAAACTCCGAGCTGCCGCGGGGATGGCCTCGGTCAGCCCCTTCACGCACGTCCAGTCCTTCGTGCCCTTCACGCCGTCGGCATAGGCGCCCCCCAGCCACTTTCCATTCGCATCGCTCCACTCGATGCAGATTGTGGCTCCGCTCTCGTCGCCCTTCAGGTTCTCGGTTTTGACCCAGACTTCGTACTCGTAGAAATGACCCGGCTTCAGATCGAGCTTCTGCCCCGGGAAGGAGTAGAACTTCGGATCGTCGTTCTCGAAGCAGAGCGCGCGCGTCCCGCTGCGTCCTTCGCCGTCGCGATAGACGTAGCGCGGCTTCACCTCGTTCCAGGCGACTGTCCGGCCGTCCGCAACGTCGTTGAACCCGCCGTTGACGACAACATCCCCGGCGGCGAAAAGGCACATGACGCTCCCACACGCCATCAGCAGAGAGACGCACGCTTTCATTCGACCCTCCCCTTACACGCGCTGGGAGAGCACGTCGCGCTCGTACTTGAGCACTTCGGCCATCCACGTCTCGTTCGCGGGAAGGTTCGCGCGGGCGCAGAACTCCTCCCACACGGCGCCCATCGGATAGGTCTTGAGCTCTTCCTGAAGGACGAGCTGCTCCGTGAACTGCGCGCCGTCCTGAAGGGCCTTGAGCGTCTCGCGCGGTTCGAGCAGCGCCTCCAGCAACGCCTTCTGCATATTGCGCATACCGAGCACCCACGCCGCGACGCGGTTGATCGAGGCGTCGAAGTAGTCGAGCGCGATGATGAAGTTCTCGGGGCCCATGCGGACGATCTCGTGCGCGGCGTTGCGCAGGTCGTCGTTCACGCGGATCACGTGGTCGGAGTCCCAGCGGACCGGACGCGAAATGTGGAACGCGACCTTGCCGAAGAACATCAGGAACGAGCTGATCTTGTCCGCCACGTTCTCGCTGATGTGGAAGTGGCCCATGTCGAGCAGCGCCAGAATGCCCCGCTTCAGCGCGTAGCCCATCACGAACTCATGGGAGTTCACCGTGTAGCTCTCGACGCCGATGCCGAAGAGCTTGGATTCGAGGAACGGCACGACCGCCTTCTTGTCGTACTTCGTGGCGAAGATCTTGTCGAGCGAGTCGGCCATCAGCTTCCGCGGGCCGAGACGGTCCGACGGCTCGTCCTTCAAACCGTCCGGGCACCAGAAGTTGATGCCGCAGGGGCTCTTGAGTTCCTTGCCGAAGTATTCGGCGATCTTGAGGCACTGGATGCCGTGCTTCACCCAGAACTGCCTAATCTTCTTATCTGGGCTCGCGAGCGTGAGGCCGTCCTTCACGTTCGCGTGGGAGAAGAACGTGGGGTTGAAGTCGAGCTTCACGCCCGTCCGCTTCGCCCACTTCACCCAGGGCTCGAACTGCTCGGGGCCGATCTTGTCGCGATCGACGAGGCCGTTCGCGTGGACGCCGTAGCAGGCATGGAGGTTGAGACGATGCTTGCCGGGGATGAGGGACATGGCGAATTCGACGTCCCGCATCAACTCTTCCGGCGTGCGGGCCTTGCCCGGATAGTTGCCCGTCGTCTGAATGCCGCCCGTGGCCCCCGCATCGTTCTCGAAGCCGCATACGTCGTCGCCCTGCCAGCAGTGCATCGAGATCGAAATCTTCTGGAGCGTCTTGATCGCCTTTTCGGTATCGACGCCCAATGCGGCGTACTGTTTCTTCGCGGCCTCGTACTGAACCTTGCTCATGTTGTCTCCTTGTTGACTTTCAGTTTGTCACTTTGGGGACAGTATAACACAAACATCCGTTCGCGTCACGGGCGGGGAAAGTTGGGGAAGTTGTAGGGGAACACGTCCTTGCCGCTCTCCCGAATGCTCTCGATTCAGTGAAGAGTTCAGACCGCGAGCGACATGCGGAGATTCTTGGCGTTGGGCACTCAATGTTGGAAAGTTGAGGGTTTAGCGTTATCCTGCGGGGGGGTGGGCGTCGCCCCCTCGCACGATTCAAGTAATTTTACAGACCCGACAGCCCTTGCCCGATGCCGGAGAGAATTCCGGATAGCACTTGTCCGCCGTCCACGCTCGCGCAGCCGGCGAGGAGAAGCATAGAGACAATGAAGATTAACGCTGATATGGTTACGATTGACGATTTCATTCATTCTCCTTGTTAAAGCCCGGGAACGGTTTATCCTCTCCCTTAATACTTCTCCAATTGGTTGGCCCCCATGGAATACCGCCGGTTTTATCAGGCAAACGAACTCTGCCACAGAGGCAACAGACGTAGAACTTATCCCCAACGACGTTGACGCTTACCGGGTCTGGATCTTTGCAATGACACTCCCCGGGAATCACAACCCCTCCATCGGGAATTTTCAATAATTCATCTCTTGCCTCTCTAAGCAGTTTTTCGGCTTGGGAGTCAGAGTCAGAATCAGAATATTGAAGTTTAGCCCATATACGCCAATTTGTAATTTCGCCCATATCGTGGACGTCGAACTTCTCTCCCGGCTTCTTTGTCGTGAAGCATCTCCCACATCGTGCGCAAAGCGCATATGCGTAGAGGCCATATGGGGTCTCTCCTGCCTTAAATAATGTCTTAATCGCTCTTGGATCAAATATTGCCGCCAAAATATAGGCTTCACCGCCAACGCCTCCAACTCCGCCCTCCTCCAACCCTATTGGCGGCTTCTTATTTTCCCAGCAATGACACCACCCGCGAACACCCTTTGGCGTGCGGTCTTCATCACCAATGTCAATTCTGCCGACAACATTAGCATTCATTGCATTGGGGAACTGCACGACGAGCTGCCTCATCTGATTGAAAAAAGCGGGATTGTAGGCTGAATGGCCGTACATTTTAATGAAATTCCTGAGATCTTCTTCGCTTTTAATTTCTTTCAGCGATTTCCCGCACTCATCCGCATCATTACATTTTAGAACACTCAAACCGTTGTATGGTTCCGGATTGTATTCCCCGTCCCTTGCAACATTTTTGACTGCACCTGTCCCTCCGTCGACCCTGACAACACTTTTCTCACCGAAGCAATCAACAATATACGTATCAACCTTTGAAGGGATTTTTTTATCGCCTTTAAACTTGTCCCTCTCTTGATTCGTCAAAATGAGCGAAAACACATCCGTCATTGAAGGCCAGGCATACGAACAACCAGCAGGAGCGGGGCAATTCTTACTTTCACTTGGATGGTTATGTATATGTGCCACAATGGTCTTGAGATTGTAACTATACTTGACACTATCGGATGTGCCACTACCATCATCAGCT
>JBJEWG010000304.1:0-5125 GCA_051884935.1 Kiritimatiellia bacterium | reverse complement strand
CGGCTGCGGTCGTGACTTCACGCTGTTCGCCCTCAAGGACGGCAAGGTGAAGTTCGTCACCAAGAAGACCGGCAAGTACGCGACGATCGTCCCCGTCGAGGCCTAAGGCCTCCCCCACGCGGGATTCGCACAAGAACAGGGTCGGCTCCGCCGGTCCTGTTCTTGTTTTATTTGGCGAAAGACGTTTTTAAGTTGACGGCAGACGCTTGACCGCACGCGCGTCTGCCGTTGTTGTTCTCCGACTGGCCCTTGTTGTTCCCCAACTGGCCCTACCCCGCCGTCTTGAAGGGGACACGGGATCGCCTAGGCAATTACGAATTCCACTGCCCAGCGGAATAAATCCCACTCGGCAGTGGAAGGAATTCTACTCGGCAGTGGAATTTACTCCGCTCGGCAGTAGAATTTATTCCACTGCGCAGTGGAACTCGGGGTCGTATAGGTGGGGGGCAGACCCCGTCGGCTCTGGTATGACGGGGTGTCGGTGGGAGGTGGGCCACCTCTCGGTTTGAAACTCCGAGCGTGTGCAAATGGGCGGTTTTGATGAACAGGCCGAGGTGCTGCGCTCTCAATGGACATAATTCCAATAAATGACTGGGGGTGTGTGAGGATTGGAAGATATGTTGAGTTTGCGCTTGCCGCAGGGAAGGGGGATGTGGTATGTTTGTCTCCAATGTGGGGATGGTAGGTGCCGTTCCCGCCACGAGAATGGACGACTTCAATCAGAATGGATGACGGCAATCCTTTTTGTGGATGCACGTATCACACGGTTATTCAAGGAGGGAAGAATAAGATGGCGAAGAGAGACGGATTGCGGATGTTTTTCGCATTTGGGGTGCTGGCGGGGCTGCTTGTGGCGCCTCATCTGGCGGCGGGGGGCGTGTACGACGACGCGATTTTCTGGTTCCGTGGCGGGAAGACGGTGGGGACGGGCGCGGACGTCAAGCTTTTCGACGAGATTCATGCGAGCGACACGACCCATGCCAACCACGGCGCGCAGTTCAAGGGGCTGGCCGAGTCGCGCGCCATCGTCGAGGAGGACGTCAAGTTTCCGTGCGGACGCGACGAGCCGATTCGGACGAAGGTGCTGCGCCTTTCCTACGACCCGCAGATCGAGGGTTCGACGACGAACGTCTGGATGAACTGGGCCTCCGCAGAGTTCCTGCGTCCGCAGTTCTCGAACGAATACACGATGGTGATGCGCCTCAAGTGCCAGGCCAGCCCCGCGACGAATGCGACGCAGTGGCTTACGCGGTTCGGGTACGTAGGCGGCAAGGCCGTCAGTGGCATCCTGTTCGGTCTGCGTGGAAACGACGCAACGACCAACCGCGTGCTGCTCTGCTGTTATCCGCAGACGACCGCCAATGGAGGGGTTGAACTGGGCTGGGGGCAGACGGCCCTGCGCGTGCCGCCCACGAACGTCTGGTTCGACGTGAGTCTGATGGTCTCCAACAACGTCCTGCGCGTGGGCATTGCGCGTCCGGACGTCTACTGGAATAGAAACGCGATCGAGTTCGTCACCATCAGCTCCAAAGCCGTCTCGACCCCGATAACGGGACCGGACTGGAGATTCTTCGCCGAGAACGGCGACGGCGCCCTCAAGGACTACGCGAGCGCCTACAAGGGCACGTTCGTGGGCAGCGTCCAGCAGATCGCCATCTGGAACCACGCACTCTCGGACGACGAGATCCGCGAGGCCTGGGGTTCGCCGGGCGCCGACCTCTGGCGGGTGGGGCTTGCCAACGACGCCGCGAACGAGTTCGCGGCCGATTCCGCGCCCGCGTCGCAGACCATCGACCCCCATCAAGGATGGTCCGCGGTGTCGCCCCGGCTGGCCGCTGGGGCCACGTGGACGGTTCCGTTCCACGGGATGGCGAACGAGGCGGGGTTTGCGCAGATTTTCCGGCTCACGCCCACGTCGGCCTCCGCCGAGGGCCTCGTCGCCGTGGCGGTGAACGGCACGCCGCTCGGCTCGAAGGCGGTGCGGAAGGGGAAGGCGACGGAATGGTACGCCGCCGGGACGCTCTTCAAGGAGGGCGACAACGCGCTCACGCTCACGCGCACGGACTCGAACGCCGGGGACGTCGTCGTCGATGCGATGGCCCTGGGCGGCTCCTGGCAGGTCGGGTCGCTGGCTCTCAGCGACTGGAGGAACCTGCAAACCGAAGTCTATACGGATTTGGTGCCGACCACCCGCATCATCGCCCGCCGACAGTGGCCGCAGGCGAACAACCTGAACGCCTGGACCTCGAACCGGACCTACCGCGTCTGGGTGCCGAAGTCCGTGGCCGAACGCTATCCCACGGCCTTTGGCTTCTATGTGAAGGCCTATGATATGCCCAAGGGGTCCACGGGGTATCTGGATCTTTCCGTGAACGGCGAGCGTCGGCCGCTGCTGCGGACCTATCAGGACAAGACGACGACCGTCGAGCGCGCGGATTCGACGGCGGGGGTGAATCGCGTCTACTACGAGACGAACTTCGAGCCGGGCGAATTGAAGGAAGGCTGGAACGAGTTCGCCCTGCTCGGGTCGAGGGAACCCGCCGACGCAACGAGCGGCTACTTCCTGTTCAACGCCTTCCGCTGGTTCATCACCGGCCATCCCGCGAACGGCACGCTGCTGATTTTGCGATAGGGCGTTCTCCAGCATTGTCGGTCGCTGGCCGGGGCCACGTCGCGGCGTGGTGAGATATGCTATACTACGCCGCATGAAGAAGTGGACGGTGACGACATTCCAGGCGGCCAAGGGCAGGCAGAAGCTCGGCTGCTGTACGGCATACGACGCCTGTTTCGCGCGTCTGGCGGACGAGGCGGGCGTGCCCTGCATCCTCGTGGGCGATTCGATGGGCATGACGGCGCTGGGCTACGCGACCACGCTCCCCGTGAAGATGGAGGAGACGCTGAGCGCGACCGCGGCCGTGGCGCGTGCGGTGCAGAGCGCGCTGGTGGTGGCGGACCTGCCGTTCGGCAGCTACCAGTGCGGGGACGACCTGGCGATGGCGAACGCGGTGGCCTGCCTCAAGGCGGGGGCCGACGCGGTGAAGCTCGAAGGCGGCGCGCGCGTCTGCGGGCTCATTCGCCGCATGACCGAGGCCGGCATCCCCGTATTGGCGCACGTGGGCCTCACGCCCCAGAGCGTGAACGCATGCGGCGGCTTCAAGATGCAGGGCAAGACGCGAGAGGCGGCGTTGCGGGTGCTCGAAGACGCGAAGGCCGTGGAGGCGGCGGGCGCGTTCGCGGTGACGCTTGAATGCGTGCCGGACGAGCTGGCGGCGGAAGTCACCGCCGCGATGAAGATTCCCACCATCGGCATCGGCGCGGGGCCGGTCTGCGACGCCCAGTGGTTGGTGATGCACGATCTGCTGGGGCTGAACGAGGGGCACGTGCCCTCCTTCGTGAAGAAGTACGCCAATCTCGCCGAGACGGCGAAGTCCGCCTTCGCGCAGTACGTCGCGGACGTCGCGACCGGCACATTCCCACCCGCGAGGTCCTGACATGATGAAGCATACCGCCGCGCTGTTCGCACTCCTCTCTCTTGCCATTCCCTGTCTCTCGCGCGTCGCGGCGGGGACGCTGCCGGACGAGTCGTGCGACGTGCTGGTGGTGGGCGGCGGCGCGGCGGGCATCGCCGCGGCGGGCGAGGCGGGCCGCGCGGGCGCGCGGGTGATCCTGCTTGAACAGGGCTTTCAGGTGGGCGGCAACATGACGACCGGCAGCGTCGATTATCCGGGCCTCTTCTTCGCCTATGGCGAGCAGGTGGTCGCCGGGTTCGGCTGGGAGACGGTGAGCAACGCGATGACGCTGGCGGGGACGCCGTTCCCGCCCGTCCACAAGTGGCGTGAGCTGCGGCACTCGCGGATTCAGCACCGCATCAACGTGCCGCTGTGGGTGGCGATCTGCGAGGAGAAGCTGCGGGCGGCGGGCGTGACGATCCGCTACTATTCCTCCCCGGCGGCGCTCGCGCGGGAGGCGGGCGCGTGGCGGGTGCGCGTGCACGCGGGCGGCGACGTGCGCACGGTGACGGCGAAGGAGATCATCGACTGCACGGGCAGCGGCACCGTGGCCGCGCTGGCGGGGGCGGAACTGATGGACGCCGAGACGCGGAGCCCGGGCACCTTCCGCTACGTCATCAGGAACCTGCCCCCGCGAAACAAGTGGAACGTGCCCGCGCTCCAGAAGGCCTACAAGGACGCGCTGGCGGACGGCTCGCTCAAGGACGGCGACACGCGGGAGCCGATCTTCGGGTTCAAGCACTTCGCGGGCCTGCTCACGAACTACATCGAGACGCGGGGCGCGGGGACGGACGCGCGCGGCGAGTGGTCCATGGCGGGCCGCGCGGCGATGCTGCGGCTCTTCCGCTTTCTGAAGCGCCAGCCGGGCTTCGAGAAGATCGAGCTGGCGGCGGCGGCGGCCGAGACGGGCGTGCGCGAGACGACGCGGGTGAAGGGCGAGCTCGTGGTGAGCGGCGAGGACTACGTGGCGGGGCGCGTGTGGCCCGATTCGCTCTGCTACGTGTTCTATCCCGTGGACCTTCACACGAAGGACGGCGGCGTGCAGCCGAAGTATCTGGCGGAGGGCGTGAAGCCCACAATCCCGTACCGGGCGCTGCTCGTGAAGGGCGTGGACCACATGCTGGTGGCGGGGCGCTGCCTGTCGGCGGACCGCATGGCGATGTCCGCCATCCGCGTGCAGGCCTCGTGCATGTCCACGGGGCAGGCCGCGGGCGAGGCGGCGGCGCTCGCCGCGCGGAAGGGGTGTTCGCCGCGCGATGTGCCCGTGGAGGAGATCAAGGCGGGGCTGCGCGCGCGCGGGTGCATCGTGCCGTAAGCCGCCATGCTCCGCGCGCTGTTCGGCATTGGCGTGATGTGCCTCACGTTCGTCGCGACGGCGGCGACGGACGTGACGTTCCTGATGTGCTACCGCCCGGATCACCCGGAGGACCCATCGACGCGGCAGATTCTGCGCTTCACGGCGGCGCATCCCGAGATACGTCCGCTTCAGTGGGGCGGTCTCACGCTGCCGGGGGCGGGGGGGCGCGCCACGTTCATGCTGGCGCTCGCGGGCGGCACGGCGCCGGACGTCTACAAGGCCTGGTTCCACATCCTGCGGCACGACGTGGACGAGGGGT
>JBJEWG010000303.1:0-5134 GCA_051884935.1 Kiritimatiellia bacterium | reverse complement strand
GTTCGTCCGTGCAAGACGCCGGCCGACAAGGCTCGTCGCGTCAAGGCGCAGCGTCAGCGTCTCGTCAAGTTCGGCATGGGCGAGGAAGAAGTCAAGCTCATGAGCGACGAGAACGTCCGCGTGCTCGTGCAGCGTCCGACGGCGGTCAAGAAGATGCTCGCCAAGAAGGCCGCGGCCGTCGCGCAGTAAGAGCGTCTCCATGACGGTCGTATCCTGTTCGATCGACGAACGGTACGTGAATCCCCTCTTCGAGGTCTTCGATGGAGGGGATTTCATTTTGTCGTCGTACCGCGACGTGGAAGACGAGCTGACCACGATGCAGATCTTCTTCCCGGACCCCGCCGACGCGCCGCGCGCGACGGCGGCGCTGGTGGCCGCCGGCGAGATCGTCGGCCTGCACCTGAAGCCCGAGACGGGTTCGATTCCGGACGAGGACTGGAAGCTCTCCTACCGCAAGCATTTCAGGACGGAGGTGATCTCGCCGCGCCTGGCGATCGTCCCTGAGTGGGAGGTGGAGGCCTTTCGCGCCGGCCGCCCCGCCGCGGCGGAGTTCCCCAGGACGCTGATCCTCGATCCCGGCATGGCGTTCGGCACGGGGCAGCACGCGACGACGCACGCCTGCCTTGAGTACATCGACGCGCTGGCCGTCGAGAACGCCGACCGGTCGTTCCTGGACGTGGGGTGCGGCTCGGGGATCCTCGCGATCGCCGCGAAGCTGGAGGGCTTCCGCGACGTCGCCGGGTTCGACATCGACCCCGACGCCGTGCAGAACGCGAACGAGAACGCGGGGAAGAACGGCATCGACGTCCGCTTCGTGCGCGGGGACCTCTGCAACCGCTCGACGCTGCCCGACGTGCGGAGGACGGGGGGGCGGCAGTTCGACGTGGTGGCGGCGAACGTGCTGGGGCCGGTGCTGGTGCGGTTCGCGGCGGAGATCGCGCCGCTGGTCGCCCCGGGCGGGCGGCTGATCCTCTCCGGCATCCTCGAAGAGGTCTACCCGGAGGTCGCCGCGGCGTATGCGGCGCAGGGGTTCGCGGAGGTGTCGTCCAAGCTCATCGGCGAGTGGCGGACGGGCCTCTTCGCGCGCCCGGTCTAGGTCGAGGCCCGGCGGCGGCGTTTGCTGGCGTGCGGGGCGGGCTTGTGCTATACTCCGTGGCGTGAAAGACGACAAGACTCTCAAGCTCTGCCTCGCGAGCGGCTTCTTTCTTGGACTGGCGCCGCTGGTGCCGGGTTCGTTTGGCGCGCTGGTGGGCCTTCTGTGGCATGGGCTCGCGCTGTTCGCGGGATGCGGCGACGCGCTGACCCGCCTGTGGTGCCTCTGCGGGGCGTCGCTCTTCGCGGGGCTGCACTACTGGCTCACGCCGTGGGCCCAGGCGTACTGGCACGATTTCGACCCGAAGCACTTCGTGCTCGACGAGGTGGTGGGCTACCTGTGCGTGCCGCTCTTCTGGGGGCTGCCCGAGGACCCCGTCTACCCGCTGTGGGCGTATGCGCTGCTCGGCTTCGTGGTGTTCCGCGTTCTGGACGCGATCAAGCTGCCCATCGCCCGCTACATCGACCGCAACATCCACAGCGCGCACGGCGTGCTGTTCGACGACGTCGTCTCGGCCGTGTATTCGGCGGCGCTCGTTTCGGGGATCGCATGGCTGGTTCAGGGATGAGGGGTCGCGTCGGGATTCTTGGTGCCGCGCTGTTCGCGGGCGCGTGCCTCGTCGCGCCGCGCGCGGCGGTGGCGGAGCTTGTGTTCAGGCGCCCGCTGGAGCGGGTGGCGTCGATGGATCCGCTGCGCTCCGCGAGCGTGTGCGAGGCGCGGGCGGTCGCGCTCGTCTACGAGTCGCCGCTCGAAGTGGACTACTTCGCGCGTCCCTACAGGCTGAAGGGGAGCCTCTGCGACCTGCCCGAGGTCTCGACGAACGGGCTCGTCTATACGTTCCGCATCCGCGCGGGGGCGCGCTTCCAGCCCGATGCGTGCTTCCCGCGCGGCGAGGGGCGGCCCGTGGTGGCGGAGGACGTGGTCTACTCCCTCAACCGGCTGGGCGACAAGAAGAACGCCTCCAGCGGACTGTGGACGATGGACGGCGTGGCGCGCGTCGAGGCGGTGGACGCCCGCACGGTGCGGATCACGCTGAAGAAGCCGCTGCACGTGTTCCCCTGGCTGATGGCGATGGCGTATGCGGCGGTGGTGCCGCACGAGGCGGTGGAGATGTACGGCGCGAGGTTCGGCGGCGTCGCCGTGGGGTCGGGCCCGTACCGGCTGCACGAGTGGTGGCGCAACCACCGGATGCGGTTCCGGCGCGACCCGACCTGGCGCGGCTGGCGCGAGATCAGGACGAAGCCCTACGACGAGCTCGACTATCTGGTGGTGGACGACGTCTCGACGCAGTGGCTGATGTTCCTCTCGGGCCAGGTCGATTTCCTCGGGGAGGTGTCGCACGACAACTGGGACGCGGTGGTGGCCCCGGACGGCACGCTCGCGGGGGACCTCGAACAGCGGGGCGTTCGTTTGCACGGCGCGCCCACGATGACGGTGATGTACGTGGGCGTGAACATGCGCGACCCGCTGCTCGGCGCCAACAGGAAGCTGCGCCAGGCCCTCAACTGCGCGTTCGACGCGCCGGCCTGGAAGCGCTTCCTCAACAACCGCGTCGAGCCGAGCGACGGGCCCGTGCCGCCGGGCGTCGCGGGGCGCCTCGAAACGCCGTTCGCCTATGCGTTCGACGTGGAGAAGGCGAAGCGGCTCGTCGCCGAGGCGGGGTACCCGGGCGGCGTGGACCCCAGGACGGGGAAGCGCCTGGAGATTCCCATCACCATCGGCCGCGCCAACCAGTCGGCGCGCGAGGAGGTGGAGCTGATGCAGAGCTTCTACAACCGCGTCGGCATCCGCCTCGAACCGCGCTACATGACCTGGAACGCCTACCTCGACGCGGTGGACCGGGGGGACGTGACGCTCTTCATGCTGGCCTGGATCGGCGACTACCCGGACGCCGAGAACTTCCTGCAGCTCTTCCACTCGAAGAACGTCTCGCCGGGCGCGAACCACGGGAACTACTGCAACCCGGCCTTCGACGCGCTCTACGACAAGGCGATGGCGACGGCGGACGCGGACGAACGCGCGCGGCTCTGGCAGGCGGCGCAGGAGATCATACGGGAGGACTGCCCGTGGATATTCCTCCACTTCCCCAAGGCCTACTCCCTTTCCTGGGACCATCTGGGCAACTACATCCCGACGGACTTCCCCTACGGAACGGAAAAGCACCTGTTCCGAAAGTAGCCGCCGGCCGCCGGGGGGGCGTTGACATGCGGGGTTACAAGGTGTAGACTACGCCTATCCGTGGGCGTGTCTGCGGTGTCTGAATGGGGATACTTGCAAAAAGGAAGCACACAATGCAGCAGGATACAAGGAAGAAGATGGTTCGCCGTTTCGCCGTGTGCGTGTGGGGGCTGGCGGCTTCGGCGTTCGGCGCGGCGGGAACTTGGTCCAATCCCGACGGCGGCGCGTGGGACGCGGGCGCGAACTGGCAGGGCGGCGTGATTCCCGCAGGGTCCAGCGAAAACGACGTGGCGTATCTGCCGGCCTTGGGGAGTTCCGTCGCGATCGACCACGAGGGGACCAGCGCGCTCAACGGGTTCTCCCTCGGGGCCAACGCTGCGTACACGATCACCGGCGGACGCTTCCATCTCCATGCGGCCGGCGGTACGGACTCGAAGCGCGGCGTCTACATCCCCGGCGGTTCGGGGCGGCTTGACCTGCGGAGCGACGTCTACGCCGTGGGCAACGTGCCGTTCTTCGTCAACGACGGCGCCGTGCTGGAGACGACGGGGCGCATCTGGGTGAACAACTCCTGGCTCGTCAAGAAGGGCGGCGGCACGTGGCGGATTCACGGGACGCTCGAACTGAGTGCGGCGAACATCGGCTTCACGAAGGGGGTGGTCGAAGTGTGCGCGGGCGGGCGCATCTACGCGCCGGATTCCAGTCACTGGGGTCCCGCGCTGACCATTGGCCGCGAGGGTAATTCGCCCACGTGGGTTCGGATTCTGGAGGGCGGCGTCTTCGAGGGCGCCGCGCATCTCGTGATCGTCGGCGACCACGGCGGCGCGCCGACCAGCTTCGAGGTGATTGGCGGCGTGGTCACCAACACGGAGCGGATCGTCGTGGGCGGCAGGGGCGCGGGCAGCCTTCTCGTGACGGAGGGGGGACTTGCGCGGATTGACTCCCTCCACCTCTGCGGCACGGGCGGCGGACAGGCGGCGGTGACGAACGGCGTGCTTGAGGTGGCGCGCGAGTTCTGCTGGAAGGGCTACACCGGGAACGAGGCCTACGCGGGCGGCTCAAAGGCGACGCGGCTGCGTCTGGGGCCGGGCGGGCGCGCAATCCTGCCGGGGACCCTGCCCGGCGGCGCCTCGACCGGGACGGCCACGCTCCTCTTCGAGGGCGGCACGCTCGCGGCGAGCGGCGCGCTTTCGTCCGCCGCCGTGATGGACGACTATCTTGCGGGCCTCGATGAGGTGCAGGTCGATGCGGCCGGCGGCGCGATTGAATACGACGGGGAGGCGGCGCTCGGCATCATGCAGGACGTCTCCGGCGCGGGCAGCCTGGTCAAGAATGGTCGCGGCGCGGTGCGGTTCAGGGGCGACCTGTCGAATCTCGCCACGCTGGTTCTCCACGCCGGCACGGTGGCGTTCGGGAAGGGCGGCCCACGGCTTCTCTGTTATGGGACGGGGGCGGCGATCGACGTGGGGGACTTGACGGGGCCGCGTGTGGAGGTTGGGGGCTTCCAGCCGCTCACGCTGGATGCGCGCCTCGATTTCGTGGCCCCACAAGCCGCCGCGACGGCGGGCGAGGTCGTGCTCGCCACCTGGGCGAAGGGGCCTGCGCCGGGGAACGTGCGGCTGAGCGTCCCCGACGGATTGGAGGCGCGCGTCGTCGTGGACGCGGCCCGACGCGAGATCCGCGCGGTGGTCACGGCCGCGCCCACCGACAGGCCGCCGCCCGCGCTGGCGACGACGCGCTGGCTGGGTGCGGCGGGCGGGGACTGGACGAACCCCGAGAACTGGTCGGCGGGCGTCGTGCCGGGCATGGGCGACGTCGCCGCGTTCGACCTCTACCCCTCCGCGAACGCGCGCGTCGATCTGG
>JBJEWG010000302.1:0-25757 GCA_051884935.1 Kiritimatiellia bacterium | reverse complement strand
GAAGGCGAATCCAGATGCCATGGTGGAATTCGCGAAAGACTTTGATAAATGACGATTCAAGATTGCGAGATTCATCGAGGACCAATAGAGCATGAACATATCCAGTGATGAGATTCTGGAATTGCACTGAACCGAACGCCTGACACGGCAATCGGGAGAGTTTGAAATGATGAAAACAATCGTCTATGTTGGTATCGCCTTGGGGATTGCCTGTTTTGGACTAAAGAGGTTGTACGAAACTTGAAGTGAGCCCGGTGTGCAAAACAAAGGCTGTAAAGGAGGTCGTGATGGGTATTGGAAGTTATGGACGGTATTTCATTACACGGGGTCGGTCGTCCGCATAAGGCGGGCAGAGCGTGCCGACGAATGCGATATACAATAGGTCGCGCGCGAGGGGCCTCTTGACCCTTCTCCCGCTTTTTCCTGTTGCGGTGTTGGAGTCTATTATGATATACTTGGCGTGTCCTACGGGAGAGGTCTGAGAATTTATGAAGAAAACACTGATTACGCTCGGTTTCTGTGCGGGACTCGTCGCGGCCGTGGAAGCGGCGCCGACGGATGCCGTCACACAGGCCGACTTGCAGGCGCTGAAGGCGCTCATTGAACAGCAGAACGCCAAGATCGAGGCCCAGGCGAAGCGCATCGCCGAGCTCGAAGGGCGGTCCGCCGCGGTTGCGGCAGCCGTTGACGCGCCGCGGGTGATCAAGCCCGGCGAGGGCACCGAGACGAACGACACGGGGCGCATCTGGACGATGGCCGACGGTCGCAAGTTCTATCTCGCGGACGCGACGGCCGGCATCTTCAACCCGCTCACGGAGTCCGGCCTGCAGTTCGAGCCGTATGGCTACCTCGTGCTTGAGGCCGTTCACAACACCGACGGTACGGACTACCCGATGTATACGGACTACGTGCGCCCGCGCAGCAACCGGTACGTGAAGAACCACAACGGCGACCACACGTCCACGCTCAGCGTGAACGACTCGATCCTCGGCTTCAACCTCTTCTCGGCTGAGACCTACAACGGCTGGAAGACGGGCGGCAAGTTCGAGTTCGACCTCGCGGGCGACGACGCGAACCACACCGACTTCCACGTCCGCCACCTCTGCTGGACGGTTGAGCACGAGAGCGGCTGGCAGTTCCTGTTCGGCCAGTACTGGCACCTCTGGAAGATGGTCACGCCGCAGGAAATCGACGGCGCGTGGATGGAGAACACGGGCTATCCCTACCGCCGCAGCCCGCAGATCCGCGTGACGAAGAAGTGGGAGATCGACGACTACAGCTCGCTGGAGGTCCGCGCTGGCCTCGTGAAGAACGGCCCCGGCATGGGCGGCGACCGCGACGGCGACGGCACGCAGGACAACGAGCAGAGCGGCTGGTGCCTGCTGGAAGGCGCGGTCGTCTACGACCGCAAGGCGCCGTGGGAAGAGCAGGACAAGCGCTGGATGATCGGCCTCGCGGGCCAGTATGGCCGCGACAAGAGCCGCCGCTACGACGCCGAGACGGATTCCTTCCTCGGGCGCAGCGACGAGTATGACAGCGACATGGTCATGGTCGCGGGCTCGGTGCCGTTCGGCAAGTTCACCCTCACGGGCCAGTTGTTCGCCGGCGAGAACCTGGGCGGCGTGCAGGCCGGCATCGGGCAGAAGGTCGGCTTCAAGGACCCGACCCGCAAGGGCCGCGAGGTCTCCACGATCGGCGGGTTCGTCGATCTGCGCTACGATCTGACCGACGACTGGGCGTTCGCGATCGGCTACGGCTTCGACGACCCCACGGACAGCGAGGCCAAGTATGACAGCGGCCGCCTCTACAACGACCGCGCCTACGTGGACGCGTTCTACCAGCTGACCGCGAATCTGCACTTCGGCCTCGAATACGCCTACCTGACCACGAAGTACGACGAGTCCTTCGGCGCCGACGCCGACGATCACCGCTTCCAGTTCACGGTCTTCTATGACTTCTAATCCGAAGTCGAGACGGTGAGGCGTTGAGAAGTTGAGAGGTCTCCTGCGGGGACTTCTCAACTTTTCGTTTTCCGTCACTTCCCCATCCTCCGTTACACAACCTCTCATTCCTCCCTCGCTTATGGAAAAGAAACGTGCATCCTGGTCGGGCCAGCTGGCCTTCATTCTCGCCGCGGCGGCTTCGGCGATCGGTCTTGGGAACCTGTGGCGGTTCCCGTATCTGGCGGCCCAGTACGGCGGCGGCACGTTCATCCTCGTCTATCTCTGCCTGGTGGTGACGCTCGGCTTCACGCTGATGCTCAGCGAGATCGCGATTGGGCGCAAGACGCAGCAGTCGCAGCTCACGGCCTACTCGAAGCTGCACGGTGCCTGGGGGTTCGTGGGGCTGCTCGGCACGATCGTGCCCGTTCTGATCACGCCCTACTACTGCGTGATCGGCGGGTGGGTGCTCTACTATCTGAAGGCGTATGCGCTGATGGCGTTCACGGGGGTGGCGCCGATGGGCGAGGCGGCGGCCCATTCCGCGGAGTTCTTCAACGGGTTCATCTCCGCGTCGTTCGCGCCGTTCGGCTACGGGATGCTCTTCGTGCTGGCGTGCGCCGGGGTGATTCTGCTGGGCGTGAAGAACGGCATCGAGAAGTCCAACCTCGTGATGATGCCGATCCTCTTCCTGATGGCCGTGGCGATTTCGCTCTACGTCATCTGCATGCCGGGTTCGACCGAGGGACTCAAGTATTACCTGATCCCGAACATGGACTGCATCTCGACGCCGGACGGCAGGTTCTCGTTCGTGCTGCTCGCGAAGACGATTCTCGGCGCGATGGGGCAGATGTTCTACTCGCTCTCGCTGGCGATGGGCATCATGATCACCTACGGCTCCTACATGCGCCGGACGGACTCGATCGAGACGTGCGTGCGCCGCATCGAGATCTGCGACACGCTGATCGCCATCATCGCGGGCCTGATGATCATCCCGGTCGTCTACATGTTCGCGGTGAAGACGGGCACGCCCATCAAGGAGGCGATGAACGCCGGCCCGGGACTCATGTTCATCACGCTGCCCAAGGTGTTCGCGACGCTCGGCGCGGCGGGGACGTGGCTGGGGCTCATGTTCTTCCTGCTCGTGACGTTCGCGGCGGCGACCTCGGCCATCTCGCTCTTCGAGGCCTGCGTGGCGTCGATCTGCGACCTGCTGCACATCGAGCGCAAGTCGGCGACCTTCTTCACGACGGCGCTCGTGATGTTCCTCGCCACCTTTTCGGCGCTGGGCTACGGCGCGTGGGGCAAGGTCACGGTCTTCGGCATGCAGTTCCTCGACTTCTTCGACTTCATCACGAACTCGGCGCTGATGCCGGTGGTGGCGGCGGCGACGTGCATCTTCGTGGGGTATGTGCTGAAGCCCGAGGCGATCGTCGGCGAGGTGGAGGCGAGCGGGCGACCCATGAGGTCCCGCGTGCTCTACGTCGTGATGGTGAAGTACTTCGCGCCGCTTCTCGTGATCGCGATTCTCGTCTCGGAGATCTGCCGCGTGCTGGGCATCGGCGGCTGGAAGATCTGACGTGGGGCGCCGTCTCGCCACGCTTGCCGCCGTTGCGCTCGCCGTCCTCTCCGTGGCGGCGGACGTTTCGCCCGCGACGCGGCAGAGCCGGTCCTTCGAGGCCTCGATCTCGAACCTCTTCTCGCGGCTGCAGGCGCGCTGGGAGGGGGTGCACTTCCCGAGCACGTCGCGCATGGCGCGCGACGCCTTTCGCAGCAAGCGGCACGATGCCTTCTCGGCGGCCAAGACCAAGCTCGCCGTCATCGTCTCGGGGGCCCGGGCCGGCACGGGCTTCCTCGTCCGCGAGGAGGGCCGTACCTGGCTGGTGACGAACGCCCACGTCGTGCGGGGGCAGTCGCTCGTGCGGGCGACGATGCTGGACGGCACGACGCTCACTCTGGGCGCGCGGGAGTACGCCGCGGAGCGGGACCTCGCCCGGTTTCTCGTCGATTCCCGGCGCCCCGCTCTGGAGATCCGCGGCGGCCTGCCGGACGTGGGCGAGCGCGTGACGGTGCTGGGCAATTCGGATGGTCGCGGCGTGATCACCGAAATCAACGGACGCATTCTGGGCGTGGGCCCCACCGAGCTTGAGATCGACGCGCCGTTCACCATCGGGAACAGCGGCAGCCCCGTGATCGACCGCGCCGGCCGCGTCGTCGCCGTTGCCAGCTATCTGCGCGACTGCCGGAACGACAAGGACTGGACGAAGAAGAACACCCGCTTCAACGGCATTCGCCGTTTTGCCCTGCGGCTTTCCGGCATCCGCTGGGAACGCGCCCGGTGAGCGCGGGGAGAGACGAGGACACATGGAACAGGTAGACGTGATCGTTGCCGGGGCGGGGCTCTGGGGCTGCACGGTCGCCCGCGTGCTCGCGGAGGCGGGGCGGCGGGTGCTCGTGCTCGAAAAGCGGGCCGCCGTGGGCGGCAACGTGCGGTGCGAGATCGACCCCGAGACGGGGATCGAGGTGCATACCTACGGCTCGCACATCTTCCACACGCACCTCGACGCGGTCTGGGCGTTCGTGAACCGCTTCACCACGTTCAACGGCTATCAGCACAAGGTGCTGGCGCGTCATGGCGGCAAGACCTACTTCCTGCCGCTGGGGCTGACGCTCGTCAACCAGTTCTATGGGCTGGACCTCACGCCGGCCGAGCTGCCGGCCTTCATCGCACGGGAGGCGGCGAAGGGGCGCGACGACGCGGCGTCGCAGGGGACGAACTTCGAGATGCAGGCGATCTCACTCATCGGGCGTCCCCTCTACGAGGCCTTCATTCGAGACTACACGCGCAAGCAGTGGGGCATGGACCCTCGCGCGCTCTCGGCGGACATCATCCGCCGCCTGCCCGTGCGCGCGAGCTACGATGTGAACTACTTTTCCGACTACCGTCAGGGCATTCCGCTTGCAGGCTACAACGCGCTCTTCGAGCGTCTGCTGGATCATCCGGGCATCTCCGTTGTGTGCGGGGTGGACTGGCTTGCGTGGCGCGTGGCGCACGCGGAGCTTGCCGACCGCCCCGTGTTCTACTCGGGGCCGATCGACGCGCTCTTCGGGTACCGGTTCGGTCCGCTGCCCTGGCGCACACTGCGGTTCGAGATCGAGCGCGTGGCCGTGAGCGACTACCAGGGCACGAGCGTGGTGAACTACACGGGCGCCGAGGTGCCGTTCACCCGCATCCACGAGTTCAAGCACTACCATCCCGAGGACGCGGGCGTGATGGCGCGCGCCGCCACGATCATCTGCCGCGAATATCCCCAGGCCTGGACGCGCGGCGACGAGCCGTACTATCCCGTTGACACGCCCGCCTCGCGGGAACTGCTCGCGCGGTATCGGGCCGAGGCGGCGCGGATGCCGAACCTGATCGTGGGCGGACGCCTCGGCGGCTATACGTACTACGACATGGACCGCTCGATTGGCGCGGCCCTCGACGCGGCGGCCGACTTTCTGCGCCGCTGAGCGCGACCGTTCGCGATTTCGGGTTGCGCGCGGGCGGAAGATGTGGTTGAATGTACGCGAAAGTGAGGATGAATGATGATGACAATGGTTGGATTGCCTTCAGGTTTTCGTGCGCTTCTGCTGGGTGCGGTGTCGCTTGCCGGTCTGGCTTCGGCCGGGGCCGTGACGTGGACGGGCGCGGGAGAGAATGACGACTGGTCGACGGCGGCGAACTGGAGCGGCGGGACTCCGGTCGCGGGAGCGGCCCTCGTCTTCGACGGCGCTGCGCGCACGTCCTCCATGAACGATCTGACGGAGGGGACGGTGTTCGGCGGCATCTCCTTCGCCGAGACGGCCGCGCCGTTCACCCTCGCGGGGAATGCCCTTGGCCTTTCCGGGGCGCTCGTGAATGAATCCGGCGCGCGGCAGACGCTCGCCCTGCCCGTCGTGTTCGCGGGGAATGTGACGGTGACGGCCGCGGGCGGGGACATTGTCCACACCGCTCCCGTCGGTACGTCTGCGACGTCTAAGCAGGACATCCGCAAGAACGGCCCGGGCGCATGGGTTTTCGCGGGCGAGCAGGAGATCGCCAACCCGCACCCGGACGTCTATCTAGAAAACGGCACGCTCCGCTTCGCGGCGGGCAGTCGCTTCTCCTGGACGGGTCCGGCCGCCGGGGACCGATTCGCCTTTTGCGTCCAGCCGACCGCCGTGAATTCACGACTCGGCCTTGTCGTCGAACCTGGCGCCGAGGTGGTCCTCCCGAACATCACCGTCTTCAATACGGGGAACGACAAGCTCGCGGGCTCGACCTTCGACTTGACCGTGGATGGGAATCTCTCCTTCCAGGGAAGCGACTCGACCTTCGGCGATCAGGCGGGCAAGGCGATTTCGGTGACCGTGGGGCCGCAGGGCTCGCTCTACGCGAGCTACGCGAACTTGGGTACGCGCACGCCGACGACGGTGACGGTGAACGGCGGCTCCTTCGTGGCGCCGAACGTGGCGCTCGGGCGGACGGACAACGCCTCGGGCGGGCGAACCGGGAACACGACCTTCAACCTCGTTGCCGGCGAGGTGACGGTGCGCAACTACTTCGGCACGATGAGCACGGGCGAGAACGTGACGAACCGGCTCGTGCTCGGCTCGGGTTCGCGCGGCGGCGCAACCTTCTCGACGTGCCCTCTCTCCCGCGCGGGGTGGGCGGGGTCCGTCTTCGTCTCGTTCAACGGCGCGGAGGTTGTCGCGCGCGCCGCGAAACAGAGGGCCGACTTCTTCGGCGGCACGGATCTGAAGGAGGTGTTGGAAGGCGGGTTCGTGTTCCGCGCGGACTTCCCGGTGGACATTCAGGGCGCCGTGACGCACGCGGAGTCGCTTGGGCCCGACGTGCTGGACGGCGGCATCGTGAAGCGGGGCGCGGAGGTGCTGACGTTCACGGACGATGTCTCCGTGACGGGCCCCATCCGCGTCGAGGAGGGCCGGCTCTCGTTCGCGAAGACCGCGCCCACCACGCAGAGCGCGCTCTACATGGCGCCGGGGACGACGATCAACCTTGCGGCCAACAACTCCCCCGACGACGTGCTGACGGCCCCCGCCCTCACGCTCGGCACCGCGACTGGGCGCGTCTACGTCTACATCGACGGAGAGATGCGGGACGGCGTGGCCCGCTGTGACCGCATTCACATTCCCGCCGGCGGCTACGTGGGGCGCCTCCAGTTCACGTGCTACGGTGAGTCGCAGGCGGGTGGGGCGCGCCCCTTCGCGTACACGGGCGACTTCCCGGTGATCACCTACACGGATACGACGCCGCAGCTTTCGGACCTTGCGGTGAACGGGTTGGCCGCCGGCTATACGGGCACGTTCGTGCGGGACGCCGCGAACAAGCGCATCCTGCTGCGCGTGACGCGGTCGTTCGTGGGGACGGAGTGGAGTCAGGCGTCGGGCGGTGCCTACGAGACGGTGGAGAACTGGACGGCTGGCGTGCCCGCGGACGATGCCACGTCCGCCGCGACCTTCGGTTCGGCCCTGACGGCGGATGGCGTCGTCTCTCTGGCGGATGCACATTCGCTTTTGAATCTGACCTTCGCGAACGCGGTGGCGTCCTACACGCTCGCCGGCGGTTCGCTGGTGCTGGGTGACCCGACTGGTGCGGAGGGTGGCCTTCTGACCGTCTCGGCGGGTTCCCACACGATCGCTTCGCCGGTCGTCGTGCGCGGCCCCGTTTCCAGTACACGCGCTGCAGGTACGCGGCTGGATCTGACGGGTGGGTTGACGGGCGCCGCGCCGCTGACGCTGCAGGGGGCGGGTACGACGCGGCTTGAGGCGCCGGATGGTGCGGCGGACTTCGCCGGCGGTGTCGTGCTCGCGGCGGGCAATCTGGAACTGGCCTCCGCGAACGGAGTCGGCACGATGCCGCTGACGCTGAAGTCGAATACGACCGTTAAATGGCTACCCGAGGCGGACGTGGCCCTTGCCGGGCTGCTGACGCTTTCGCAGACCTCCACGTGCGAAGTCGTTTCGTCCGACGCGACGGTCACCCTGGACGGCACGATCTCCTTCGAGAACCAGGGGACGCTATTCAAGCGAGGTCCCGGCACGCTGTTCCTTACGGGCGACAACACCGGGGCCGGTGACAAGGGCGGCGTGTGCGTGCGCGCCGGCAAGGCGGTCTTCTCGGGCGCGAACTACACGATCCTTTCGCCCGCCGCGAACCGCATGGCGCTCGCCACGATGCCGGAAGTCGAGGATTCGGAGGTGTCCATCGAAGTGCGCGAGGGGAGCGACCTCACGCTCTCGGGGTTCTACCTCGGCGGGAGCGGAGGCAAGCCGGCGCGGAATCTGTTCCGGGTGGACGACTCGCGCATTTCCTGCTCGGGTGAAGTCACCATCGGCAACGCGGGGGGCTGTTCCGTCGAGGCGAGCCTCGTGAACGACGCGCGGCTTTCCGTCAACGCGATGAACGTCGGCGTGAACGGGACGAACACGTTGACGATCTCCCATGCGACGCTCGACGCCGTGCAGATCACCCTGGGCGGCTATGGGACCGGCTTTGCCGGGCCGGGTTTCGTGCGTGGGGGTTCGGGCGTGATTCTCGTGGACGACGGCGGCGTGCTGCGCGTGAAGACGGACTTCGACTGGATCTCGGATAACGCCGGGGCGCCGTCCTCCCTCCACGTCCGCACCGGAGGCCGCGCCGAGCTGCCGCCTTCGTCTCGCTTGACGGGCAGTACGGGAACGGCGACGCTGCATCTGGACGGCGGCACGTTCGTGTGCGGCGCGGTGGCCGGGCGTGGCGCCGCGAATGACTTCCTCAGGGGCGTGGACGTCTTCTCGCTGGGCGCGGGCGGCGGCACGGTTGACACGGACGCGCGCGACGTGGTGTTTCGCCGCGCCCCGACGCTCGCCGAAGGAGTGGAGACGGCGGCCTTCGTCAAGGCGGGCGCGGGCGCGTTGACGCTGCTGGACGGCGTGGCCCCGCAGCTCTCCCTTTCCGTGGCGGGCGGCGTGCTCGCCCTCACGAACGGCGCGGCGAACGCAATCGCGGTCGCGGGAATCGATCTGGCGGACGAGACGCAGTTGATGCTGGACGCGGGGGATGCGCTGACGATCGCCGGGGCGCTGAGCGTGACGGGGCAGGCGACGATTCGCCTGCGTGGCGTGCCGGCTGCGGGCACGCACGTGCTCGCCACGGCGGCGACGCTGCCGGACGACGTCTCGTCCCTCCGCGTGGTCTGCGACGGTTCGCTCGACGCGGGGACGACCTGTTCCCTCGTGAAGGACGGCACGGCGCTGAAGCTCGTTGTGACGAAGGTGGCGGAGGAGGCGCCGCACTGGACGGCGGATGCGGACGGCAACTGGCAGGACGCGGGCAACTGGTCTGGTTCGACGGTGCCGTCCGGCGCGGCGGCGCAGGCCTACGTCGATGCGCCGTTCACCGCGCCGCGCACGCTGTCTCTGCCGGCGGGGGGCCTCACGCTCGGCGCGCTTGTGCTTGCGGCGCCACAGGAGCCGACGCTTATGGGCGGGCCGCTGTCGCTTTCGGCGCTTCATGTGGGCGGCGCGGGGGCGACGCTGGCCGCGCCGCTCGTTCCGGGCGCGGAACCGCTTTCCATTTCGCTGTTCGGCGGTGCGACGCTTACGTGTGCGGCGAATGTCGCCGCAGGGGCCCTCGATGTGCAGGGGCCGGGCGCGTTCGCCGTCGCCGCCACCAACGCGGCCGTCACGATCGTTCAGGATGGCAGCGCGATGCGCCTCGTCTCGGCGGGACGCCAGACGGGATCGGTGACGCTGGACGGCGGCACGCTCATGGCGGCGGGGGAGACGAACGAGGTTGCGGGTGCCGTGTCGCTGGCGCGTTCGGCGGCCGTGGGCGCGGACCACGGCTCGACGCTCGTGCTGGTGAATGGCGCATCCGGCACGGCGCCGCTGCGGAAGGTCGGGGGTGGCGCGGTTCTCCTCCCGGGCGGGTACGACGGCGACGTTGTCGTCACCGAGGGGCTTCTGAACATGGCGGGCCTGCCGACTGGGACGCTGAACCTCTCGGGCGGAACGTTCGAGACGGCGGTCGCAGGCACGCTGGCGGCGCTGACGGGCGCGCGCGACGGCGAACTGGGGGCGGTCGTCCTCAACAACGCCTCGGATATCACGGTTGTCGGCGACGTCTCCATCCCGCGCGCGGCTCTGGTGAAGCGCGGCGCGGGCACGCTGACCTTCTCCGGCCCGTCGCTCTCCATCCCCAATGTGTTCACGGGCGGCAATTCGTCCGACATCAACGGCTTCATCTCGTTCGGCGAACAGGGCGAGACGCCGGAGGGAGGCTGTTCGGCCCTGACGGTGACGGAGGGGACGGTTGTCTTCGACAATCCCGACGCGACGCGGACCGCCAATCTCTCCGTGGGACGCTGGACGGCCCATGACACGCCGGCGCACGCGATCCTCCGCAACGGCGCCTTCAATAGCTATATCGCGATTGGCCGCGGGCATGGCGGCGCGGGAGAGGGCGAGCCCGTCGAGGCGACGGTGACCATCGAGTCCGGCACGGTGACGTGCCGTGGCATCAGCATCGCGTCGAAGGGCGAGAGGCCCGACTATCGCGGCCGTGCCGTTCTGACGCTGGCCGGCGGTACGCTGGACGTGACTTCGGGCGAGCCGATGAACATCGGCGAGGATCGTGGCGCGATGGGCGTCTACCGCCAGACGGGCGGCGAGTCGATCTTCCGGGGTGGCAACGTGAAGGTGGGCTACAAGTCCCCCGGCGGCTGCGCGGAGATTCTCCTCGAAGGCGGAACGATGACGATCGACGCCGCTTCGCTCAATCTCGGCGTGGACGCCGCATCGACGGGTACGCTGTATCTTGCCACCGGGGCGAGCCTCGCGTGCCAGTCGCTGCAGGTCGGGAGCGGAACGGGCATCGTTCGCTTCGACGGCGGCACGATCAGGCTTCGGACGGGGCCCGTCATGGGTCTGCAGTGCTTCGTCGAGAAGGGTGGCGCGGTCATCGCGGTCGATTCGTTCCGCGTGACGAGCCATCTGCGCCTCCAGGCCGGCGAGACGGCGGGCGGCGGGCTCGTGAAGCGCGGCCCCGGCGAACTGCGGCTCGCGGCGCCCGTCACCATGCCGGTGGACGACTACACCGGCGCGGTGCGGCTTGAAGAGGGGGCCATCTCTGTCGAGACGGCCCGTGCGCCGTTCCCAGAGACGGCGACGCTGGAGACGCTGGAGGGAACGCGGCTGGCGCTTTCGATCGAAAACGGGGGACGGAATGCGGTGCGGGTCGGCACGGCCACCATCAACGGCGAACTCGCGCTGCGCGTGGGCGACCGACTCGACGTGACGGGCTCGCTCGTGTTCGGTCCGCAGGCCTCGGTGCTCGTCTTCCAGCCGACCTCCGCGACGCAGCCCAATCTGTCGCCGGGTTCGTTCACGGTCTGCACCTACGGCGGTGCGGCGCCGGACATCTCGCGCCTCGCGGTGACAAATCCCGTCGATGGCTTCGACTACGCGTTCACGGCGGCGGATGGCCGGGTGACGCTGAATATCACCGTGCCCGAGGGGAGCGCTTTCGACGCGGTGTGGGACGTTGACGCGGATGGCGCGTGGAGCACGGCCGCGAACTGGCAGGCCGGGCTGCCGCCCGTCGCCGCCGGCACGGCCGGTTTCCATGCCGCGATCACGGAACCGCGGACGATCACGCTGGAGGACGACGTCGTGGTGACGGGCCTCTCCTTCGCCAACACGAACGCCTACACGCTGGCCGGTTCCGGCACGCTGACGCTGGACGCGGGGGCGAATGGCTCGGCGACGCTGCAGGCCCGGCAGGGAACGCACCGCATCGAGGTGCCCGTGACCGCACAGGCGCCGCTACACGTCTCGGGGAACGCGAACGTCGTTCTGGCCGGCGGCGCCTCGGGAGAGCAGATTCTCAAGGAGGGCGATGGCCGCCTGACGCTGGGGGCGAACTCCACGGTGCCGGTCGATCTGCGGGCGGGCGTGCTCGACGTCTCGAACGGCGAACTCGCCGCGCCGGTGGCGGTAGGCGGCGGACGCTTCGCGGCCGATTCCGCAGCGGGCGCGATCACCGGCCCCGTGCGCCTGATGACTGATATGACGGTCTCGACCACTGCGCCCCTGCTGTTGGCCGGCGACGTCTCGGGCGCGGGCACGCTCACGCAGTCCGGCGGTACGCTTCGTCTCGGCGCGGTGAATTCGCGCACGGGCGGGACTGTTCTCACGGGTGGCCGTCTGGAGCTGGTGGGCGGCACGCCCGGGACGGGTTCGTTCACCTATCGGGGCGGCACGCTCGCCTCGGCGGGTGACGCCGCGAGCGCGATTCCCGCGCCCGTGACGCTGGAGAAGGACATCACCATCGACGCGGCGGGGCCGCTGACGCTGGAGCAGGGCCTCACCTCGACCCAGCGCCGCGCGTACACGAAGACGGGCACGGGTACGCTCACGCTCTGCGGCAGCACCGTCAACCAGCCCGGCTATCAGGGGTCCTTCGAGCTGAACGACGGCACGCTGCGTCTGGCTGAGGGGGCCGAGCTGGTTCTGCCCGTCACGTCGGCGGATGACGCGGCGGGCGAGGCGGCGGTTCGTTATCAGTTCTCGCTCAACAGCGCGGCCCCCGCGCGGCGCGGCATCATCCTTGAAAAGGGGTCTCGCCTCGCGAGCGGCGGCTGGTTCCTGTCCGCAAGTCTGCCGAAGGAAGGTGGCGAGCAGGGCGTCTGCGACATCACGATCAACGGTGGCGTGATGGAGGCGCTGTGGGGCGGGTACGGCTTCATCATCGGCGATGCGGCGGGTGCGCGGATCAACGTGCGGATGAACGGCGGCGAGGTCCGTTCGCTCCCGAACGTCTACACGGATATCGGCACGCGCGCGCCGGTCGAGTGGACGGTGGATGGCGGCGGCGTGGTCCGGCTTGGCTGGACGGCCTTCGGGCGCCAGGCGGGCGAAGGGGCCGGTCGCATTGGCGGCGGCGCGACGATCTGGGTGAAGGACGGTCTCTTCGACGCGGGGCAGATGCTCTCCTGGCAGAGCACGGACGACGCGGCAATGACGAACATCGTGCGGGTGGGCGCGGGCGCGCGGGCGGCGAACGCCGTCTTCGCGACGGTGCCGACGGTTCGCGCCGGCCGGAGGGGCCACGCCGAGTTCGTCTTCGACGGCGGTGTGCTGCGGGCCACCGGCGTGGCGACGAACGCGCCGGGCACGACCAGAGGCAACGTGGCGAACTACCTCAACGGCGTCAATGCGGTGCGGATCGGGCCGGGCGGCGCGGGATTCGAGACGGCGGCCGAGATCACGTTGCCGAACGACCTGCTGGCCCAGCCGGAGGGCGACGGCGGCGTCTACAAGATGGGGTCCGGGCGGGTCACGCTCAGCGGTTCGCTGGCATCCGTGACGGGGGCGGTGGAGGTGCTGGAAGGTACGCTCGCGGCCACGTTCGTGAACACGAACGACCTCGCTATCGCCGCAGACGGCGCGTTCGATCTGATTGAGAAGGAGGGGGTGTTCGGGAACGTCTCGGGCTGCGGCTCGGTCGTGAACGGCACATTGCAGGTCGTCGGCACGCTGGCGCCGGGCGACGCGGCGGGCGAAATCGGCACGTTCCATGCGGAGAATCTCTCGTTCGCGCGGGGCGCGACGATCCGAATCGACCGTGACGCGACGGCTGGCGATGCGTTCGCCGTTTCGGGGACGCTGACGCTGGCGGGCGGCGGCGTGCTCGACTTCGGGCACGAGGAGGGCGACGTGGTGCCGATTCCGTTCTCGGGCGTGCTCGGCACGGTCGGGTCCGTGAAGGGGTCGCTGGGCGGCTGGCGCGCGACGGGGCTGGGTTATCCCCCGAGCCGTCGCCTCGCCGCGAACCTGCGGGTGGCCGACGGCGTGGTGAGTTACACGGTGCGCGACAGCGGCCTGGTGCTGATTGTCCGTTGATGAGCACTCAAAAGGAGATGAATATGCAGATGAATCGTCGTGATTTCGTGGGTTTGGGCCTGGGTTCGCTGATGGCGGGCTGCTGCGGACTGCCAAAGCAGGCACGCAGCCGGTCGTGGTACAACGGGGTCGAGGTCGGTTGCATCACCTATAGCTATCGGTCCATGCCGTGCGACGCCGCGAGCATCGTGAAGTATGCGCTCGCGGACGGTCTCGGGACTCTGGAGCTGAAGGGTGAAGTGGTGGACGCCTTTGTCGGGACGGGCAAGAACCGCGACATGGGGCGGCTGCCGGCGCTGAAGAAGATGTTCGATGATGCCGCCATCTCTCTTCATATCGTCAAATATGGTGGCATCGGCGGTAAGAACGTCAAGGAAGACGAATATCGGATCGCCGTGGCGAAGGCGCTGGGGGCGCGCTGCATCACGCGCGAGATTCCGAAGGCGCAGGACTATGAGACGATTGGTCGGCGCTGCGCGGAACTGGCGGATCGCAGCGGCATCTACATCGCCTTCCACAACCATACGCAGATCGACGCGCTCACGTACGACGGCCCGTTGCTCGCAATGTCCGAGAATCTGCGTATCAACTTCGATATTGGTCATTATGTTGCGGCGATGACGGATGACGCGACGCGCTACATCGATCCGCTCGCGTTCATCGACAAGTACCACGACCGCATCTTCTCGATTCATCTGAAGGATCGCAAGACGAAGGCCCACGGCGGCGGCAATATGCCGTTCGGCGAAGGCGATACGCCGCTTGCGAAGCTGATGCCGTTCCTCCAGAAGAGGGGCTACGACTATCCGTGCGACATCGAGCTCGAATACGGCATCCCGAAGGGGTCCGACGCCGTGAAGGAAGTCGCCCGGTGCGCGGCCTTCTGCCGCGCGGCGGCAGGCTGCTGAGCGCGCCTTGAAGGGGCGGTTCCAACGAATCGCCTGAAACTTCGCGCTCCTCAACGGAAAATGGTGCGCACCACGGAAGCGAATGGTGCGCACCATTTACGTCTGTGGTGCGCACCTTTTACGTCTGTGATGCGCACCATTCTGGGGGATGATGCGCACCAGGCCGACCCGAGTTATGCCGATGAGCGACCCCGAGTTGTGCCGATGACCGACCCCGAGTTATGCCGATGAGCCGACCCGAGTTGTGCCGATGACTCGACCCGAGTTATGCCGATGAGCCGACCCCTCGACCGTTTTGAAAACTCCGAACGTTTGCAAAAGGCTCCGCGACGCCTCAACGACCTTTATTTGACCAAATAAGGGGCTGGGCCAATCCTTATAATAAGGGGATAGCCTATTTCTTATAATATATATGGGCAAATGGCCAGCGGCGGCGGACTTTCGTCCGCCGGGCCGAACAACTCGTGAAATTGGTTTCATTACCCGGCAGAACAGCACGTAAATCGGTTTAATGCCCCGGTGTCGCAGATGCAGACTCGAATTCCTCTGACGCAGGCGGCACGTGGTGAACTTCGGGTGTTTGACGCTTGTTTCCGCGTCTGATATCTGCTATCATTAGCCGCATATGCAACAGGGGACAAGGCGGTTTGATTTCTGGTATGCCGTGCGCCACACGAAGGTGGTGCGCGGGCCTTCGCGTGCCCTGGAGACCTTTGGCGAGACGCGCATCAACTACCGCCACATCGCGGAGCTGCCGGACGACCCGGGGAAGGTGCGCGTGCGCGAGGGGCGCCTTGAGGCGCACAAGCCGGCGATCATCACGCCGGAGGCCTATGTGCAGGACTCCCTTGAGGGGTTCGGCGAGCAGGCGCGGCAATACCTCGAATTCCTGAAGCAGAACCAGGACTCCGTGCGCATTCTCCAGTATGGGTACCGCCTGTCGCAGGAGGCGTTCTCGGAGCAGGTGCTGACTGACTCGCTGGAGGCGGTGACGGCGCGCGTGGTGGCGGACGTGGTGGGGACGAACGATGCGTTCGCGGCGGTGATCCAGGGCGTCGATGACCCGTGGGACGTGTCGCTCATCCACTTCTTCTGCCTACACGTCAACGTGTCCGCGCCGTTCAACGTGCGCGAGTTCGAGGAGGCGCAGCGGCGGGTGGAGCTGGACCTGATCGCCCCGAAGCTGCAGAGCGAGGTGGAGGCGGCGTTCGCGAAGGCCCAGGCGGACCCTCGGCTGGTGAAGGATCTGGGCGTCTTCCTGCAGAAGAAGGGCGTGTTCGAGCGCTATCAGGATAGGTTCTTCCAACTCGTGAGGCGGGTGTAGATGGAAACGAAGATCAAGACGTATGTGGTGGCGGTCGCCAACCAGAAGGGCGGCGTGGGCAAGACCACGACGGTGGTGAATCTCGCGGCGGCGCTCTCGAAGATGCGGCGGACGGTGCTGGTGATTGACCTCGACCCGCAGGCGAACGCGACGACGGGGCTGGGGCTGACGCCGCAGGAGGGGGTGTCGCTCTATCCGTGCCTGATTGGGCAGCAGCAGATTGCGGACATGATCCAGCCGACGGCGTACGAGAACCTGAACGTCATTCCGTCCGAGGTGAACCTCTCCGGCAGCGAGATCGACCTCGCGCAGCGTCCCGACCGCCTGCAGGTGGTGCGGAACGTGCTGCAGGCGATCCGCGACGCGAACGTCTTCGACTACATCCTGCTGGACTGCCCGCCTTCGCTGGGCATCCTCATGACCGCCACCCTCGCGGCGGCGGACGGCATTCTCGTGCCGATGCAGGCCGAGTACTACGCGCTCGAAGGGCTGAGCGTGATGCAGAACCTGATCACGCGCCTCAAGGCGAACGGCGCGAACCCGGCGCTCGCGCTCGACGGCATTCTGATGACCATGGTGAACGCCAACACGCGGCTCTCGCAGGACGTGATTGCGGAGGTGCGCGAGCACTTCGGCGAGAAGGTGTTCGAGACGATGATCCCGCGCAACGTCCGCACGAGCGAGGCGCCGAGCTACGGGCAGCCGGTCGTGTTCTACGATCCGTCCTGTCGCGGCGCCGAGGCGTACCGCGCCTTCGCGAGGGAGTTCGCGAAGCGGAACCCCACGCGCGACGTGCCCGCCGAGACGGCCGCCCCGGCGGAGCCGCAGGCCGAACCCCAGAATCCCTGAGCGTCGGCATGACGAAGTCACTGGAAGACTACATCGAGGCGATCCAGGTCCTCATCCGCGACAAGGGCGCCGCGCGCGTCCGCGACGTGGCGGCCGCGCTCGGCGTCAAGATGCCGAGCGTGGTGAAGGCGATCGGCGAGCTGAAGAAGCTGGGGCTCGCGACGCAGGAGCCGTATGGGAACATCGAGCTGACGGAGAAGGGCGCGCGCGTCGCGGCGTTTGTGCTGGGGCGGCACACCGTCCTCAAGGCGTTTCTGCTGAAGCTGGGCGTAGGCGACCGCAGCGCGGAGAAGGACGCGTGCCTCATGGAGCACATCCTCAGCGCGGAGACGATGGAGCGCATCCAGGATTTTCTGGGACAAAACGAAAAGACGGCGGCGAAGCCCGTCGGCAAGAAGGGAGAGCGCAAATGAGTGAAGGCAAGATGACGAAGTTCCGCTGGGTGATGTGCACCCTGCTGTTCGTGGCCACCACGGTGAACTATCTGGACCGGCAGGTGCTGTCCCTGACGTTCCCGGACTTCATCAGGCCGGAGTTCCACTGGTCGGACGCCGACTACGGCACGATCACGGCCTGGTTCTCGCTCATCTACGCGACGGCGTGTCTGTTCGCCGGCAAGTTCGTGGACTGGATGGGGACGAAGAAGGGCTATATGTGGGCGATCTTCGTGTGGTCCCTCGGCGCGTGCCTTCACGCCGCCTGCGGCATCGCGACCTGCTGGTTCGTGGACGGGGTTGATTCGGTCGCCGCGCTGCGCGCCGTGCAGGCGGGCGGCGCCGCGGCGAGCGCCATCGCGGCCGTTTCCGTGTGGCTGTTCCTGAGCTGCCGCGCCGTGCTGGCGCTGGGCGAGGCGGGCAACTTCCCGGCCGCCATCAAGGTGACGGCGGAGTACTTCCCGAAGAAGGACCGCGCCTTCGCGACCTCAATCTTCAACTCCGGCGCCTCGGTGGGCGCGCTCGCCGCGCCGCTCACGATTCCGCTGCTCGCCAAGTGGTGTGGCTGGGAGATGGCGTTCATCATCATCGGCGGCGCGGGCTTCGTCTGGATGTTCTTCTGGCAGTGGCTCTACACGAAGCCGCAGGAGTCGCGGTTCGTGGACAAGGCCGAGCTCGAATACATCTCGCAGGACGAGCAGGCCGAGGCGACGGCGAAGGCCGAGGACGCCCGGAAGGAGGAGAAGCCGATTCCCTTCCTCAAGTGCTTCACCTACCGCCAGACCTGGAGCTTCATCGTGGGCAAGTTCTTCACGGACGGCGTGTGGTGGTTCTACCTCTTCTGGGCGCCGGCGTATTTCAAGGAGCAGGGTCACGGCCCGACGACCGGCATGGGCCAGGCGCTCATCTTCACGCTCTACCTGATCGTGACGGTGGTCTCCATCTACGGCTGCAAGCTTCCGACGGTGTTCATCGAGAAGTTCGGCATGAATCCCTATGAGGGGCGTATGCGCGCAATGCTGATCTTCGCGTTCTTCCCGCTCGCCGCGCTCGTCACGCAGCCGCTCGCGGGCGTCTCCGTGTGGTTCCCGGCGATTCTCATCGGTCTGGCCGCGGCGGGGCATCAGGCGTGGAGCGCCAACATCTTCTCGACGGTGGGCGATATGTTCCCGAAATCGACGATCGCCTCCGTGACGGGCATGGGCGCGATGGCTGGCGGCGTGGGCTCGTTCATCATCAACAAGTGCGCGGGCTCGCTCTTCACCTATGCCGAGACGCAGGGCGCGGCGTTCTCCTTCTGCGGGTTCGCGGGCAAGCCGGCGGGCTACATGATCGTCTTCTGCTGCTGCGCCGTGGCCTATCTCGTGGCGTGGAGCCTGATGAAGACGCTCGTTCCGAAGTACAGCCCGATCAAGGGCTAAGGGGTGATGCATGCCGTCGTCATCTTCTCCGCGTTATCCGTTCTGCTGATTATAGGTAAGGTCCTTCGCGTCAGAATTCCTCTGCTGCAGCGGCTCTACCTGCCCTCGGCGGTTGTCGGCGGCCTGCTGGGTCTGTTGATCGTCAATCTGTGCGGAGACTGGGTGCCGGCGGATCTGATCGACGACCTGCGCCAGTTTCCCGGCTTCCTGATCAACGTCATCTTCGCGACGCTCTTTCTGGGCGTGGCCGTGCCGAAGCTGAAGAGCTTCGCCGAGCTCATCCTGCCGCAGTTGACTCTCGCGCAGATTGTCGTGTGGGGCCAGTACGCGGTGGGCATCGGCCTCGCCGGATTTCTGCTCGTGCCGATGTTCGACGTCAACCCCGCCTTTGGGAACTTGCTGGAGCTTGGCTTCGAGGGCGGTCATGGAACGGTGGGCGGGATGACGCCGGCGTTCCTGTCGCACAACTGGGCGGACGCGATTCCGTTGGGCTACACAGTGGCGACGGTCGGCATGATCGCCGGCATCGTGATTGGTATGGCGCTCGTCCACTGGGCCTATCGAAAGGGCCATGTGAAGACGGTCCGTCCGTTCGAGGAACGGTCGCTGGAGGAGCGTCAGGGCATTCAGCCGCACGATGCGCGTCCGGCGGCAGGTTATCAAACGGTTTTCTCCGATTCGGTCGATTCGCTCGCCTGGCATCTGGCCCTCACCGGGCTTGCCATCCTGATCGGTTCCGGCATCCTGGTGGGGCTGCAGCGCGGCGAGATTGCGCTCTTCCCGGAGGCGAAGACGCGCCTCTTCAACGGATTCCCGCTCTTTCCTCTGTGCATGCTCAGCGGCGTGGCGCTTCAGGGCGTGGCGCGGCTGCTGAAGGTGGACCTGTTGATTTCGCGCGGACAGATGCTGCGCATCTCCGGCGCGGCGCTTGACTATCTGGCGCTCTCCGCAGTGACGACGATTCAGCTGTCGGTTGTCGCGGCGAACTGGTTGCCCCTCACAATCATGATGGCCGCGGGTATTGTGTGGACGGTTGTGAGCGTGCTCGTTCTGTCGCCCCGCCTCTTCACGGAGGCGTGGTTCGAGCGGGGGATCGCCGAGTTCGGCCAGGCGACGGGCGTCACGGCGACGGGTCTGTTGCTGCTGCGCACCGTCGATCCGGAGAACGAGACCGTGGCCGCGGCTTCCTTCGCCGGCAAGCAGCTGATCAACGAACCCGTCATGGGCGTTTGGGTTGCGATGGCCCTCGCCCTTGTGTTCACGGTCGGCTGGATGCCCGTTTGGATCATCTGCATGGCCGTCCTGCTCTTCTGGTTGATTGTGGCCGTCGTTCTCATCCGCCGCCGGAAGTGACGCGCCCCATCCTGTAGGATGATGTGGGGAGGTGCTTGATAGATGGAAGTCATCGTACATCGCGGCACACGTCAGATTGGCGGTTGTGCAACTTCCGGCGGATCATTCAGCCTGAGACGCGCTGATGTTTCTGGTAGAGGCAGATGGTAGGCGGAATCTTCCGAACAGTTCAAGTCATAACGTCTTTCGTGAAATTCATCAAGGACGTCTCGGTCAGAAAAATGACAATTTGTCGATTTGCTGACCGAGACGGTATTGGGGCTTGAACACGGGAACAAGGAATCGTCGTTGAAGGCACTGTCCTGAAACGCTTTTCGTCCCCTACTAGTCGTTGTTTCATTTCAACAATAGGCTAGAGGGGCAACAGGAAACAGGCAACAAAAAAACTTGGGCGGTGGCCCAAGCTTGAAACCGAATTGGTTGCCTCGCAGGGACTCGAACCCCAACAAGCAGAATCAGAATCTGCTGTGCTACCATTACACCACGAGGCAAGAACGGTGAAAACGGCGCATAGTATACACGACTTCGCTGTGGCGCGCAAGGGGGAAAATCAGTATAATGTGCGGGCCATGGGAAGATTCCAGATAGAGGGGCGAAAGACGATTTCGGGAACGCATCGCGTGCCCGGCAACAAGAACGCGGCGCTGCCGATGATTGCGGCGGCCCTTCTGACGGCGGAGCCGGTGGTTCTGGAGAATCTTCCCGAGATCGCGGACGTTGACCGGATGTTCGACTGCGCGCGGAAGTTCGGCGCGAAGGTGACGCGCGACCGGGCTGCGCGGACGGCGACGATCGAGGCGAAGAAGCTCAAGACGGTCCGCCTCGATCCCGAACTGGCGCGGAAGATTCGCACGAGCGTGCTCTTCGCGGGGCCGCTGCTCGCCCGCACGGGCGGTGTGTCGCTGCCGCCGCCGGGCGGCGACGGCATCGGGCATCGCCGCCTCGACACGCACTTTGAAGGCTTCGCCGCCCTTGGTGCGAAGGTCAAGGCGGGGCGGCGCATCCTCTCCGTGAAGGCCCCCCGCGGCCTCGTTGGCGCGAAGATTCTCCTGGACGAGGCGAGCGTCACCGCGACGGAGAACATCCTCATGGCGGCGGTCTTCGCGAAGGGAACGACCGAGATCTACAACGCCGCCTGCGAGCCGCACGTGCAGGACCTCTGCATGATGCTGAACGCAATGGGGGCGAAGATCGCCGGCGCGGGCACGAACCGCATCGTCGTGGAGGGCGTGGAGGCCCTGCACGGCACGACGGCGCGGGTGGGGTGCGACTACATCGAGGGCGCGAGCTATCTGACGGCGGCGGCGATCACGGGCGGCGAATTGACGCTCACGGAAGTGGACCCCGAGGTGTTCCTCGTCCTTGAGAAGACGTTTGCGCGCTTCGGCGTGAAGTGGACGGTTGACGCCGAGAAGCGGACGCTGCGCATGGCCGCGCGGCGGCGGAAGCGGATGCTCTACGACTTCGGCGACACGATCCCCTCCGTCTCGGACGGCCCCTGGCCGATGTTCCCTTCAGACCTCGTCTCGATTCTCATCGTGCTGGCCACGCAGACGCGCGGCACCTGCCTCTTCTTCGAGAAGATGTTCGAGAGCCGCCTCTACTTCGTGGATCACCTCATCGGCATGGGGGCGAAGATCGTCCAGTGCGACCCCCACCGCGTGGTGGTGACGGGCCCCACGCAGCTTCAGGGCTCCACCGTCACGTCGCCCGACATCCGGGCGGGCATCGCGCTCATTCTCGCGGCGCTCTGCGCGAAGGGGCGCACGACGATTCTGAACGCGGAGTCCGTCGATCGCGGCTACGAGGCCGTCGAGCGGGAACTTGGCGCGCTGGGCGCCGTGATCAGGCGAATGTAAATACAAGGAGAGCGGATATGAAGCGGGTGTGCGCGCTGCTGGCGCTGGTTGTGTTCGAAGGTCTGCGCGGCGGCGGGGTGCCCCCGGTCATCCGCGAGGCGGACGTGGTGGTGGTGGGCGGCACGGTGGACGGCGTGCGCGCGGCCGTGGCGGCGCGGGCTGCGGGGGCCTCGGTGTTCCTTGTGGCCCCACGCGCCTATCTGGGCGAGGATCGCGCGGGCGCGTTCCAGCTGGAGCGTCTGCCGTCGGACGATGCATCGGACCCCGTCATCCGCGAAATCTTCAACCCGCTCTACGCGCCGCCGAAGCCGCTGAAGGCGACCGTCACGAAGACCGCGCAGACGGCGGACCAGATCGTCCAGGTGGCCGATCTGGGGTCCGTCCAGCTCATTTCCGGCGTGAGCCTGAACGTGCCCACGCACGTGCGGCAGGACGCCGCCTTCCGCCGGAACGCCCCCGACCTCTTCGCGACCGAGCGGGTGGTCTTCGAACTCTCGGACGACGGCGTGCGCTGGATGCCCTACGCCGACCTGACGCGGGCGGACAACGCCTACGGCCAGCGCAAGACCAATTCGCCGTTCGCGCGGCGCGCCCCGGCGAGGTGCCGCTACGTGCGGGCGACCCAGACGCGCGAGCGCGACTATCCGCGCCAGGAGGTCGGCCGTCTCGTGGTGCAGGCGCCCGTGCCCACCCAGCTACGGCGGTCGGTGACGCCGTTTCTCATCAAGCGCGGGCTCGACAAGTCGCTGCTGGCGGCGGGCGTGCCGTTCCTGACGGGGTACCCGGCGACGGACGTGCTGATCGACGCGGCGGGGCGTCCGGCGAGCGTGGTCGTCGCCTCGCGCAACGGCTTTCAGTCCATCTGCGCGAAGGTCGTAATCGACGCGACGTTGCGGGGCCGCATGGCGGAGCGGGCGGGCGCGACGCGCCTGCCGTTCCCGGCGGGGGCACGCGCGTGCTCGTTCACCGTCGTCGGTTCGAAGGGCGAAGTCGAGACGCGCGCGCTGTCGCTCTCCTTCGGCGATGGGTCGCAGCTCGCCTTTCTGGCGGCGGAACACGCGGCGCGGGACCAGACGTGGTCTGCGCGGCAGGGCGATTCGGCGGACCACGTGCTCGTGGAGATGCCGGACCGCATCGAGCGCTGTCCCGCCGGATTGTTCGTCGTCGGGCCCTGTGCGCCGCAGGGGACGCAGCCGGGAGACGTCGGGCGCCTGGCCGCACAGGCCGCCGCCAAAACCCAGCTCGCCGCGCCGGACGCGATTCGTCCCGCCCGGCCCGATCTGCCGCTGCTGGCGACTTTCGACGTGGTGGTGGCGGGCGGCGGCACGGGGGGCGCGCCGGCGGCGATCGGCGCCGCGCGGAAGGGCGCGAAGACCGTCGTGCTGGAGTTCCTCGACCGCCTTGGCGGCCAGACCACCGAGGGGCGCATCACGGGCTACTTCTTCGGGAACCGCGTGGGCTTCACGTCCGAGATCGACGCGGGGCGCGACGCCACGGGCGCGGTGAAGTCGGCGGCGAAGGCCGAATGGTTTCGCCGCGCGGTGCGCGAGGCGGGGGGCGAGGTGTGGTTCGGCGCCTTCGCGGCGGGCGTGCGCACGGCGGGCGGGCGCGTGACGGGCGTCGTCACCGTTCTCGCCGACGGCACGTGCGGGATTGTGGCGTGCCGCACCGCGATCGACGCGACGGGCAACGCCGACCTGGCCGCCGCCGCGGGCTGTGAAACCGAGTTCATCACGGCGGACGAGCTGAGCGTGCAGGGCGTGGGGCAGGCCCCGCAGACCCCGGGTGGCGGCGGGTCGAACTCCGACATCGGCTTTCTGAACGACAGCGATGCGGAGGACCTTTTCTTCTTCGGGCTGCGTTCGCGCCTGAGCCTACCGGATTCGACCTGGGACCAGGCGCAGATCCCCGGCTCCCGCGAACGCCGCCGCCTCAAGGGCGCGTTCTACGTGACGCCCTCCGACGTGATGCTCGAACGCACCTATCCGGACACCATCTGCCGCACCTACTCGAACTTCGACACGCACGGGCAGACGCGCGCGGCGCAGTTCTTCATCGAGGACCCGCCGCACAACCCGATGTACGTGAATCTGCCCTACCGCGCGCTCCTGCCGAAGAAGCTGGAGGGTCTGCTCGTGGTGGGCCTCGGCATGAGCGCCCACCGCGACGCGATGCCGATTCTGCGCATGGAGCCCGACGTGCAGAATCAGGGGTACGCCGCCGGCGTGGCCTCCGCGATGGCCGTGGCGGAGGGGGTGCCCGTGCGCGCGGTCAACGTCAGGGCCCTGCAAGGCCACCTCGTCGAGAAGAACATCCTGCCGCCCGGCGTGCTGGAGATGACGGACTCCTTCCCGCCGTCGGACTCCGACTTCGACCGCGCGGTGGCGTCGCTCGCCGACGGCTACGCGGGGCTGGCCGTGCTGTTCGCCGACCCCGCCCGCGCGGTGCCGCGCCTGAAGGCGGCCTGGCGGCGGGTCGAGTCGCCGGAGGCGAAGCTCGTCTACGCCCACGTGCTCGGCATGATGGGGGACCGCACGGGCGAGGAGACGCTGCTCGCGAAGTTCAGGGCGTCCGCCTGGGACGCGGGCTGGAACTACCGGGGCATGAGCCAGTTCATGCGGAGCGTGAGCTGGACGGACAGCTACGCGATCGCCCTTGGCCGTTCGCGTTCGGTCGCGGCGATTCAGCCGCTCATCGAGAAGGCCGCGCAGCTTACGCCCGAAAGCGAATACTCGCATTATCGCGCAATCGCGCTCGCATTGGAGTCGATTGGCGACGTGAACACCGTTCCCGCGCTGGAACGGCTCCTGAAGCTTCCAGGCGTGGGCGGGCACGCGCTCGCCGCGACGGCGCCGATTCCGCCCATCCGCAACTATTCCAACCGCGAGGGCGACAGGGAGCGGACGCGCGTGCTCAGGGAACTGTGCCTCGCGCGCGCCATCTTCAACCTCGGCGACACGCCGGAGGGCCTTGGCCGCCGGACGCTGGAGGCCTACGCCGCCGACCCGCGCCGCGCCTACGCCACCCACGCGCGGTTGGTGCTCAAGGGCGGGAAGTAAACATCTCTCCACCTCCGTAAACATCTGAAATGTGTGTTTAGCCATCTTCGCTAAACCTCTGAAATGTGTGTTTACGACCTCTTCGTAACCCTCTGAATTGTGTGGTTGAAGAGGCGTGGAGAGGATATCTCTCGACCGGGTCCAGGGCTGTATCGCCGCAGGTACCCTGTGTTAAATTAGGCAGAAGGCTTGGTAAGTTCAGTGAAATGTGCTACAGGCCTCTGGTTACCTCATCCCGATGAGCGACCCCGAGTTGTGCCGATGATTTGGCCCCTCGACCTAGAAACTGCGAGTGTTTGCAAAGGGGCGGTTTTCACGAACCGCTGAGGCATCGCGCCTCCTCAACGGCGAGGGGAAAGGGGTTTGGTCTAGGAGGGAACGCGCTTTCGTCTAGGAGGAATTGCGGGATCGCCTCGGTGATGCCGAGTTCCACTCGGCAGTAGATGAAACTCCACTCGGCAGTGGAGAAAATTCTACTCGGCAGTGGAATTTCTTCCACTCGGCAGTAAAATATATTCCACTGCCGAGTGGAACTCAGGATCGTATAGGGAATTGCGCCGTATAGAGTAGGCGGGCGGGTTTTGAGGGTAGGAACTAGGCGCTGAGGAGATATGGTACATGGAATAGAGGGAATGGGAGGTTGAAAGGGAGCGTGCGGGGGTTGAAGGGGAGCGTGCGGGGG
>JBJEWG010000301.1:0-5248 GCA_051884935.1 Kiritimatiellia bacterium | reverse complement strand
AAAGCTGTTCCGTTCTTCCAACGAGACTACGCTATACACGGCCGCTCAGGCTTGTATCAATGAACACCCTGAATGGGCAAACAATGGCGGCTACACCTCCACCCAGGCATTGCTACTTGGATGTCAAGGATTTGAAGAGCGGAAGAAGAACCCTATAAGATTCAAGTACGCACCATAGCAGGATCGTGCCACTATAGATGCATACGGACACCTTTAACGGTGTCCGTTTTTTATTTCCATTTATGCTCCCTAGTAGGGGATTTGCAATTTTCCCCTACCGAAAACCCTACACGACAAATCTGCGAAAACGCAGTCCAACAAGCTGTTTTCTCTAACATTCAGACAGCTTGAAAATCCTATAATTTAGCATATTGTTCATTTTCCCTACAAAACCTGACACTATGGACCGTAACTTCCAGCGTGTCAGGTGAGCCATCTGGATCGCCCGCTGGGAGGAAATCCAATCCGGCAAAGAGCCGAGAAAGGAACCGCCCAAATGAAGAAGATCATTGGCGGCAACGGTCGGGTGGCTGAGGACTTCAGCTACAAATCATATCGCGAAACCCACGTGCGCGGCGGCATGAACCGCCCGTACGACAAGCAGGAGCTCGAGGAGGCCGTTCGCCGCCTCAAGGCGCTCTCCACGGGACTGGAGGGCCGCCGCCATGCGTAAGCGCTCCGCTCCCAAGTGCGCCGCCAAGGCGGTCCGTCCCGCGAAACTCCCCCGCTTCTACGAGGTTCGTGTCCTCTACAAGACCGAACTCCGCACCGGCAGCGGAACCAGGATCCTCGACCAGCACGTCGAAACGGAATGGCGCGACCGCAGGGGTCTCGTCACCCGCGGCGGCAAGGTGTACAGGCGCGGCGGCGCGGCGCACCGCGGCGGGCTTTCCGTCACGAAGCGCCTCAACGCCCAGTACGCGAAGATCGAGCGCGCCCTGAAGGGAGGCCGCTGAGATGGCGGCGCTCAAGTCCGTCGTCGTGCGCTCCTACATGCGCACGGGCAGCTGCCCTTCCGGCATGCTGGTCTCCGAGGAGACCCTCGCGCCGCTCACCCCGGAGGAGAGGCAGTCCGGCAAGGCCGACAAGCTCAAGGCCTGGTATGACGCGCACGGAAGCGTGCGCCCCGTCCGCCACGAGCCCACGCCACCCTCCGCCGACAGCTACGAAGCCGAGGAGAAGGAAGAGCAGCACGCCGACCTTCCCGAGGAGACGCAGCTGATGATCTGGGAGATGATGCAGCCCCGCATCAGCTTCCTCGTCCGCGCGATGGTCTCGCAGGGCTACGTCGCCGTGTGCGACAAGCCCTACATGGAGGGCGTCCTCTTCGACCATTGCCGTGACGCGTACCCGGACTGGAAACCCGAGGAGAGTTCGCTGAAGACCTTCCTCTACAACGTCCTGGAGAAGCGCCGCGTGGACAATCTCCGCCGCATGAACGCCAAGAAGCGCAAAGGCGACTTTACCGCCCTTCACCTCGTCCCCTATCTGGCGAGCGAGGAAGAGGCCGTAAGCGAAGGACAGATGTCCGAGGAGCTTCTCGCCGACCCCCGTTCCATCCGCGGGATGGAGTTCAACTGGGCCTGGCAGGACCTTGAGGACATGTGCACCTGGCAGGAGAAGCTCACGCTCCACCGCCTGTACTGCGGTTACACGGCCGAAGACACGGCGAAGGCCCTGGGGATGAACACCTCGAAATTCCGCAGGTCCGTCCTCGGCCCCCTTCAGCTGAAGGCGGACGCGGTCGGGTTCACGCCGGTGACGGGCAAGTTCATCCTGAAGTAGGTCAGGACGGGGCCGAGGCTGTTTGATTTGAATCGCCGAAAACGAAATCAGAAAATCAGCCTCGGCCCCAGGGTGATCGGAGAGCAATCTGATTTGATTTTCGCGCCCCCTTTAGGGCGCAAAACAAATCAGCTCGGATCACCCCAGCGAACGGATCGGTTCTGATTTGTTTCGCGAAGACAAAATCGACCGACTCAGTCCGGGTAAGTTGGCCAAACGATGAATAAGGCCAGTAGAAAAACGGACTGGGCCGGTCGACGACGTCTAGTATCGCTCAAAAGCCGAAGATTGTCAACCTGCGACGGGATTTTTCCGCCGACCTTGAAAAATCCACCCATGCGATTGCGAAAGAGTAGGCGGGAGGACGGGTCACCCCGGCGAGGGGCGACGGTTCCTCCCTACGGGGCCTATTCCCCTTGGGCGCGGGAAGGAGGCGAGGAGTTAAAGAGACTTTCTTTCATAGGAGAGAATTTCTGTTTGGCTGATTTTATGTTGATTTTGCGCCCGGAAAAATCAAAACGAAAGGAGGCTCGCTTGGAGATCGTGAACGTCAAGCTGACGGACATCCGACCCTACGAGAACAATCCGCGCATCAACGACGGCGCGGTCGAGTCGCTCGCGGCCATCATCAAGGAACTCGGATTCCGTAACCCGGCCGTCCTGAACAAGGACATGGTCATCATCGAGGGGCATACGCGCTATGAGGCGTGCAAGAAGCTCGGCTGGGAAACGATGCCCTGCATCATCGCCGACGACCTCACCAAGGAGCAGGAGGACGCCCTTCGCATCGCCGACAACAAGGTCGCCGAGATCGCCGAATGGGACGAGGCCAAGCTGGCCGTCGAGATGAAGGCCCTTCAGGCGGCCGGATTCGACCTGGCGCTTCTCGCCTTCGGAGACGACGAGCTGGACAAGCTCCTCGGCGGAGAGATCGACACCCACGGCGAGACCGAGCCGGACGCCGTTCCGGAAACGCCCGAGACGGCTGTCTCGAAGCCGGGCGAAGTGTACAAGCTCGGCAAGCATCTGCTGGCATGCGGCGACTCGACCAATGGGGATGACGTGAAGCTCATCGTCGGGGACGACGAAATCGACCTATGGCTGACCGATCCGCCCTACAATGTCAGTTACCAAGGCTCGAACGGGCTCACCATCAAGAACGATTCGATGGAGGACACGAAGTTCCGCGAATTCCTGCGTTCGGCCTTCGACCATGCGGGCAAGGCGCTCAAGCCGGGCGGCAGCTTCTACATCTTCCACGCCGACTCGGAGGGGTACAACTTCCGCGGCGCATGCTTCGACATCGGACTCAAGGTGCGCGAGTGTCTCATCTGGAAGAAGAACGCGCTCGTCCTCGGACGGCAGGATTTCCAGTGGATCCACGAGCCCTGTCTCTACGGCTGGAAGGAAGGCGCGCCGCACAATTGGTACAGCGACCGCTCGCAGACGACCGTCATGGAGTTCAACAAGCCCAAGCACAACGACGTCCATCCGACGATGAAGCCCGTCGAAATGCTGGCCTATCTGCTCGGGTGCTCGACCAAGCGTGGCGACATCGTGCTCGACACCTTCGGCGGCAGCGGCTCGACCCTGATCGCCTGCGAGCAGACCGGGCGTGTGTGCCGGGCGATGGAGCTCGACCCGAAATACGTCGACGTCATCCGCCGGCGCTGGGCAGAGTTCGTCCATGGCGAAGGCTGCGACTGGGAGAAGCTCACGCCTCCAGTCGCACAGGGGGAAAGTGTGCAAACCGCGCACGTGTCACACGTGTGAGTACGTGTACGATCGCCGCGTTCACACACCCTGACGACCCCCACCAGTCGCAACTATCTCGCGAATATAGGCGAGTTAGTTGCACTTATCCCACGATCTCAGGGCCCTTAAACGAACGACTCACAGTCGGGATACAGGGCTCTCGATATAGTTGAACACACTCTCACACTCAAGGGGAAAACATGATTCAGACTTCGGAATATTGTGCCGTCGGACACCCCGACCGTACCTGTGACTACATCGCCAGCTTCCTCCTGGACCGCTGGATCGAGAAAGACATCTTCGCGCGCGTGGCGCTTGAAGTCCAGCTCAAGGACAACTTCTGCACCGTCTCCGGCGAAGTGTCATCCTCCTACCGCTTCACGAACACGGAGATTGCAGACTTCTGCCGCGCAGCCGTCTCGAAGATCGGCTATACCCGTACCTACCAGAATGACTTCGGCACGGAGAACGCGATCTGCGCCGACGATCTCGAGGTCACGGTGCACATCTCTCAGCAATCGGGCGACATCGCCCAGGGCGTCGATTCGGACGGCTGGGGCGATCAGGGCATTTTCTGGGGACTGGCAGTCGATTCGCCCTTCACGGGCGACATGCCGCTCGACTACTACCTCGCCCGCAAGGTGGCACAGGAGATCGTCTCGCACGACATCGGCGGCCTGGACGTGAAAACCCAGGTGACGGTCCGGGACGGCAAGCCCGTCGAGTGTGTGGTCGCCGTGCCGTTGACCGAATGGATGCCGATCGAGGCGATCGAGAAGACGGTCAGGGACTCCGTCGGAGACGACTGTAAGGTCATCATCAACGGAACGGGGCGATATGTGAAGCACGGCCCGGTCGGGGACTGCGGGACGACAGGACGGAAGCTCGTCGTGGACTTCTACGGCGGGAACAGCCGCATCGGCGGAGGATCTCCCTGGGGGAAGGATCCGACGAAGGCCGATGTGACGCTTAACATATACGCGCGCAAAAAGGCGCTGGACTACCTCCGCGAACACAATCTCGACCTCGTGCAGTGCGCGATCAGCTGCTGCATCGGACGAAAGGAGATCACGGTCTCGTTCTTCGACAAGGAGAACCGTCTGCTGGAGACTGCGGAGGAATCCGACCCGCCGTCACACATCATCGAAGCGCTCGGGTTGAGATATCCGGGCTATGCCGACAGGTGTGCGGCGGGGCTCTTCGGCTACGAGTGATCAGGCGTTGCGGCGGAAATGTCCGCGGGCTTCCTTCTTGAAGCGCGCGGACTCGCCCTTCGTCTTGATCTCACGGAGGATCGAGGAATAGAGCGTCTGTTCGGGCGTCTTGCCCGCGCCGGGCGTCCAAAGTCCGGCCGCCTTCGCAGCTTCGATCATGCCCTTCACGGTCATCGCCTCGTCGGACCGCTCCAGGACCGCGGCCGCGGCATTGACCAGCGACAGCTTCTTCTCGGGAGCGGCCGCAGAAGCGGTCTTCGTCTTCGCTTTCTTAGTACTCATGCTTTCATCCTTCCTTGGGTTTTCGGACGCGGACATATTCGCTCTATCCCGCGGAAATAGCAACTCGATATAGCAGGAAATCTCGGAGGTCCGGACATGGCAGAAAACAACCCCACGGCGCTCTCGAAAGACACCCTCGTGCGGGCGTTGAAGATGGAGTATTACGACGCGCGGTTTGATACAGTGTGACGGCGGTTTGATACAGAACGGGT
>JBJEWG010000300.1:0-5332 GCA_051884935.1 Kiritimatiellia bacterium | reverse complement strand
AGAAGTCCCCCGAGCTCGTGTCCGCCCTGTCCGCCGCAAACATATCCGACCGCCTCACCGCAGCCCTCGACACGGCCATCTCGTCCGGCGCCGCCGCAGCCGACCCCGACGCGGGCGCGCGGGTCGCGGAGGCAATCCAGTCGAGGCAGACGCGCGAGCTCATGTCCGCGCGTGGCTTCACCGCCGCGCAGATGATGGCCGAGCTGCCGATCTCCCTCGCCGACGGCGTGTTCGCCACCGCCGACCGCGAGAAGTCCCCGGAGGAGCTCGCCAAGATCGAGGCCGCGCGCAGGGAGCGCGAGGAGGCGCGCGTGGCCGAGGAGGAGGAGGCCGCCGCAGAGGGCGTCACCGTCGAGGAACTGCGCGCCCGCAGGGCCGCCGAGGCCGACGAATCGACCGCCTACCGCGAGCCGACCGCAGAGGAGCGCGCCGCGTTCGACGCACTCATGGACCGCGCCCGCTTCGCCGAGGAGGCGCGCATCGCCGAGGAGCGCCGCCGCAGGAGCGAACGGGAGAAGGAAAAGGCGAAGGAAGGCGCGTCCTCGGAGCCGTCGGCTTCAGCCGACGAAACGGGAGACGCCGCCGCGAGCGCCGCACTCCCCGCAGAGACCGTCCGCCGCATCGCGCCCGTCTTCGACTCACCCGAGCTCTTCGCCCAGTTCGTCGTCGAATGGACCGCCGACCACGTCGTCGAGAAACACCCCGAAATCCCGAACACCGCCGAGATGTGGCGCAGCCCCGTCGCCATCCGCGAACTCAAGCAGACCGCCACCCACATCCTGCGACAGCTCGCGAGGGACTGCCTAGGCTCGCCCGCGCTCAACCACGCGCGCAACTTCGCCGACCACGCCATCAACGAGCTGGAGAGCGACGCCGGGACGAGAACATACAACGCCATCCGGCGCAGAATCGCGAAAATCTACGACGCCATCCACGAAAACGCCCTCCGCATCTCGCGCCGCAAGCTCGTGGACAACCTCGTGCGCGAAATCCGCAGGGCCACCGGCGCGAAGGGACGATTCTCCGCCGTCGAGGAGGATACGAAACGCACCACGGACGCGAAGACCGAGCTGTGGGCGCGGCGCCTCATCCCCTACCTCACCATGTCGGAGGCCAAGCTCGCGGACGAGATCGCCAGCCTCCGCGCCATCACCGACGCGACGCCCGTCGCACAGGACAACCAGCCCCTGCCGGAGCGCACGCCAGACCAGGTGCAGGAGGCCGCCGACAGGCTCGCCCTCGCCCTCAAATACGGCGGAATGGTCCGCTGGATGCCCGGACGCATCGCCGACGCGGCGGACGAGATCATGCGGCAGGTCAACGGCGCGCGACAGGCGTTCGAGGAGCGGCGCGAACAGCGCAGCGAACGGCTGAAGGCCATCCGAGACGCGCTCGTCAACGCCATGCGGAGCGGCGCGAGCGAGTCGTTCCGGGGGAGACGAGGCGTCCTCGGACGCTACGCATCCTCCATGCAGGGCAACCTCACGCTCGAAATGCAGAACCTCGTCCGCTACTGCACGGACGAGAACCTGCGCGCCGCCGCCCTGAACGCCATCGAGGAGCTGCAGATCGTCATCTCCGAGGCCACCGGCAGATACCGCGTCGTCCTTGGACAGGCCCAGGCCGAGCTCCGGCAGGGGCTCGCCGCCATCTACGGCGACGCCGAGAAAGGCATCCGCCACCTGCAGAAGGAGGAAATCCCGGACGACGTGGCGCGGGCCGTCTTCAGCCAGTCCCGCGACGCCAAGCCCACCTACGGCCAGCTCCTCCAGCTCTACGCCACCACCATACAGAGCGACTACCACGACAACGCGCAGGCGCACGGGCGCGCCGCGCAGCTGCCGCTCATGAAGGCAACCCTCACCGAGCAGGACCTCCGCTTCCACGCCTGGGCCGTCGAATGGTACCGCCGCAACCGCCAGTCGCTCTCCGACGCGGTGGAGGCCGTCACGGGGCTGCCCGTCGCCACCCCCGACGCGATGTACTGCCCCGCGCGCATGGAGAACGAGCCGGACGGCTTCTCCGTGGACGCCGTCGCGTGGTCGCCAGTCCCCTCCGCCCTCAACCGCCGCGTCCGCAACAAACTCGACTTCAAGGAGTCCGCGAACTTCATCTCGCTCCTGCAGGAGCAGGCCGAGGTCCGCGCCCAGACCATCGGCTACGCCGAGGCCGGGACGATCCTGCGCGACACGCTCGCCCACCGCGACGTCCAGTCCGCCGCCCGCAGATTCGTCGGCGCGGCGGACATCGGGGCCGTCCTCGACCACGTCCGCGACGTCCTCGTGCAGAACGCCGCGCGCAAGGGCGAGAGCGACTTCTTCGCCCCCCTCAACGTCGCCCGCGCGTGGATCGCCAAGTTCTACCTCTCCGGAAACATCCCGTCCGCCGTCAAGCAGCTCGCCTCAATGCCCGTCTGGGCCAACGCCATGATCGGCTCTCGCGAGGTCGGCTTCTCCGGCGTGGCGCGGTACCTCACGAGCGTCGGCACGGACGAGGGTCGCGCCGCCATCCGCGAACTCATGGAGAGCGACGGCTACAAGGCACGCTATGTCATGGGATGGAGCGAGGAGACGCAGAACGTCCTCATGAACCCCGGACGCAACGCCGTCGCAAAGGCCATCGACAGAATCGCATCAAAGGGCATGGCCGTCAACAAGTTCGTGGACGCCGTCTCGTGCCTGTGGATGGCGCAGGGATTCTACCGCGAGGCCACGCAGACGTTCCTCGACAGGGGCCTCGAACCCGCCGAGGCCAAGCGCAAGGCCATGGCCCTCACGTGGAGCGTCCTCGAATCAGGCCAGCAGTCAGGCCGCGTCGAGAACATGAACGCCGTCCAGCGCAGGGGCGGCGCGGCCGCCGCCGCCATCTTCCAGTTCAAGACCGCCTACCTCCTCCAGAACAACTACCTCCTGCAGGCCCTGCGCGAGGTGCGCGCGGGAACGCCCGGCGCGAATGGCCGCCTCGCACGCGCCGCGATCGTCAACATGCTCTACATCCCCGCGTTCGTCGGGCTCGTCAACCTCGCCTGGGGATTCCTCATGGGAGAGGAGCCGCCGGAAGACCTCGCCGAGGCCGCACCGCAGTGGTTCCAGGACTTCACGTGGTCCGCCGTCAGCGGCGTCGCCGCGCCCATGTTCGGACTTGAAGCGGAACTGCACGGCCTGTGGGACGCGATCAACGGCACGCCGCCGCGCGGTCTCGAATCCTACGCGACGATCCCGGCAATCAGCGGCATGGTTCGCATCACACACGACGCGGGGCGGCTCATCCTCTACGACGCCGTGCGCGGCGTCGCAGAGACCATGGACGTCTTCGACCTTGAACGGGAGATCACCGCCGAAAAGCTCCGGAAGGACGCCGACCGCCTCCTCCGCGACCTCGTCGCCCCCTACCGCCACGCCGCGAAGCTTTACAAAAACCGCACCGACAGATAGCCACGCCACAAAGCCTCAACCGTTGGCGGCGAATAAGCACCCAACCCACCCACCATCGAGGCTTGCGGATTCAGCCGCCACCTCACACCAGAGCATCCACGGCAGCGCGCATCTCGTCGATGTGCGTCGCGTGGTCGTAATGCGCAGACATCGTAAGATTCGTCCAGCCAAACCGCGCGGCGACAGCGTCAGACACGCCGGCCTCGGCCAGCCGCGTCCGGAACGTGTGCCTCCACGAGTGAAACGTGTACACCCCTCCGGGAAGCCCAGCGAGCGCAAGCACGTCCGCAAACGTGACCTCCAGCCGTTTCCGGGTCTGATACGCAGTCCCATGGATCGGCAGCACAAACCCATCCTGTCCATGCCACATCCCATACAGCATCTCGCGCAGGACATTGTGCATCGGAACCGCCACCGAAAATCCAGAACGGGCCGTTTTTGACGGCCTGAACCGCACAACGCCAGCGTCTAAATCGACCCGCGACCAGTCGAGACGGGCCACGTCTCCATATCTCTGGCCAGTGTACCTGGCGATCATCGAGGCCTCGTACCACCCGTGCCCGACCTCGCGCGCCGCCGACAGCACCAGTTTCTCCTCCTCGGCAGAAAACGCCCGCCCGGACTCCTCCGTGCCGTCCTTGTCCGGACACGCGGCCTTCCACGGATTGTGGACATCCGGACGCAACTGGCCGATGGCAGACCAGACGCAGGACAGGTCGAGCGCGATATTCCGCACGGTTTTGTTAGATTTGCCAATATAAACGAGGTGTTTGACATACTGCCGTGCAACCTCGACCGACACGTCGCAGATGTCATCGACGCCGCGTCCTGCCGCAAATTCGCAGAAACGGGAGACGGCAGTCCGCCTGTTCCGCCACGTGCTCTCGGCCACGTTCTTGTTCTTGCCCCTAAACCAGTCCTCGTACAACGCCCACGCGCACGACAGCGGAACGCCCTGTTTGCTGCATCCCGTCTCATAGATCGCGTCCAACAACTTCTCCATGGCTGATCTGACGGGCTTGGCTCCCATGCTCAATCTGACCGCATCCATTACGGCCTGCGCCTTGGCCCTGTCCTTCTTGCGCAACCCAGTGGACTTGACGATTCGCACCCCCTTTGCGCGGTATTCAATCCACCATATGTCTCCTCTTAAAAATATGGCCATGATTACTCCTCAAAAACCCACGTGTTCCAACACCTCTCCAACACCCAAAACGCTCAAACCCCAATAAATAAAGGCTAAAATTGGAGCGGGCGATGGGAATCGAACCCACGTAAGAAGCTTGGGAAGCTCCTATTCTGCCATTGAATTACGCCCGCTGTGTGGCGGAGAGGGAGGGATTCGAACCCCCGATACCTTGCGGTATGCATGATTTCGAGTCATGTGCATTCAGCCAGGCTCTGCCACCTCTCCGTGAACAGTGGTTGGTAGTGTATCAAGTCCGCGCCGCGCCGTCAAGAGGGTGAAATGAGTTTATTCATCATCCCGTGAAAAGAAGTCCCGCACGCGGGCGAACACCTCTTCGGGAGCGGAAATCGTATGAATGGACGCGGGAACAGACTTCCTGAAGGAGGCCCCATAGTTCTTCACGGCAATCCGCGAATCCGTGACAAGCACGACGCCGCGATCCCGCTTCGTGCGGACTAGACGCCCGAACCCCTGCCGGAAACGCAGCTGCGCCTCCGGCACCATATACTGCCGGAAAGAGCTCCCACCCTCCTCCGTAATGCGTTCGCACCGCGCCTCGACAATCGGCTCCCCCGCCTGCGGGAACGGCAGCCGCGCCAGCACCACGCAGCTGAGCGCCTCGCCGGGCACGTCCACCCCCTCCCAGAAACTCTGCGCGCCGAAGAGCACGAGCGGTCGCGGCGTGGTGCCACACGCCTCCTTAAGCGCC
>JBJEWG010000299.1:0-5347 GCA_051884935.1 Kiritimatiellia bacterium | reverse complement strand
CTCGCTCGCGGAGCGTCCCGAGTTGTTCGGCACGCTCAACGGGCGCGGCGCGCTCCTCGTCCGCCCGCGCGGCACGGTGCTGTTGCTGCGCTGAGCCGCGGGGCCGCTTCGTTCCAGCCCGTCCTCCCGTGGCGGCGCCCGCCGCCGCTTGACGGGGGCGGGAGGGCCGTGATAGACTGCCGTCAACGAGGCGAAGTTGAAAGGCGGGAAAACGTGCAGAACGGATATGTGAGCCGGTGGCTGCTGGGCGCGCTGGCGGTGAGCGCGGCGCTGGTGGCGGGTGCGGCGCGGCTGGAGAGTCTGGAGCGACTGCCCTGGATCGGGGACGGTCGGCCTGAATTCACGAACGAGGCGGACTTCTACGGGGAAGACCCCGCGCCGGAGTTCCGGGCCACGTGCGTGCTGCCGCCGGGGGAGGGCGAGGTGGCGCTCGTCGTCGCCTGCGCGGGATACTGCCACGTGCGGCTCAACGGGCGGCCGCCGGTCAACGATTCGGCGATGATGCCGCCGTGGAGTCCCTATGACCAGACGATCTACGCGGAACGGCTGGTGTTCAGTTCGTCGGCTCGGCGGCGGCATCCGCAGACGAACGTGGTCTCCGTCACGCTGGGGAACGGCTTCTACAATCTGCCGCCGCTGAGGTTCTGGGGGGCGCGGCGCTTTCGGGAGGCGCTGGCGCACGGCCGCCCGTGCTTCAAGCTGATGGTGGGGGGCGTGGAGCAGCCGCTGAAGTGGACGTGGCGCAACTCGCGGATCGTCCGAAACTGCGTCTATCTCGGCGAGGAGCTGGACTGGGCGCGGGAGGAGGACCGGGTGTGGAAGCCCGCGGCCGAGGTGGCGGGGCCGAAGGGGCGCATCGTGCCGCGCGAGGGGCCGCCGACGCGGGCGGGGCTCGGCGTGCCGGGGAAGGCGAGGTGGCTGAAGGAGGGCGAGGTGCAGGTGGTCGATTTCGGCGTGAACGCGACGGGCGTGCCGAGGTTCATGTTCACCAGGCTGACGAAGGGGAGGCGCGTCGAGATCGTCTACGGCGAGCGGCTGAACGCGGACGGGAGCGTGAACGTGCTCACGCAGACGGCGGGGCAGATCAAGAGCGGAAACGGCGGGCCCGGGGCACCGGAGGTGGCGTGCCAACGCGACGTGCTGGTGATGGGGACGGGCGACTGCAAGGGGGATATGCTGGGCGCGGAGGTCTTCGCGCCGCGCTTCACGTGGCACATCTGCCGCTATGCGGAGGTGAGGGGCTACGACCGGCTGCTGGAGGGGGACTGCGCGCAGATGCACTGGCTGGCGCCGCAGTTGCGGGACCGTCCGTCGGCCATCAACTTCCGCTCGGCCAATCCGGATTTGGTGAAGATCCACGAAGTCTGCCGCCGCACGTTCCTCGCGAACGCGATCGGCGGCGTGCAGAGCGACTGCCCGGGCCGCGAGCGGCTGGGGTACGGCGGGGACATCGTCGCGACCTGCGAGGCGTACATCCTCAACTGGGACATGCGGGAGTTCTATCTAAAGGTATTGCAGGACTTCGCGGACGAGGCGGCGGAGGACGGATGGATCACCGAGACGGCGCCGTATGTGGGAATCGCCGACAGGGGATTCGGCGGGCGGGCGGGGCCGATCAGCTGGGCGGTCGCCGTGCCGGTGATGATGGACGCGCTGATTCGGCATTATCCCGACGTGGCGGACCGCGCGCTTGCGTTCTACCCGGTCTGCGCACGCTATGCGCGGCTGGTGGACGCGAGGTGTCCGGACGGGCTGGTGCCGCACTGCATCGGCGACCACGAAGCGCTGGAGCGCGCGCCCGACGGGGTGACGGCGACGGCGCACTGGCATCGGTTCGCGGCCCTCACCGCGGGGTTCGCGAAGAGGCTGGGGCGGGAGGCCGACGCGCGTGCGTTCACGGCGCTGGCGGCGAAGATCAGGGCGGCGTTCGCGGCACGGTACGTGAAGGGGGGCCGCGTGGCCAACGGCACGCAGAGCGCGCAGGCGATGGCGCTCTACCTCGGGCTCGTCCCCGAAGAGCAGATCGCCGCGGCCGAGAAGCTGCTGGTCGAGGCCGTCGAGGCGAAGGGGTGCGCGCCGCAGACGGGCATCTTCTCGACGCGGTACATGCTGATGTACCTTTCCGAGCACGGGCGCCGCGACCTCGCGGAGAGGATCGTGCTGCACAGGGGCTTCCCGGGGTGGCTGCACATGATCGAGCGCGGGGCGACGACGCTGTGGGAGACCTGGAAGGAGTCCGACAACGTCTACTCGAACTGCCACCCGATGTTCGGGAGCGTGGACGAGTGGATTCTGCGGTTCGGCGGCAGATGAGCTACGTGGGGCGACTGGCGCCGTCCCCGACGGGGGCGCTGCATCTCGGGAACGTCCGCACGTTCATGATCGCGTGGCTGCGGGCGCGTGTTCAGGGAGGAAAGGTGATCTTCCGCATGGAGGACCTCGACCACCCGCGCGACAAGCCGGGCGCGGCGGCGGCGGCGGTGGAGGACCTGAAGTGGCTGGGGTTCGACTGGGACGAGGAGTACGTCCAGAGCGAACGGAAGGCCGTCTACCGCGCGGCGCTGGAGAAGCTTACGCGGGGGCGCGAGGGGGGGGTGTATCCCTGCGTGTGCAGTCGAAAGGACGTGGAGGGCGCGCAGTCGGCCCCGCACGCGGGCGAACAGCTCTTCTATCCCGGCACGTGCCGCGGGCGTTTCGCGACGTGGCGGGAGGCGGTGGCGGCGTGTGCGCCGCGCGTGCCCTGCTGGCGGTTCCGTGTGCCGGAGGGGACGGTCGTCTCGTTCGAGGACGCCTTCGCGGGGCGTTATGAGCAGGATGTCTCGCGCACGCTGGGGGACTTCCCCGTGGCGCGCGACGAGTTCGGCGCCGGGTATACGCTTGCCGTGACGGTGGACGACGCCGAGATGGGCGTGACGGAAGTCGTGCGGGGGGACGACCTGCTCGCGGCGACGTCGGCGCAGATTCTGCTCTACCGGGCGCTGGGCCACGAGCCGCCGAAGTTCTGCCATGTGCCGCTGGTGGTGGGGCCGGACGGGAAGCGCCTCGCGAAGCGGCATGGCGACACGCGGGTTGCAACCTACCGCGCGGCGGGGCGGCGTCCCGAGGAGCTGCTGGGGATTCTGGCCAGAACCTGCGGGTGGGGCGACGGTTCGCCCGTGACGCTGCGCGGCCTGCTGCCGCGCTTCACCCTCGCGACAATCCCCCATTTGCCCGTTGTGCTATAATGTCCGCGCCTTGAAACTGATTGTCGTAGACGTTGGAAACACCTCGACCGCCGTCGGCCTCTGGTCGAATGGACGGGTTTCGCGCGTGTCGCACTGCGACGGCGGGTACGACGAGGCCCGTGGCGCGGTGGAGAGTCTGGCGGCGCGTGGGGGGCTCGCGGGGCTGGCCTACCTGTCGGTTGTGCCGAAGGTGGACGCGCGGTGGGGGCGGTTCGCCCGTAGCCTGCGACTTCCCTTTCTTCGCGTCACGCACGAGCTCTTCGCCAATCCGCCGCGGCGGTTTGGGCTGCGCCTCGACTACCCGCATCCCGAAACGATTGGCGCGGACCGTCTGGCGGATGCGACGGCGGCCGTGGAGCTGTATGGGGCGCCGGTGATCGTCTGCGATTTCGGGACGGCCTTCACGGCGGCGGCCATCACGTCCGACAAGGTCTGGCGCGGCGGCGTCATCGCGCCCGGATTCCCGTTGATGCGGGACTATCTCTATGAGCGGACGGCGAAGCTGCCGCGTATGAAGCTGGGCGGGGCGTGTCCGAAGATCGGGCGTTCGACGGAGGAGGCGATGCGCTTCGGCGCGCTGGTGGGGTATCGCGGCATGGTGCGCGAGATCGTCACGACGCTTGCGCGGAACTTCAGGACGGAGTTCAGGCTGGTGGCGACGGGCGGCTTCGCGCGGTGGGTGCTGAAGGACATCGGCCTGCCGTTCGTCGTCAATCCCACGTTGACTTTGCAGGGGGCCGGGCTGTTGGCCGCGGCTCGAATCGGAAAGGACTAAATGAAGAAGATATTGTTTGGAGTCCTGCTGGCCGCGCTGGCGGGCGTTTCGGGGTGCGGACTCTTCTGGGACGACCCCTATGTGACGGTGACGACCTCGGCGTTGAACTGGGTGGAGATACACTACTACAACGCAAACCGCGAGCCGATTCGGCGGGAGTCGGTGAGGATCAGCGGAACGGGCTTCGTCGAGGTGAAGTCCGGCACGTCGCGGCGCGTATCGGATAGCTTCGCGAAGACGATGACGGACGCGACCTGGGACGACTACAACACGCAGCAGTACCAGATCGATCCCGAGCACGTGCGCGAAGTGTTCCAGGACCTCGTGAACGGAGGGCTGTTCGACCGGGACAAGATGTTCCGCTCGACGAAGTTCCCCTCGCCGGGGCGGTTCATCGCGGTTCGCGCCGCGATGGACAACAAGACGTATTCCGAGCCGCGCAATCTGTTCGAGGAGGATCCCGAGCTCGCGGAGATTCTCTACAACATCGTGCGGGAGTTCAAGCGCCCGACGCTGGGGCGCAAGAAGGGAATTGCGGTTGGCCGCCCGATTTCGCAGATCGGCGAATCCGCCGACAAGAAGGCCGACGAGGGAGAGAAGAAGTGAGGCGCGTGGGCATTATCGGCGCGGGGCGGTTCGGCATGTCGCTGGCCCAGTCCCTTGTGGAGTCGGGGACCGAGGTCGTGCTGTTCGACCGCAACGGAGGATTGGTGCAGGCCGCGCGCGACGTTGTCTCGGAGGCCATCCAGGGGGACGCCACGTCGGCGCGGACGCTTGAGGACGCGGGATTCGCCGAGTGCGATCTGGTCGTGGTCGCCATCGGGTCGAACGTCGAGGCATCCATGCTGGCGCTGGCGAACTGCAAGGAACTGGGCGTTCCGCAGGTCTTCGCGAAGGCCTCAAGCGAACTGCACGGCAAGATTCTCATGAAGCTCGGCGCGGACAAGGTGATCTATCCCGACCGCGACAGCGCCCACCGTCTGGCGCATACGATTTCAAGCGGCGGGGCATTCGACCTGCTGGAGATTTCGGAGGGGTGCTCCATCGCGGAGATCACGGTGCCGGAGTCCTGCCGCGACAAGACGCTGGCCCAGGCCGATCTGCGCAACAAGACGGGCGTGACGGTGCTGTGCATCAGGCGACTGGACGAAGACCCCAAGAAGCCCCGCGCCGTGATGATTCCCGGCCCGAACGACCAAATCCACGCGGACGACAAGCTTATCGTGTTTGGCACGCGGAAGCAGATCGACGCGCTGACGGGGAAGGGCTGAGGCCCCCGTCCCGCCTCGACTTCAAGGACTTCCCCACTCCCTGAGAAGATATCTCCCGGCATCTCGTCCGCATGACC
>JBJEWG010000298.1:0-5420 GCA_051884935.1 Kiritimatiellia bacterium | reverse complement strand
GGGTGCCTTTTCCCTTGCTGAAGGCGCGCTTACTTTTTCAAGCTACGAAAAGTGAATGAAAACAGAATTGAGACCATGCCAGCAGGAGGCCGTGGACGCGGTGTACGAACACCTCCGAACCAAGGACACCACCCCCTGCGTGGTCCTCCCGACGGGCACGGGAAAGAGCTTATGCCTGGCGAAGATTGCCTCCGACGCGGTGACGCTCCGGGGCGGTCGCGTCCTCATCTTCGCTCATGTCAAGGAGTTGCCGGAGCAGAACGCCGACAAGGTGCGGAGACTCTGCCCCGAATTGAAGGTCGGCGTCTATTCCGCCGGATTGAACTCGCGCGACACGCGGGAGTCCGTCATCGTGGCGGGGATACAGTCGGTGTACAACAAGGCCTGCGACCTCGGCATGTCCCGCGCAGGGCTACCTGTCGCCGCTAGTGTCCCGCGCGGGACATGCCGAGGCCGACCTTTCGTCCGTCCACACGAGGGCGGGCGAATTCGTCCAGGACGAACTGGCCTCCGCGATGGACGGCGAGCAGCTGGTGGGCCTCCTGTTCCGAAATCGCCATACTGACGAGGGAGAGGAAGTCCGTCCTCATCTTCTGCACCTCCGTGGAGCACTGCAAACACGTGGCCGAGGCCATCACGAAACATTCAGGCAAGGAGTGCGCCGTGGTCACTGGCGAGACGTCCGCGGGACTCCGCGCCGAAACCATCGCCCGCTTCCGCGGCGAGCACGTCCCCGCCGACCTCTTCGGGACACCGAAGCCGCCTCTCAAGTACCTGGCCAACTGCTCGGTGCTGACGACCGGATTCGACGCCCCGAACACGGACTGCGTGGTGCTGATGCGCCCGACCCACTCCGCGGGACTGCTGCTCTAGATGGCCGGACGCGGCACACGCCTCTCGCCCGACACGGGCAAGACGGACTGCCTGATTCTGGACTACGGCGGCAACATCATGAGGCACGGGCCGCTGGATATGATAAAGGCGAGGGAACCCGGCAGAGGCGGTGGCGGCGACGCGCCCGCGAAGACCTGCCCGCAGTGCCACGCCATCATCCACGCCGGATACGGCAAGTGCCCCGAATGCGGCTACGAGTTCCCGCCGCCCGAGCGGAGCAACCTCACGGAACACGCCTCCAGCGAGGGCGTCCTTTCAGGCGAGGTCCGCGAGAGCACTATGACGTGCATAACGTGTACTACGAGCCGCACGTCAAGCGGAACGCCGAGCCCGGGACGCCCAGGACGATGCGCGTGGACTACAAGGTCGCGCCGACGCAGTACAAGTCCGAGTGGGTCTGCCCCGAACACACGGGATACGCGCGGAGCAAGTTCGAGCGGTGGTGGCGCGGGCGCGCCTGCCCCGACTGCCCGTCCCGAACACCGTGGACGAGGCTGTCGCCTGGGCTAACGCTGGCGCGCTGGCCGTGCCGAAGGGCATCGTGGTCCGCTGGGTGATGGGCGAGAAGTTCGACCGCATCGTGAAGGTGGAGTGCGGCGACCGCCCGGAGATGGCGGACGCGCTGATGTTCGCCATCGAGAGCGGTCCTCTCACCACGCCGTCCGGCGGCTATCCCGAAAACACAGATGACGACGAACTGCCGTTCTGAACAATGAAATCTGCCAATAACTACCCTTTCAAGGGAACAAATTGACAACAACCAAGGAGAATCACAATGAGCTGTGGAACATACTACAAATACGACGGATACCTCTCTCGGATATCCAAGAGCCAGATAGACGAGGAGATCGAAGAGCACGAGGGCGACAACCGCCGTATCCACGCGGAGATGCTGGCCTACATGGCGCAGACGCCGCCCGCCTATGCGAAGGACTGCGAGGGACGGGAGTTTCCCTGGGCGGAATACTTGACCCAGAAGATGCGTGAGTTCCAGGAGGAACTGGAGGAGAACACCTTCCTGCTGTGCCGCCTCTACCAGTGCCGAGAGGTGCTGCGCGAACACCCGGAGAACGTGGAGGAAGGCTGATGACAAGGAAGCAGTTCGACAGGCTTGAGGACGGCGTAATGGTCTGGTTCAGGCCGCCGTATTTCGCCTACCGAATGCCCGGCGTCGTCAGAACAATCGACGGCAGACGCAGCGTGTGGGTGAACTTCTTCGGAGACGGGCAGACACACTTCACGCCGCAGGAGGGGCGCGAGGAGCGCTTCGCCTCGTGGGTAGAGCCGTTCCTGCCGACCGGCGGCTTCCTGCTCGCCATGCGTATCCGCTGACAGACGCTCAATGGCAATGAAGCAAGATAGCATCGGATTCGGCAAGAAGCTCGGTCGTTTTCTCCGACAAAAGTCACTTCAAAGATGATAGAGACAGCGCGTGCCTGGGGCAGCGTTCAACGCAGCGTCGGCAGTGCATGCAGTCGGGATTGCGGAACTGGTCGTCCTTGGCATCACCTGGCGGGAAGAAGCCGAAGGGGCACGCCTTGGCGCAAAGTCAGCATTTCACGCAGGTATCGGCGACGCGGAGGCCGTTCTTCAACGGCCAAATCGTCTTGTAGATCTTCCCCATCGGGCAGACGGAACACCAGAAGTAGCGATTGAATACCAGCCACCCGATGATACCTATCGTGGTCGTGATGGCGATCATGATGTACAGCATCATCCCCCAGGCTCGGGGCGACGTCGGGCGGAGCCAAAGAGCCAGCCCCGCGAACATCGCCACCATCACCACGATGGACGCCTTGCGCGCCAGAAGCCCAGTGGGGACTTTGCGTCCCGTATCTGGCAGCAGCGAATAGAATGCGCCACGTGGGCAAAAGTTGCCGCAGCCGTGCCGTCCGCCATGCCTCAGTGCGCCGGCCAATCCCACGGCAACACTGAGTACAAGGCAATAGGCAAGATACGGATACCGCCAGCACAGTGCCAGCACAGCCACGAACAGCAGCGCCTCGATGACGCATTTTATTGGTTTCAGGTTTCTTTACATTCTAGCCAATCAGCAGCCTGATGTCGTCATCGACCGTGCCGATGCCCGCGATGCCGAAGTTATCGACAAGTACCTTCGCGACGTTGGGCGAGAGGAAGGCTGGGAGCGTCGGGCCGAGGTGGATGTTCTTCACGCCGAGATGCAGCAGGGCCAGCAGGACGATGACCGCCTTCTGCTCGTACCATGCGATGTTGAAGGCGATGGGCAGCTTGTTGACGTCGTCGAGCCCGAAGACCTCCTTGAGCTTGAGCGCGATGAGCGCCAGCGAGTAGGAGTCGTTGCACTGCCCCGCGTCGAGGACGCGCGGGATGCCCCCGATGTCGCCGAGCGGCAGCTTGTTGTACTTGTACTTGGCGCAGCCGGCCGTCAGAATGACCACGTCCTTCGGCAGCTTCGCGGCGAACTCCGCATAGTATTCGCGGGACTTCATGCGTCCGTCGCAGCCCGCCATGACCACGAACTTGCGGATGGCCCCCGACTTGACGGCGGCGACCACCTTGTCCGCCAGGGCGAAGACCTGCTCGTGGGCGAATCCGCCGACAAGCCTGCCAGTTTCAAGCTGTTCGGGCGGCTGGCAGCCCTTCGCCTGGGCGATGATGCCCGAGAAGTCCTTCACCGCGCCGTATGCGCCGTCGATGTGACTGCAGCCGGGGACGCCGACCGCGCCCGTCGTCCACAGGCGACCCTTGTAGCTCTCCGCAGGCGGCACGACGCAGTTGGTGGTCATGAGGATCGGCCCGTGGAACTTCTCGAACTCCTCCTTCTGTTTCCACCAGGCGTTTCCGTAGTTGCCCGCGAAATGCGGATACTTCTTGAACGCGGGGTAGTAGTGGGCGGGAAGCATCTCGGAGTGCGTGTAGATGTCGATCCCCTGGCCTGCGGACTGCTCCAGGAGCATCTCCAAGTCGCGCAGGTCGTGTCCCGAAATGAGAATGCCCGGACGGTTGCGGACACCCAGCTCGACCTCCGTGATTTCAGGATTGCCGTAGGCCGTCGTGTTCGCCTTGTCCAGCAGAGCCATTCCCTGCACGCCAAACTTGCCAGTCTCCAGAGCAAGGGCGGTCAGCGCGGCAGCGTCCAGCGAGTCGTCCAGCGTCTTTGCCAGAGCGGACTGGATGAAGGCGTCGATTTCCGCATCGTCCTGCAGCAGCGCATTGGCGTGCTTCGAGTAGGCGGCCAGTCCCTTGAGCCCATAGACTATGAGCTCGCGGAGGCTGCGGATGTCCTCATTGGCGGTGGAGAGGACACCCACCATTGAGGCCTTGGCGTCGAACTCCGCCTGCGGCGCATCCCATGTCGCCGCCTCTGGCAGAGCCGACGCATTGGTTAATTGCGCCAGCAAACCGCGTTTCACTTCAAGAGTATGGACGATGGCGCGGACAATCGCCTCCCTGTCGAAATTGGCGTTGGTGATGGTGATGAACAGATTGACCGTAACCAGATGGTTGACCTCCGCCGGCACTGCCTTGCCCTCCGCCCGCAACCTGGTCGTCACGGCGGACAATCCCTTTGTCGCAAACACGAGCAGATCCTGCATCGCCGCGACTTCGGGCTTCTTACCGCAGACGCCGCTGATTGTGCAGCCCTTGCAGCCTGCGGTCTCCTGGCACTGAAAGCAGAACATCTTGTTTTCCATTGCATTGTCTCCTATGGTTCCTTGGCTGTATTATCTCAATCAACTGTGGATCATTGTCTTGACAGAAGCTTGCGAAGGCTCTCCTGCAGTTCCAGACGCTTCTGCGTCAGATCAAACGAGCCGTTGGACAGTACCCATTGCTTGATGAGAAGCCGAAGCGGACCGATGACCAGGCGGGAAAGCGTGCCGAGGGGAATGTCGCCGCGAATTTCCCCTGCATCGACCGCCTCCCTGAAATGCAGGAGCAGGGCCTCGCGGTGACGCTGCATCATGCCATAGAGTAGCTGCGCAATCTCCTTGTCTCCCTGGAACTGCTCCTCCGAGAACACCACGCGGGCAAGGTCGGGCGTCGCCAACACCAGTTCCGTCCTTCTGGCCAAAGCCGCCTCCACCGCCGCCCAGCCGCGCTGTGATTCGTCCATTTCATCCACCTTGCCCTCGAACCGGGAAACCAGTGCCTGGATGATCTTCAGCTTGCCGCTGAAATGGGCGCACAGCGCCGCCTCCGTCAGCTTCAGCCTCTTGCTGATGTGGCGGATTGTCAGGTTGCCGATGCCTCCTTCCGCCAACAAATGCAGTGCGACATCCACGATCTCGTTTTGCCTTGGCGTCAATTCATGCTTTATCTTCTGTGTCCCTTCTATGGTTATCCTAATAAACGTTAGTTAGTATAACAGCCTTTCAAATTCCCGCAAGCGACTTGCCTTGCTTTTTCAGAAAGTAATCCCAAACATCAAACCACACTCAAAAACAGGAGGTTTTCGCTACAAGACCGGGGAGGACGTGGGGCAGCCGTTCGACATCTACAAGGACGAGGAGGATTTCAAGACGACGGGGATGCATTCCAGG
>JBJEWG010000297.1:0-5433 GCA_051884935.1 Kiritimatiellia bacterium | reverse complement strand
AAGTACTGCGGCATGGACCGCTTCGCGTGCCGCACGGCGCTCGTGGCGGACCTTGAGGCGGGCGGGTTCCTCGACCACATTGAGGACTACGACAACCAGGTGGGGCACTGCTACCGCTGCCACGAGGTCGTCGAGAGCCGCCTCTCCAAGCAGTGGTTCGTGAAGATGAAGCCGCTCGCCGAGCCGGCCATCGCCGCCGTGAAGTCCGGCGAGGTGCGCTTCATCCCCGACCGCTGGTCGAAGATCTACTTCAACTGGATGGAGAACATCCAGGACTGGTGCATCTCGCGCCAGCTCTGGTGGGGGCACCGCATCCCCGCGTACTACCTGCCGGGGGCCGCGGACGAGGAGCCGGCGTTCGTGGTGGCGCCGACGCCCGAGGAGGCACTTGAGAAGGCGCGGAAGATGCCCGGCTTCGAGAACGTCGGGATGGAGGACCTGAGGCAGGACGAGGACGTGCTCGACACGTGGTTCAGCTCCTGGCTGTGGCCGTTCTCCACGCTCGGCTGGCCGGAGAAGACGGCGGACCTCGACTACTACTACCCGACGACCGACCTGGTGACGGCGCAGGACATCATCTTCTTCTGGGTGGCGCGCATGATGATGGCGGGCATCCACTTCATGAAGAAGCCGCCGTTCGCGAACATCGTCATCCACGGCATCGTGCGCGACGCGCAGGGCCGCAAGATGTCCAAGTCGCTCGGCAACTCGCTCGACCCGCTCAAGATCATCGACGAGTATTCGGCGGACGCGCTGCGCTTCTCGCTCGCGCTGATCACCTCGCTCGACTGCGACTCCAAGGTCGATATGAAGAAGTTCGAGGTGGGCCGCAACTTCTCCACGAAGATCTGGAACGCCGCCCGCTTCATGCAGATGCAGGCGGAGGCCAACGGCTTCGACCTCGCGGCGGCCGCGCCGATCGACGGCGCCGAGCTTTCGAGCGACGACCGCCACATGCTCGTCGCCTGCGAGAAGGCCTGCGAGAAGGTGGACGACCTGCTGCGCAAGTACCGCATCCAGGACGCCGCGCTCGCGGTCTACGACTTCTTCTGGACGCAGATCTGCGACTGGTACGTGGAGTACGCGAAGGACGCGCCGAACAAGAAGGCCGCGTTCGCGATTCTGCGCGACGTGTTCTGGAAGGCGCTGCGCCTGCTGCACCCGTACATGCCGTTCGTGACCGAGGAGGTGGCGCACCAGCTCGGCTTCCTGAAGGAGGGCGAGACGATTCTGCGCGCCGCGTTCCCGAAGGGCTACACGGACGAGGAGAAGTCCGCGTGGGGCCTCACGGACGAGGTCTACGACTTCGTGGAGGCGAAGCGCGAGATGATCACCGCGCTGCGCGCCCTCCGCGCCGAATACAAGGTGAGCCCCGCCGCCTTCGTGAAGGTGACGATCGCCGCGAAGGACGCGGCGGCGGCCGAGCAGCTGAAGGCCGAGGCGGAGACGCTCAAGAAGGCGTTCCGCGCCGAGTCGGTCGAGGTCCGCGCCGACGCGGCGGAGCTGGCGATGCCGGGCGTTCTCGGCAGGCTCGGCACGGTGTACCTCTCGCTTGAGGGGCTGGTCGACAAGGCCGCCGAGGCGAAGCGGGTGGCGACCGAGCTGCAGAAGACGCAGGGGTTCATCAAGTCCATCGACGCGAAGCTCTCCAACGAGAACTTCGTCTCGCACGCGCCGGCCGCGATCATCGAGGGCCAGAAGACGAAGCGCGCCGAACTCGTGGCGAAGATCGCCCAGCTCGAAAAGCTCGCGCGGCTCTTCGCGTAGCCGCAGGGGAGGATGTGGCCATGTGGTGCATCAGGAAGATGTTGACGGTCGCCGCCGTCGCGATGACGTTCGCGGCGACGGCGGAGTGGAAGCTCGCGTGGAGCGACGAGTTCGAGGGAACCGAGCTCAACACGAAGCTCTGGAACCGCTGCGGGAAGGGCACCAGCGACTGGAACCGCCATATGTCGCTGCGGCCCGACCTGGTGCAGGTCAAGGACGGCGTGCTCGTGATGTGGGGCGTCGCGAACACGGATACGAACGCGGACCCGCGCCCGTATCTGACGGGGGGCGTCCAGAGCGAGCACAAGGGGCTGATGGGGCTCGGCAAGGTCGAGATGCGCGTCAGGTTCGAGAACCACCAGAAGGGCGCCTGGCCGGCGTTGTGGATGCTGGGCGACCAGCCCGACGCCCAGGGACGCAAGTGGCCGTGGGCCGGCGAGATCGACATCGTGGAACGCCTCAACGGGGATCCCTTCGTCTACCAGACGGTCCACTCGGGCTGGACGTTCGTGAAGAAGCACACCAAGGACCCGCCCCACGGCGGGAATCCGGCGCCGATCAACAACGACGACTGGAACGTCTACGGGCTTGAGGTGACGGAGACGGCGCTGATCTGGTCCGTGAACGGCAAGGAGACGTTCCGCTATCCGAAGACGGACTGCGGGGACCCCGACCAGTGGCCGTTCGGGAAGCCGTTCTATTTCCTGCTCGACATGCAGCTGGGCGGCAAGTGGGTCGGCGAGGTCGATCTCTCCACGCTGCCCGTGAAGATGTACGTTGACTGGATTCGCGTCTACGAGCCGGTCGTTTCCAAGGGAGAGTGAGCGAAATGAACAAGTGGATTCTGCTGGCGGGGATGCTGCCGGGTCTGGCGGGCGCGGCGATGCCGCCCGAACTGACGACGGAGACGGGCACGCGCACGGCGTGCGGCGAGAACGCGCGGAACTTCGTGCTGACGGGCGCGTTCCGCACCGAGGCGGGCGCGGCGGCGAGCCTCGCGTTCCACGCCGACGGCGCGGGCGGTGGATACGAGGTGCTCTTCCGCAACGGGCCGATCGACGGCACGCGCAAGACGGGGTCGCTCGCGCACGTGCGCAACCTCTACCGGTCGCTGGCGGCGGACGGGGCGTGGTGCCCGTTCGAGGTGGCGGTGCGCGGGGCGTGCGTGACCGTGCGCGTGGGCGACGAGACGGTGGTGCGCTACGTCGAGCCGGAGAACCCGTGGCGCGCGCCGGCGCACATGCGGCAGCGCCTGGGGCGGGGCGACTTCGTGTTCGCTGGCGAGGCGGGGCGCGTCGCGTTCCGCGACCTCGCGCTGCGTGCGCTTGCGGACGACGTCCAGACGCCGGCGGATGCGCCGGCGCCGATCGACGAACAGACCGACCGCGCGATCCGCAAGCAGCAGATCGACTTCCCCGTCATCGACTTCCACGTCCACCTCAAGGGCGGCCTCACCAAGGAGATGGCGCACCGCATGAGCCTGAACTACGGCATCAACTACGGCGTGGCGCCGAACGTCGGCGAAGGCGGCGTGGGGCGGATGCTGCGCTCGGACGCGGAGGCGCGCGCGTATCTCGACGAGGTGAAGCCGCTGCCGTTCCTCTGCGGCGCGCAGGGCGAGGGGCGCAAGTGGCCGTACGAGTTCTCGAAGGAGATGCTCGCGCAGTTCGACTATCTCTTCACGGACTCCATGACGATCGTGGACGACGGCGTGCCGCTGCGCATCTACCGCCCGGAGGAGTTCCGCCTCAACGGCCGCACGGACGACGAGTGGATGGACTTCCTCGTCTCGCAGATCGAGAAGATCCTCACGAACGAGCCGGCGGACATCTACGCGAACGCCACCTATCTGCCGCCGCGCCTCGCGAAGGACTACGACGCATGGTGGACGGACGCGCGCATCGCGCGGGTGCTGGACGTGCTGGAGAAGAACAAGATCGCGCTGGAGATCAGCGCGCGCTACAAGATCCCCAGCGCGAAGATCATCCGGCGCGCGAAGGCGCGGGGCATCAAGTTCACGTTCGGCACGAACAACGCCGACGCCGACTTCGGCCGCCTCGAATACGCGCTCGACATGGTGGACGCCTGCGGCCTGACCGCCGCGGACATCTGGTTCCCGAAGGACAGCGTCCGCGCGCGCCGCGCCTTCATCCCCTACAACGTGTTCAGGAAGTGACGCGGCGGGGCCACGCGATTTGAGTTGATTCACAGACAAGGAAGAGAAGAGAACATGAGACCAGTTGTATTGATCATCCGCGACGGGTGGGGCGTGAACGTGCGCCCCGAGGGCAATTCGGTGACGGCGGCGAAGACGCCGGTCATCGACCAGATCCGCGCCCGCTATCCGCACTGCCTGCTCGACTGCTGCGGCGAGGCCGTGGGCCTGCCGGACGGCTATCAGGGGTCCTCCGAGGTCGGCCACCTGAACATGGGCGCCGGCCGCATCGTCATCCAGGAGCTCAAGCGCATTGACGACGGGCTCTCCTCGGGCGAGCTCTTCACGAGCGAGAAGTGGGCGAACCTCATCGCGAACTGGAAGCGGAACAACTCGACGTTCCACTTCTTCGGGCTCTTGCAGGACGAGGGCGTGCACGCGCACCAGGAGCATCTCTTCAAGCTCATGAAGCGCGCCCGCGCCGAGTTCCCCGAGGGGCGGATCGTGGTGCACCCGTTCCTCGACGGCCGCGACACGCCGCCGCGCTCGACGCTTGAGTACATCGCGCGCCTGAAGCAGGAGCTCGCCGCCGTGGGCAACGCGACGATCGGCACCGCGATGGGCCGCTACTACGGCATGGACCGCTCCAAGAACTGGAAGCTCACGACCGAGGCCTACAACTGCATCGTCTCCTGCGCGGGCAAGAAGGCCGCGACAATCGAGGAGGCCGTGAAGGCCGAGTACGCCACGGGCAAGACGCCGGACGGCACGGAGATGACGGACGAGTACATCCCCTGCCACGTGATCGGCGACTACGCCGGCATGAAGGACGGCGACGTCGTGATGCACACGAACTACCGCCAGGACCGCGCGATCCAGCTCACGCAGGCGTTCGTCTCGGCCGACTACCCGGACGCGGCCAACCTCGCGGCGCGGCCGAAGGTGACGTTCCTCGGCTTCACGCGCTACTGGGACGAGTTCGAGGACTACCTGCTCGGCGCGATGGGCGCGGGCGGCGGCATGGACAACCTGCTCGGCGAGGTCGTCTCGAAGGCCGGCCTTCGCCAGCTGCGCCTGGCGGAGACCCAGAAGATCAAGCACGTGACGAGCTTCTTCAACGGCAAGTCCACCACGCCCAGCGCGGGCGAGGACCAGGTGGAGATCAAGAGCCGCTTCGACGCGGCGACCTTTGCCTCCCATCCCGAGATGGAGGCCTACAACGTGACGGACGAGCTGCTGAAGCGCCTCGAAGACAATCCCTACGGCCTCATCGTGGTCAACTACGCGAACTGCGACATGGTCGGCCACACGGGCGACCTCAAGGCCGCGACGAAGGCCGTGGAGGTCACCGACGAGTGCATCGGCAGGATCCTGCCGCGCCTCATGGAGCTCGACGCGCACGTGCTCATCTACGCGGACCACGGCAACGCCGAGCAGATGGTGGACTACAAGACCGGCCTCACGAAGACGAGCCACACGCTCAACCTCGTGGACTGCTTCTACGTGGCGAA
>JBJEWG010000296.1:0-5438 GCA_051884935.1 Kiritimatiellia bacterium | reverse complement strand
TCGAGGGCGGCGCGACGCTGGACGAGTTCGCGGCGGACGCGGTCGATGTCGTCTTTGGTCCGCCGGAGGACGGCAGGATCAGGGCGACCACGACGCCCAGGGACGGGGCCGCGTCGTCGTTCTTCTTCAAGGCGACGATAACGCCGTAGGCGGTGGAAGTTGGCGGAAGTCGTGGTCCTCCCGCCGAGTAGTCTCCTGTGGATCGAGTTGACCACGCGCTCGAGGCGGTGCATCTCCGCGTGCGTGCACTTCGAGAAGTCCGTGCGTGTTGCCAGCGTCGGTGGAGTCTTTTTGAGAGAATAGCCGTGCGGTATCTGCGCGGCTATGGGTTGCGTGTCTCATCTCGGCGGGCTATAACCCGCCGCCATCATTACGGGGCGGGACGGGGCCCGACCGAGGAGGGCGCGCGGGTTCATCCAGGAAAGGTGTGGGGGTTTACCTAGAGAAAGATGAGATTTCGTCTGGGAGGGGGCGGTTGGGTGAGGCGCGACACCCTGGTCGGATGGTAGGGCAATTTGGGCTTCTCTTGCGCAACCAAATGAATTCTCTTGCGCAAGAGAAATAATTTAGTTGCGCAAGAGAATTCATTTGGTTGCGCAAGAGAAGCTCGGATGACGGGGGGATTTTGCCGTTGGGTCGGTGCTGATTTGCCATTTCGTCGGGAGGAAAAGGTCACTGCCTCCAGCACAATCCAAGCGGCCCCGCAGACGACGGGAGAGGCCCCACAGGGGGATGGTGAGGCTGTACAGGGGGCGAGAGAGGCCCCACAGACGGTGGTGAAACGGCGTGAGAAACCGTGAGAACAGTTGAGATTTGTCTAAATCTAAGACTGGCACAAAGCGCACGACAGAAAGAGGCCCCGCCTCGTGCGCGCGGCTATATAACAGGTAGGGGGGGGGGGCTTTCCTTTAGTGGAAGAAGCTGTTTAGATGGAATGAGCCGTTGAAGCGCGCGAAGCCCTAGGCGGAACGTTAGTGGAGCCTTTTGCAAACGCTTGGAGTTTCAAAGCGGCGGCGCGCGGTGAGGTTTGTCACATCGCTCATTCCGTTGCCTACGACATAATGGCGTTGATCGGCATCTTTGCCGCTTCGGTCTTCACGGCACCAATGCACCCCAGTTTGTTTGGAGGAATCTAAAATCTGCATCTCCTAATTCCTTTGCGGGTGCTTGTCTTTGGCGCGGGGTTGTGCGATAATAGGCGCGAAATCTGTAGATGGTGTATCTTAAACAAAGGAGAGAGTGATGAGGATCAGACTGTTTTCGGCGTTCGCCCTCGCGGCGGCGGCCGTGTTCGCGGGTGAGCTGGACAACGGCCTTCTGCGCGGTTCCACGAACAAGCGCGCGATCGACTACAAGCCGGGCGAGGAGATGGTCTTCACGCTCAAGTTCGACCGCATCGAGAAGCTGCCGGCGGGCGAGTGGTTCGTCAGATGGGAGCGCACGGGCGACGACGGCAAGAAGTTCGGCGAGCGGGTGCCGGCGGACCTCGCGAAGCCGATCGTGATCAAGACGTCGCTGGACAGCCCGGGCTTCGTGCGCGTGCGCGCCGCGCTTGAGGACGGGAAGGGGCAGGTCTACCGCAAGAAGTACACGGGCGACACGACGACGCCCGAGGGGAAGCGCGCGCAGAACGCATTCGAGCGCCAGGACCGCCGCATCTTCTTCGACGGCGGCGCGGGCGTGCAGATCGGCACGCTGAAGTCCCATCCCGAGCCGGCGGACTTCGACGCCTTCTGGGCGCGGCAGGCCGACCGCCTGAAGCTGGTGCCGATCAAGGCGGAGCGGGTGGAGGTGAAGTGCGGGAATCCCCGGGCGCGCATCTACGCGGTGCAGATCGCGTGCGCGGGGCTGAGGCCCGTCACCGGCTACCTGACGATCCCGACCGCGGCCGAGAAGGGGGCGAAGTTCCCCTGCCGGCTTGAGACGCACGGCTACAGCGGCGACCGCTGCCAGCACGACGCCCCGAACTGGGCGCGCGACAACGAGATCGTGCTGAACATCAACGCGCACGGGCAGAAGCTCGCCGAGTTCGGCGCGACGGAGGCGGACCGCAAGGCGCTGCGCTGGGAGACGCGCTCCAACGGCTTCAGCTATGCGTTCGACCCGGCGCAGAACGCCGACCCCGAGGTGGCCTACTTCAACGGCATGGTGCTGCGCGTGAAGCGCGCGCTCCAGTACCTCAAGACGCTGCCCGAGTGGAACGGCAGGGACCTGATCGCCTCCGGCGGCAGCCAGGGCGGGCTTCAGACGATCTGGGCGGCGGGCTGCGGGGAGGGGCTGACCCGCGCGGAGAGCGGCATCACCTGGTGCTGCGACATGTACACGAACGGCAAGCTCCGCACGGACCCCGCGAAGAACCTCGCGCGCGACGGCTGGTACATCGGCTGGACGGAGGCGATGGGCTACTACGACGCGGCGAACTTCGCCAAACGCATCCCCACGAGTTGCCAGACGCTCATCACGCGCGCCGGGCTGGGCGACTACTGCTGCCCGCCGACGGGCCTCGCGAAGATGTACAACAACATCCCCGGCAACAAGAAGATCCTGTGGGTGCAGGGCTCGACGCATGGCTATGTGCCGCCGGAGCCGAACCAGAGCTTCGTGATCGACGGGCCGATCAAGTGAGATGATCCGGAACGTCGTTGAACTGCGCGAGGTCTGCGCGTCCCTGAGGGGCGGCGGCCTCGCCGCGCTGGATACGGAGTTCGTCTGGCGGAACACCTACCGCCCCAAGCTCGCCCTCGTGCAGCTGGGCGCGGCGGACGGGACGAGCTGGGCGGAGGACTGTCTGCTTGCGCTGGACACGGCGCCCCTCGCGGAGCTGCTGGCGGACGCCGGAACGGTGAAGGTGCTGCACGATGCGCATCAGGACCTCGACCACCTCTTCCACTACACGGGCGCGAAGCCCGTCAACGTGTTCGACACACAGCTTGCGGCGGCGTTCGCGGGGCTGCCGGCGGGGATGTCCCTGCAGCGGCTCGTGCAGGAGACGGTGGGGGTGGGCCTGCCGAAGACGGAGACCACGACGGACTGGATGCAGCGTCCGCTCACCGAGGCGCAGATTGCCTATTCGCTCGACGACGTGCGCTATCTCGGCGAGGCGCGGGCGGAGCTGCTTCGTCGGGCGGAGGCGCTCGGCACGCGCGCGTGGCTTGAGGAGGAGATGAGGCGCTACGACGACCCGTCCCACTACGGCGACGCGGACCCGCAGGCGGTGTGGACGCACGTGAAGTGCGGGCGGGCGCGGCTCGACGGCCGCGGGTTCGCCGTGCTCCGCGCGCTGGCCGCCACGCGCGAGACACTGGCGCGGGAGTGGAATCTGCCGAGGACCTGGCTCGCGGACGACGCGTCCCTGGCCGAGATGGCCGAGGCGGGGGAGTCCGTCGCGGCGCGGCTTCGTTTTCGGCACCGTCTGCGCAACCGGGGGCAGCGGGAGACTCTGGCGGACGCCTTCGCGGCGGCGATCCGCGAAGGGCTGGACGTGCCGGAGGCGGCGTGGCCCGCGAACCCGCGTCCGCACTACATCGCGGAGGTCCGCGAGGCGGCGGAGAAGGCGCTCGCGTTCCTGCGCGCCCGTGCCGAGGAGGTGCACGTCGATCCCGCCGTCGTCGCGAACCGCGCGACGCTGACGGCGTATGTGGACAATCCCGAGGACGCGGCGAATCCGCTCGCGCGGGGGTGGCGGTTCGAGGTCTTCGGGCGGGAGATCGCCGAGAGGTTCGTCGTCTGATGCGGACGAAGGAGGAAATCCGGGCCGAGATGCGGCGGCGGCGGCGCGAACTGACGGAGGGGCAGCGCCGCAGGGCGTCCGAAGCCGTCTGCGCGGCGCTGCTGGAGCGTCCGGACGTGCAGGCGGCGCGGACGGCGAGGCGCCCGTTCGCCGTCTATCTCGCCACGCGGGACGAGCTCGACCTCGCGCCGCTGATCGAGGCGCTGTGGGCGGCGGACGTGACGGTGGCCGTGCCCTGCTGGAATGCGGCGGAGAGGCGCTACGAGCTCGGCGTCTACGACCGCGAGACGACGCTCGTGGAGGGGGCGCACCGCATCCCGGAGCCGGCCGAGGTGAATCGCATCGCGGCGGCGGATGTCGGCGTGTGGGTCGTGCCGGGGCTGGCCTTCACGCGCGCGGGGGGCCGCATCGGCTACGGGGGCGGATGGTACGACCGGTTTCTGCGCGCGGCCGCGCCCGAGGCGATATCCCTCGGCGTGGCGCATCCGTTCCAGATCATCGACGAGCTCCCCATGGACGGCCACGACCAGTTCCTCACGGCCGTCGTCGGCGCCTGATCCCACGAGGCGGACTATGGACGTAGTGGACGGCAAGGACGTGAATCTCGAAGTCGCGGGGCGCGACTTCAAGTACTACATCTTCGACTGGGACGACAACATCCTCCACATGCCCACGCGCATCCACCTCGAACACCGGGGGGAGGACGGCGTGTGGCGCCCCACGAGCGTCTCGACGGGCACGTTCGCGCTCGTGCGGACGGACTCGGAGCACTACCGCCTGCCGAGCGTGGGCGGGCGCGAGGCGGCGTTCCGCGATTTCCAGGACGCGCCCGACGCGGCGGTGGCGGACCTGGCGTTCATCCGCGACACGCGCGCGGCGCTGGAGAAGATCAAGGCCGGCGACGCGCCGGGGCCCTCCTTCAAGACGCTGCGCAAGACGCTGCGGGAAGGGCGCATCTTCGCCATCGTCACCGCGCGCGGCCACGCCGCCTCCACGATCCGCGAGGCGGTGAAGCTCTTCATCGACGAGGTGCTGTCGCCGGAGGAGCGCGCGGAGATGCTGGCGAATCTGCGCGGCTATCGATACTGCTTCGACAGGGCGCGGTGCTTTGGCACGGACGAACAGGAGATCGACTACTACCTTTCCATGTGCCGCTACCACGCGGTGACGAACCCGGATTTCAGGGAGAAGATGGTCGGGGACGAGGATTTCGGCGGGCGTTTCGCGGCGGCGACCTCCGACCAGCGTCCTGAACTCGCGAAGGAGTTCGCGATCCGCGACTTCGTGGAACACCTCTACCGCACCATGCGGCGCACGGGCGGCGTGGGGACGCGGCAGGTCGCGGTGGGGTTCTCGGACGACGACCCCGGGAACGTGAAGGCCGTCTCCAACTACGTCCGGGGCGAGCTCGCGCGGCGTTTTGGGTCCTGCCGGTTCGTCGTCTACGATACGAGCGACCCGTCCCTCGAAAAGGGGCGCAAATTCATCCTCTCGGGCCAGATGGAGCTCGATCTGGGGATCTAAAGCCCTCGGGACAGGTCGATTGCGGACCTCTGATCCGTAGATGGGTGGCGGCGGATGAGGATTCGCCGCCGTTTTGTCATCTATGAGAAATTTCCTGTCGCCGGATGAGGGAGGGTGAGGGTCGGGTCGTCGGCACAACTCGGGTCGGCTCATCGGCATAACTCGGGGTCGCTCATCGGCACAA
>JBJEWG010000295.1:0-26734 GCA_051884935.1 Kiritimatiellia bacterium | reverse complement strand
GACCACTGCGACTGGCTGGGGACGACCCATGCGGCAATCGCCGAGGAGAAGGCCGGCATCATCAAGCTGGGGCGGCCCGTCGTCTGCGGCGCGATGCCGCAGGCGGCAAAGGAGACAATCGGGCGCGTCGCGTCCCTGAACGGGTGCAGCTTCCTCGCCGCGGACGAGCACGTCACGGTCGAATGCCTTGCGCCGATGAAGCTCACCACCGCCGTCCGGAATCTTCCGCCCGTGGAGTTCGCCCTCTTCGGCGCGTTCCAGGTGGACAATGCGATGACGGCGATTACGGCGGTCGATGTGCTGGAGAAGACGTGCGGGTTCGCGATTCCCGACCACGCGATCGTCGCGGGCTTTAGGAATGTCGTCTGGCCGGGGCGCTGCCAGCGGATCGTGCGGGATGGTGTGGAGATCTACGTCGATGGGGCGCACAACCCCGACGGCGCGTGCGCGCTGCGGGATTCGCTGCGTCTGGCGGGCGTGAAGGAGCCCGTCGGGCTCGTGGCCGGCTATTGCGGCGACAAGGACGTGCTGGCCCACCTGCGCATCATGAGCGCGCTCGCGACGCATGGATGGTCCACGCCGATCCACAACGCCCGTTCGCTCGATCCCGCCGAGACGGCGGAGCGCATGCTGATGGCGGGGTTCACGGCGGCCGAGGCCTGCGGGAGTTTGACGGAGGCGTTCGCGCGCGCCTTTGCCTGGGCGAAGGCGAAGGGCGGCACGATCGTCGCCTGCGGCTCGCTCTTTCTCGCCGGCGAGGCGCTTGTCGAGCTTGGGGCCTTCCCCTGGACGGTGCGTCCGCCGGATGCGAACGAGTTGACGCTGCGCTGACTTTCCGCTTGCGGCTTCCACCGAAAAAAACTATAATTGCCTCAATCGAAACAACGAAAAGGATTTGGACATGAAGAAAATTCTGATGGCTCTCTGTGTCGCTTGGGCTTGCACGGCCGCCTTTGGCCAGGAAACGTCCCCCGTGGCGTCGCCTGCGTCGTCCGCGAAGTCCTCGACCAAGGCCGCGTGGCCGGTTTGGCTCGCCTTCAACTCGACGAAGAACATCGACGTGGTGGGCCTGCGCCTCACGCTGCCCTATGGCAAGTGCGAGAGCGTCACGGGCTTCGACCTTGGCGTCTACGGCAGCTGCCGCTACTTCGAGGGGCTTCAGGTGAACATCCTCCGCAACGAGGCCGAGGACATCATGGCCGGCATCCAGCTCGGCGTCTACAACTCCGCCGGCCGCGCCGATCTCACGGGCGTTCAGGTGGGCCTCTTCAACGAGGCGCGTTCGCTTCGCGGCATCCAGTTCGGTCTCATCAACATCGCCGAGCAGGTCCAGGGCTTCCAGGTTGGCCTGGTCAACCGCGCCGAGACGGCCTATGGGTTCCAGGTTGGCGGCGTCAACGTCATCCGCGACAGCGAGCTCGCGTTCTGCCCGATCGTGAACATCGGTTTCGACATCTTCCCGAACTACTGATTCGGCAATGAACATTCGTCCGTTTTCAGCCGTACGGCCGACTCCTGAAAAGGCGTCGGCCGTTGCCGCAGTTCCGTATGACGTCGTGGATACCGCCGAGGCGCGCGCGCTGGCGGCAGGCAACCCGGTGAGTTTCCTCCATGTGTCGCGCCCCGAGATCGACATGCCGGATGGAACCGACTGCGCCTCGCCCGAGGCCTACGCCCAGGCGAAGAAGGCCCTGGACGGCCTCCGTGCCTCCGGCGCGCTCGTGCAGGACCCCGACCCGAAGTTCTACGCCTACCGTCAGGTGATGGGCAATCACGCCCAGACCGGCATCGTGGCGACCTTCGACGCGAAGGACTACCTCGCGGGCGTGCTCAAGCAGCACGAGAAGACGCGGAAGGACAAGGAGGACGACCGCACGCGCCATATTGAAATCCTCAAGGCGCACACCGGCCCGGCGTTCCTTACGTACAAGGACGACCCCGCCATCGACGCGATCGTCGCCGAAGCCTGCGCGGGTACCCCTCTCTATGATTTTGTCGCCCCGGATGGCGTCCGCCATACGGTCTGGGAAATCGCCTACGGCCACGAGTGCCGTGCGGACGAGCTTGTGGAGCTCTTCGCCCGCATCCCCGCCGCGTACATTGCGGACGGGCACCACCGCAGCGCGGCCGCGAGCCGCTACGCGAAGGAAAACGATTTCGCGGGCGAGAGCCGCTGGTATCTGGCCGTGGCCTTCCCCGCCTCCCAGCTCAAGATTCTCCCCTACAACCGCCTGATTGCGGACCTGAACGGTCTCACGGCCGATCAGCTGCTCGCCCGCGCGCGGGAGGTCTTCACGGTGACGGAGGCCGCCGACGGCGCGCCGACGGCCGGGCGCCATGCGCGGATGTTCCTCGCGGGGCGGTGGTATGACCTGGCGTGGGAGGTCCCCGCCGGCACGGACGTCGTCGCCGCGCTCGACGTCTCCGTCCTGCAGGACCGCTTCCTGGCCCCGGTGCTCGGCATCGACGACCCGCGCACCTCACCGCGCATTTCGTTCATGGGCGGGGTTCGCCCGCTGGACGAGCTGAGGGGCCGCGTGGAGGATGGCCGCGCCGCAGTGGCGTTCTCGATGTTCCCCGTGACGGTCGGCGAGATGATGGATATCGCCGACGCCGGCGCCGTCATGCCGCCCAAGTCGACCTGGTTTGAGCCGAAGCTCAGATCCGGTCTCTTCGTGCATGTCGTGGATTAAGAGCAGGTGGAACGGTCTTCTCGCGTCGATGGTGCGCGAGAAGGCCAGCCCCGAGTTCATCGCCCGCGGCTGGGCGATTGGGATGTTCTATGGATGCACGATCCCCTTCGGGTTCCAGCTGATTCTCTCGATCCCGACCGCGCTCGTCATGAGGGGGAGCAAGATCGGCGCCGTGGCCGGGACGTTCATCACGAACCATTTCACGATCTTCCTCATCTATCCCGTCCAGTGCTGGCTGGGTAATCGTCTGATGGGGGGCGACCTCTCCTACTCGCACATCACCGCCGCGATGAAGGAGGTCGTCCAGGAGCAGAGCTGGCAGAGCGTGCTGCAGCTCGGCGGCGAGCTGATGGAGGCGTTCTTTCTCGGGGGCTTTCTGCTCGCGGCGATCTGTGTGCCGTTGACGTATTGGGGCGTTCTGCGCTATGTTCGGCGGAGCCGCAAGCGTCGGATGGCGCGTGTGCGCGCCCGGGCGGAGCGTCCCGGGGCGCGAAGGGGAACCGATGAGAAACGTTGATCTGAATCCACGGGCCGATCGTCTGGCGGCCTGTGCGGCGATGCTCCGCCGCCGTCGCCTGACCGCCGCCCTGATCTTCGGCGAGGCGAACATCCGTTCCCTCTGCGACGTCGTCTGCGACGCGGGCTGCCTTGTGGTCTTCCCCGAGGCCCGGTGCCTCTTCATCACCGACTTCCGCTATGTGCCGATGGTGCACCGCGTGGCGCCGTGGCTGAAGACGATCCAGCTGCGGCGGGGCGTCTCGTTCGCCGAGACGGTGAAGGGCGCGCTGGCCAAGGCCGGGGTCGCGCCCACGGGCCTCGGCTACGAGGGGTCGATCAGCGCCGCCCGCTACCTCCAGCTTCGCAAGACCTTCCCGCGGGTGAAGCTTGTGGACGTCGAGGACGAGGTGCTGTCGCTCCGCGCCGTAAAGACGGTGGACGAGATTACGCGCATCGCCGCCGCAGAGGCCCTCAACGACGAGATCTGGGCGCGGGCGCAGCGGGACTTCAAGCCGGGGATGACCGAGAAGGACATTCAGCGCACGATCCGCGCGTGGATGAACGCGCTTGGCGACGGCGAGGCCTTCGAGACGATTGTCTGCGCCGGCGCGAACGCGGCCGAATGCCACCATGTGCCGGACGAGACGGTTTGGCGGCGCGGCGAGCCGCTGCTGGTCGACATGGGTGTGAAGCTTGACGGCGTGTGCAGCGACATGACCCGGTGCATCCGGCCGCGCGGCGCAGACGCCGAGTACGCCAAGGTCTACGACACCGTGCTTGCGGCGAACGAGGCGGCGATTGCGGCGGCGAAGCCGGGAATGACGGCGGGCGAGCTCGACAAGGTGGCGCGCGACATCATCCGCGCGGCCGGGTACGGAAAGGCCTTCGGCCACTCCCTCGGCCACGGCGTGGGCTACGAGATCCACGAACTGCCGACGGCGCGTCCCGCGGACGACACGGCGCTTGAGCCGGGGATGCTCGTGACGATCGAGCCGGGGATTTATCTTGAGGGTCGGCTGGGGGTCCGAATCGAAGACCTCGTGCTGATCACCACGACGGGGTGCGAGGTGCTCTCGCACAGTCGCAAGTAAGGAGAAGAAGACAATGAAGAAGGCGACAATCGAAACCTCGATGGGCTCCATCACGCTGGAGCTGGACGACGCGAAGGCCCCCGTGACGGTGGCGAACTTCCTGGCCTACGTGAAGGCGGGCCACTACGACGGCACGATCTTCCACCGCGTGATCGACGGCTTTATGATCCAGGGCGGCGGCTTCACGAAGGCGATGGACCAGAAGCCGACCAAGGCGCCGATCAAGAACGAGGCGGCCAACGGCCTTAAGAACGCGCGCGGAACGATTGCCATGGCCCGCACGATGGTCGTCGATTCCGCGACGAGCCAGTTCTTCATCAACCTCGTGGACAACGCCTTCCTCGACTACCGCGGGCCCGACCCGCGCACGTTCGGCTATGCCGTGTTCGGCAAGGTGACGGACGGCATGGACGTGGTGGACCGCATCGCGAAGGTGAAGACCGGGTTCGCCGGCCCCCACCAGAACGTCCCCGAAGAGCCCGTCGTCATCAAGAAGGTCCACGTCGCCGAGGCGAAGTAGCCCTCGATGGCGGAGGACGCGGAGATCGGGACGGTCGACGGCACCGTCAAGTCCGTCGTGTTCCGCAACGACGAGACGGGCTTCACCATTCTCCACGTCACGCCCGTTTCCGACGGACGCTTCCGCCTGGCCGAGCGCGAGATCACCGTGCTCGGCATCTGCGCCGCCGCATGGGAGGGCGAGGACCTCCATGCGACCGGCGAATGGGTGACCGACCCCGTCCGCGGCCGCCAGTTCAAGGCGAAGACCGTCGAGTGCATTCCGCCGAAGTCCGCCGAGGGCATTCGCCGCTATCTTGCGAGCGGGCTCATCCACGGCATCGGCCCCGTTCTCGCCAACCGCATCGTCGATGCGTTCGGGGCGGACACCATCGACGTGCTCGACCACCACTCGGGGCGGCTCCGCGAGATCGACAAGGTGGGCCCCAAGAAGATCGCGGCCATCGTCAAGGGCTGGCGCGAGGGCAAGGGCACGCGCGAGGTGATGATCTTCACCCAGACCTACGGCATCTCGGCCAGCAAGGCCTCAAGCATCTACCGCAAATACGGCCCCGACTCCATCGCCATCATCAAGAAGGACCCCTACCGCCTCTGCCGCGACATCTGGGGCATCGGCTTCGCGACGGCGGACCGCATCGCGCTCTCGGTCGGCCTCCCGAAGGATTCGCCCCTGCGCGCCCGCGCCGCAATCGTCCACACGCTGCGCACGGAGGCCGACGAGGCGGGGCACTGCTGGACGGCCGAGCCGGACCTGCTGCTCCACGCGCAGGAGCTCGTGGGTATCTCCGTCGAAGTGCTCGCGGCGGCGCTGAAGGACGAGATCGACGCGGGGCGCGTCGTGAAGGAGGCGGAGCGCCTCTTCCTGCGGGACCTCTGGCGCGCCGAGCGCCGCGTCGCCGCCAAGCTCCAGGACCTGCTCGCCGCGCCCCGCTCCTTCGCGCCCATCGACCCCGAGAAGGCCATTGCGTGGTGGGAGCAGAAGACGGGCTTCACCCTCGCCCCCGCGCAGCTGCGCGCCGTGCGCACCTCCATCGCCTCGAAGGTCTCCATCGTGACGGGCGGCCCGGGCGTGGGCAAGACGACCATCATCCGCGCCCTGGTCGAAATCTTCGCGGCGCGCACGGGCGCACACGCCATCAACGTCCGTCTCGGCGCCCCGACGGGCCGCGCCGCCAAACGGATGACCGAATCGACCCGCGCGCCGGCCCAGACGCTCCACCGTCTGCTCAAGTACAACCCCCAGTCCAACGCCTTCACCTACAACGAGGACGAGCCGCTGCCGGGGGACGTCTTCATCTTCGACGAGCTCTCGATGGTTGACATCCGCCTGATGGCGGACCTCGTGGCGGCCCTTCCGCGTCAGGCGACGCTGATCCTCGTGGGCGACACCGACCAGCTGCCCTCCGTGGGCCCCGGCAACGTGCTGCACGACCTCATCGCCTCGCGCGCCATCCCCACGTCGCGCCTCACCGAGATCTTCCGCCAGGACAACTCCGGCCTCATCGTGCGCAACGCCCACCACGTCAACGCCGGCGAGCCGTTCGAGACGAAGTCCGGCGCCAGCGACTTCTACTTCATCGCGCAGGACGACCCCGCGAAGGCCCTCGAATACGCGCTCGACTTCATGGTCACGCGCATTCCCCGCCACTTCCACATGGACCCGCTTCAGGACGTGCAGGTGCTCACGCCGATGCGGCGCAACCTGCTGGGCTCGGAGAACCTCAACGCCGCCATCCAGCAGCGCCTGAACGGCGCGGGCCCCGGCATCCCGCGCGGCGGGACGTGCTTCCGCGCCGGCGACCGCGTGATGCAGCTGCGGAACAACTACGACAAGGACGTCTTCAACGGCGACGTGGGCTTCGTGAAGGAGGTGCAGCCCGCGGACCGCTCGATGATCGTGCTCTTCGACGGCCGCCCCGTCGAATACCGCGCGGGCGAGCTCGACGAGCTGACGCTCGCCTACGCCACGACCATCCACAAGTCCCAGGGCAGCGAATACCCCGCCGTCATCGTGCTCGTCCACAAACAGCACTACATGATGCTCCAGCGCAATCTGCTCTACACGGCCATCACGCGCGGGCGGAAGCTCGTGCTCGTGATCGGCGCCCCGTGGGCCGTGAAGCAGGCCATCGAGACGAACACCGTGCGCGAGCGGCGCACCATGCTGGCGGAGCGTCTGGCGTGAGCGCGCAGTACTGGCTGGCGCCCCTGCGCGGCGTGACGATCCGCGCGTTCCGCGAGGCGTTTGCGGGGCCGATCCGCGAGGTTGGGTTCGCGGGCGCCTTCGCGCCGTTCATCCCCGCCAACCCCGGCATCCGCGTCAACGACCGGATGCTCGCCGACCTCGCGCCGTTCCCCGCCTCCACGTCCGCGCCGCCCCTCCCCGTCGTCCCGCAGGTGATCACGAAGGACCCCGACGCGATGCGCGTCCTGCTGAGGGGCCTCAGGGAACGCGGGTTCGGCCGCGCGGACCTGAACGCGGGGTGCCCGTTCCCGATGATTCGCCGGCGGGGGCGCGGCTCGGGGCTGATGCGCTCCCCCGACCTCCTCGATCGGCTGCTGGCGGCGGGCTGCGAGGAGATGGGCCCCGGGAACTTCTCGCTCAAGATCCGGCTGGGGCTGGAGCGCCCCGACGAGCTGCTTGCGCTCATGCCGCTGATCAACCGCCATCCGCTCGCGGTGCTGACCATCCACGCCCGCACGGCGAAGCAGATGTACGCGGGCGGCTGCGACCTCGCGCGCTTCCGGGAGGTCGCGCAGGTCTCCCGCAACCCCGTGATGTACAACGGCGACGCCGCCTTCTCGGACGATCCCCCCGCGCCGCGCGTCATGATCGGCCGCGCCTTCATCCGGGACCTCGGCGCGCGGGCGGACGCGGCGGACCTGCTGCGCCGCTACGTCGAACTCTCCCGCGCGGAGCTGTGCGGCGACAGGCCGGTGCTGGGCCGGATGAAGGAACTGCTCTCCTACTGGACTGCGTCGCCCCGCTGGCGCCGCGTGTGGCCCGTCGTCAAGCTCTGCCGCACCGTCGATGAACTCCTCAGCGTCGTCCGCTGAATTCTCTCCACCCGTCAACCGTCAACGACTCCTCTCCCCATGGCAATCACGCACACACCTGTTCCCCTTGCAATCATCGGCGGCGGCGCGGCGGGGCTCTTCGCCGCGGCCGTCGCGGCGGAGCGCGGCCTGGGCTGCCTCGTCTTCGAGCGGAAGGCGCGTCCGGGCGCGAAGATGCTGATGACGGCGAATGGCCGCTGCAATTTCACGAAGGACATTCCGCCGGAGCGGATGCTGGCGGACCTCGGCGAGCCGGTGGCGTCGTTCGCCCGCACGGCCCTCATGGCCTGCCCGCCGCTGAAGATCGCGGGCGGGTTCAAGCGGCTGGGCGTGAACATCAAGCGCATGGCGGATGGGCGCCTCTTCCCCGCGAGCGAGAAGGCGGCGGACATCGTCCACGCCTTCGGGGACCTGCTGCGCGACCGCGAGGTGCCGCTGCTGGTGAACTGCCCCGTCACGGGAATTCAGCCGATGCGGACGGGGTTCATCGTCGCGGCGAAGGCGTTCACCGTCTGGGCCGAGACGGTGCTTGTGGCGACGGGGGGCGTCTCGTTCCCCAAGACGGGCAGCGTGGGGGATGGCCAGGCCTTTGCGCGCGCGCTGGGGCATCGGGTGGAACCGCTCCGCGCCGGGCTTGTGGGGTATGAGATGCGTCCGCCGCGCGTCGCGCGGTATGAGGCGGCCCTCGCGCGGGTGCGGGTGGGGAGCGTGGTGAAGTGCGAATACCGCGGCGAAGTCGAGTTCGAGCGGTGGGGCGTGACGGGGGCGGCGGTCTACAACTGCCAGCGCTGGGTGGCGCGGAACCTGGAGGGGCGGGGCGGCTACGAGCTTGAACTCGAATTCGGCGGCGATCGGCTGACGCTGCGGAACCCGGTGGCGCGTCCCGTGAAGGAGGCGATCGTGACGATCGGCGGCGTCTCCCGGGACGAGGTCGATCCCGAGACGATGGAGTCGCGGAAGGTGCCGGGGCTCTACTTTGCGGGAGAGGTGCTGGATATCGACGGCCCCACGGGCGGGTACAATCTCTCCCTCGCCTTCGCGACGGCCCGCCTCGCGGTGACGTCGATCTGCGCGCGTCGGGCCTCGTCCCGCGCGTGAGGGGCCTCCTCACCCTATAATAAACTCCGAGCGTTTGCAAAGGGGCGGCACTAACGTGCCGCCCCTTTGCAAACGCTCGGAGTTTCCAAAACCGGGCGGCGGATATGGCGGGTTTGATGGCGATGGGGGTGCGGGGTTGCCGAGAGGGGAAAGGGGGTTGGTCTAGGAGGGAGCGTCGGGTCGCCTAGACGACTATGAATTCCACTGGGCAGTAGAATCACTTTTACTGGGCAGTGGAATCTTTTCTACTGGGCAGTGGAATTCATTCCGCTGGGCAGTGGAATTCCGAATCGCCTAGGAGGGAGGTGTAGCCCGTCGGCTCTGGTACTGTGGGACGTCGGCGGGAGGTGGGGGGCCTCTCGGTGGCGTCCGCGCCCCCTCGTGGGAGCGTCAGGACCGTCGGTCGGCACCGTCGGTGAATTGTCAACCAAATGGGTCAATTTCCCCACGTGCAAATTTTGCACATACCACCGCTCATGGCGCACTTGCAGGAAAGACGCAGACGCAAGTCGTCGTCGGCTACAATCTTGACGTCATCATTTCGGTTGGATATCGCGTCCACTCCCGGCGTGGCGTGGAATTCCGACGCTGGGCGACTACGATTCTGAAAGGTGATTTCCCTGAATTGCCCCTTGCGTCGTGGGGCGCGAAAGTGTATAATCAGCGGCTCTTTTCTGCGGAGAAGAGCGGAAAAACCTTACGGAGAGCAGAATGAACACGGAACTTCTGAAGAAAGCCCATGAACGCGTCCCCTCGATCCCGGTTCTCGTGAACCTGATTTCGAAGCGGGAAAGGCAGCTCATTGCAGGTGAGAAGCCCCTGGTGAAGCCGCTCTCCTCGGACGAGGACAAGGTCGATACGGCGCTCCGCGAGGTGGCGGAGGGCAAGCTCATCAGCGAAATCGACTTCGACGCGATCGCGAAGGCCGAAGAGGCGAAGACGCGCTGGCAGAAGCACGCGGCGTCGAAGTCCATCTTCACGCTCTAAACCCCGGCGTTCGGGTGGCCGACAGGAAGAAACAGAGTCCCGGCGATCTGGCCGTCAATCGAAGCGCGTCGCACGACTATCTGATCCTTGAGCGGATCGAGTGCGGCATCGAGCTGCGCGGCACCGAGGTTAAGGTGATCCGGCACGGCGGGGTGTCCTTCGCGGGGGCGTATGGCGCGGTGCTGGGCGGCCAGCTCTACGTCGTCTCGATGAACATCCCGGTCTATGCCTTCGGGAACCGCTTCAACCACGCGCCCCAGGGCAATCGGCGTCTGCTCGTCCACAGGAAGCAGATCGAGGAGCTGCGGCTGAAGACCGAGGCGAAGGGTCTCACGCTCATCCCCCTGCGTCTCTACCTCAACAAGGGGCGCATCAAGCTGGAGATGGGGGTGTGCCGCGGCAAGCAGCTGCACGACAAGCGGGACGCCCTGAAGAAGAAGGCCCTGAAACTGGATCGCGAGCGCGGCGACGTCTGAACCGCCGTGTCTTTTCCGCGTGGTCTTTTTCCCACTTTTTACATTCCAGTTTCTCCGCAAATCGTGTATAATGGTTTCAAAATTTTTATGGGGAAGTGTCGACTTCTCCGGTGACCGTGTGAGTGAAACGGTGGAGCGAGCATGAAGAAGAGCATTTGGATGCTGTTGGTTGCGGCGTGGGCGCTTGGCGTCTGCGCTGGTCCGGTGTCGCGTGAAATGGCGATTGCCGCGGCGAATGCGTGGGCCGCGAAGAACGCGGCGTTCGAGGCGGGAACGGTTGCGACGGGCGAGGTGCTCACGGTTGGCGATCCGGCGAATGCGTCCGTCGTCCTTTGGCATCAGGTCTCCATGAAGGACGGCGGTATGCTCGTCGTCGCGCCCGTCACGGAAATCGAGCCGGTGGTGGTGGCGCTCGACAACGATCCGGGCGAACTGCCGGCGGAGCATCCGCTGCGCGGCATTCTGACGGGCGACATGCGCCGTCGTCTCCGGTTCCTCGGGCTGTATCCCGCCGCGTCCGGCGGGGCGACGCTGTCGAGCGTGGCGCCCGCCGCGCCGGTGGTCACGGACGAGGCGAAGGCCTGGGGCGAGTCGGGCAACGCGAAGTGGGCGCGGCTGATGGGCGCGTCCCTTCAGGAGGCCGCGGGCGTGGGCGTGACGGATATCACGGTCGATATCCGCACGGTCGAGGGCTTCGAGAAGGGCGGCGTGCTGACGCACTGGAACCAGGGCAGCTACAACGGGGCGTATCTGTTCAACCTGTACACCCCGAAGCACGCGGTGTGCGGCTGCGTGGCCACGGCCTGCGCGGCGCTGGCGCAGTTCTACGGCACCACGAACGCGGCTCTCGTCACGAAGACGTGTTCCTACAATAAGGTAGAGGGGGAGTATACGACTCGGCCGGGGCCGATCGACTGGGGCATTCTGCCGGAGAACTGGGGCGGCACGAACACGCCCGTCAAGGCGACGGACAAGCTTTCGACGGAGCAGCAGGATCTGCTGGGCGCCGTCGCGTACAACGCCGGCGTGGGCGTGTCGATGCAGTGGACGGATAGCGAGTCCGGGGCGTTTACGTCGGACATCGTCACGGCGCTCAAGGAGGTGTTCGGGTTCAGGAACGCGCGCTACGTGGGCATTTCGCCGGCGGACCAGCCCGACGAGGCGCAGCTCGCGAAGCTGATGTACAACCAGGTCCGCGCGGGCGTGCCGGTGGGCTTCTCGATTGAGGGGCATGCCGTCGTCGCCGTGGGCTTTGGCCTTGATGCGGACAACATCGAGCGCGTGCGCGTGTTCATGGGCTGGGGCGGCGCGGGCGACGGCTGGTACGCCCTGCCGAAGATCGACACGAAGGCGACGATGAACGGCGGCACCTACCTTTCCGAGATCGTCAACGGCATCGTCACGATGATCTCCTATGACGACGACGACATCGTGCCGGTGGTGGGGCATGTGTCGATGCCGGGCGCGAAGCTTCAGCTGCCTGCGCTGGACCGCGAGATCGAGTCAAACGACCACGGCTACTTCGGCACGCGCGTGCCGTGCGATCTTGCTGCGGGCGACTGCCGGGTGACCTGCATGGGCAAGGAGGCGACCTTCGAGATCGGCGCCGATGCGGCGAGCTCCAGCGAGGCCGAGGCGCTCACCGAGGCGCTGCCGGACGATTTCGAGTTCTCCCTGCTCAACTGCACCGTCGCGTACTCGCTGAAGCGCGCGAAGGAACTCGCCCTGCGCGAGGGCAAGGCGATTCTGCGCGTGGGCGGCAAGAGCAGCGAGGCGAAGACGGCCGCCATCATCGACTACATCTACGAACTGGACAAGGAGAACACGGACGGCTTCGTGGACAAGTTCGTCTATCTCTTCTCCTCGTCTTCCTCCAAGGAGGGTGACGGCAGCGATGTCTCCTATGGCGTGTTTCTGCCGGAGTCGGTCGAGCCGGAGGACCGCTGGAACCAGCCGCAGGCGGCCCGTCTGGCCTGGGGCTACGCGGTCACCACGGTGAAGGCGACGAACGACACGCACAACGTGGACCACGAGGTGACGGAGGGCGAATTCGCGACCACGAACACCTACGTCTACACCTATGCGCCCAACGCGCCCGAGCCGACGATGGTCACGACGAACGCGGTCGATGACGTGGAGGCGATTCGCGCGGGGCTGCTGGAGAGCATTCAGGCCGTTCTCGACATGGGCGCCCGCCGCTACGTCGAAGCCACGTCGGGCATCAAGGTGACGATTGGCGCGGCGACGGAGGAGGCGGAGGCCGCGATCAACGCCTCTGCGGACGCCGCCAATGCGTGCGGGCTGCACGAGGCCTGCTATGCGCCGGGCGCCGTGACGTTCGTCTGCAATGCGGTTGTGACGAACGAGGCGGCGGGGTACGTTTATGGCTGCGCGGGCTGGGCGGTCTCGAACATGGTCACGGGCGCGACGCAGAAGGGGACGGGCACGGAGGCCACGTTCGACGTGGCCGCAGGCGATGAAGTCATGCTCACGTGGGACGTCTCGAAGGTCATCGCCGTCAAGGCCACGGTTGTGTACCCGGATGAGGTGCAGACGATCGACTCCGAGGCCATCACGCCGGGAAGCGGCTGGTACCCGTATGGGGTGCCGGTGCTCTTCGAGGCGAAGGGCAAGGTCGGGGTCTGGGGCTTTAGCAAGTTTATTGACGCCAACCTTTCGGAGGCCGCCATCAAGCTGTCGCCCGTCTCCGTCCTCGTTCCGATGGATTGGCCGGTCACGGTCGAGGGTGTCTATCGGAAGGGCGCGCAGCCGAGTGAGCCGGAGGCCGTGACGAACACCTGCGCGGTGACGGTCTACAACTACGTCTTCAATCTTGAGGCTGAGACCGCCGACCCTGCGGAGGGCCCGGTGCCGGCGACGATGGTCTATTCGTCGGAAGGCGTCGTCGAGATTCTAGACGGCGCGACGGTGGATGTGCCGGCGACGACGGTTGGCTACGCCCCCGCCGCGAAGAGCTACACGACCGCAGACGGCGTCCAGATGGAATTGCTGGGCGTGATGGTAAACGACGAGATTGATGTGACCGGGGTGTTGCCGATCAGGGGAGAGCTGGCGGAGCAGGAGGCGTACACGGTTCTCTGGGTTTGGAGCCCGGTGGACGCGGCGGGCGAGGCGCCGCCGACGGAATTCCAGATCGAGTGGGACGACGCGCTCACCGTCCTCAACGCGCAGAGCTTCTCGACGAACCTTCTCACGAAGGCGCAGCTGGAGGAGTTCGGGATCCAGATCGAGGACGTGACGGTTTCGGCGCCGAAGGGCTTCAAGGCGAATCTGGCGCTTGACGCCGCCGGCAACCTCGTTGCCACGCTCATGCTTGACGAGGAGGTCCTGCGTCCGGTGGCCGCGGACGGCGTGAGTTCGCCGCTGACGATCATCGCGAACGGTGATAGTTCGGTGACGGTGAAGGCCGATGTGGCGAATGGCGTGCGCGGCTTCTGGTATTCGCTCTTCGCGGCGGACGAGCTCGGCGGCGACTGGGCCGCGGTGAAGACGGGCTACGAGGCGGGGCTCCCGGTCGTGCAGGCGCAGGCCGACGACACGTCGGTGAGCGTCTCGATCGACGTCGATCCCGCCGTCTCCGCGACGAAGAGGTTCTTCAAACTGGTTGTGACGGACGTGGAGCCGGGCAGATGAGTATTTGCGCGAGGCGTAATTTCCCACTTGCCCCCGGACGGTAAAGAATGGTAGAATCATAGACGCTTGCAAGGGGAGTGCACCCTCTTGGGTCAATATGAAATGATGAAAAGATGGTTGGAACAGAGCATCGCACCGTTTGCGACGGTGGCGATGATGCTTGTTTTCACGGCCTTTACGGGCTGCGAGAAGAAGCCGGAGGTTTATACCACGCGGGGGGCCGACCCCCAGTACAAAGAGGCCCTCAGGCAGACGCGCATTCGTCAGAACGAGAAGGGCGACGTGCGCGTGCGCGTGGTGGCCCAGATGAAGGAGCTCGCCGAGCGCGCGCGTGCCGCGTTGCCGCAGGGCGCCACGGACGAGCAGATCAAGGCCGAGCTTGAGGGGAATCCGCAGAAGTATCCGGGGTGGTCGGCGCTCTCGGCCGCGCTCGCGAAGACGGATGCGGAGCTCAAGGCCGAGATGGCGAACGCGCGCAAGACGGTGCGCGAGAGAATCTTCAAGGAAGCGGCGGACCGGAAGGCCGTCGCGGAGGGTCGCGCGGTGGCGAAGGAACCCGCCGCGGCGAAGTGAGAATTTGATTCAATGGAAGGATGCGGGAATATGAAGACGAAGAAAACGCTTGGACTTTTTGCGATCGCGTTGACGGCGCTCGCGTGTGCCCTTCCGGGCGCGGCGAGGGCGGCTGGCGACATCCGCTCGATTGAGTTCTACCCCGAGCCCGAAGGTGGCGAAGTCGGCGTGGTGAGGGACCTCTCCCGGCCGCTCGTCGCGGGCGACAAGGTCAAGTTCAAGATCCGCCTTCTGAACCGTCCGATGGGCGAGTTTGGTACTGACCGTTCCTTCGCGAATCCTTGGATGCTACGTTCGCTTGCGGGCGCGGGAGGGATTACCAATCGTCTGCCGCAGGTCGGTTTGCGCGTGAGCGGTGGTCTGCGCTATGCGGATATTCTTTCTTGGAACGAGGTCGAAGGAGCTGAGGGGAGTGCGGATTCTGTTCGCCATACGGACCTCATCTGCCAGTACACGGTGCAGGCGGGTGACTTCGCGCTTCCGCTCAAGTTGTCGAATTCGCGGGGCAACGCCCCGGCGATGGGGGCGGATCCCACGGATCCAACCACCACGCCGGAACAGAGCGACTACTTCCTCTCCAATAAGAACCTGTGGGGCTTCTTCCCGCAGAACCCGACGGACAACGTCTCGTCGAATCGCCTTGAGTTCTACTTTGGCCCCGAGCGTCTTGATCCTTCCGAGTATCCGGGGGCTGATGGCTACCGGGGGAGCGAAGTCCGCGACTACGACCTTTCGGGCGCGAACATCCAGATCAAGGCCATTGACTTTGATTCCACCTACGCGGACGAGCCCAATGGCGTGTGGCGCAATGTCGCCGCCGGCACCACCACGGCGACTCCTGCGGCGCCGCGCCTCTCGATTCCTGGCGGTGCGTCGGGCTCCTACAACTACTATGTCTGGGCGAAGGACCCCTCGGTCGCTGAAGTCGAGAACGGCGCGGATTACGTCTTTGGCGACGGTACGACGCGCAAGGTTGCCATGGTCACGGTTTCGGACGGCCATGAACTTGAGCCGTTCACGATTCGCGCGAAGACCGGGCAGGTCGGTAAAACCACCGAAGTCTACATGTCCGACACGCCCACGAACATCTACAACCGCGCGGGTACGCTCATCACGAACTTCACGACGCGCGTAATCAATGTTGTCCAGCCGCCGCCGCCGTCCATCTCGGTCGTTCTCGACCCGGCTTCCGGTATCGTTTCGACCTCCACGAACAACTACCTTTCCGTTGCGACGCTCGACGTCGAGCTCTCCGAGCCCTGGACGCAGGACGTCACGGTGCTGCTGACGCCGACCATGCGCTCTGGTAGCGGCAAGGATCCCTTTACCTATATCGGGATGTCAACGATGATGTCCGGCGCCGAGTACTATGACGGGCAGATCGTCCAGCTCACGGTCAAGGCCGGCAACACGAAGGCCTCCGAGGGCGGCACGATGCTCTACGTCTACGCGAACCGCGCGAACGACGACACCGCCAAGGGCATTCGCTTCGAGCCGAGCGTCGACCCCGCCTCTGCCAACAGTGCGGCGGCCGAGGCCTTCTTCACGGGCGAGCGGACGGCGGCTACTCTTCAGGTGAACTCGTCGAAACCGGTCATCACGTCGCCGGCGTCGGGTCAGGAGTACTTCAACATCCCGGCGAACACGCTGACCGATTTCACGATCACCGTCGCCGATGCGATGTGGGATCTTCACGGCAAGACACCCAAGGACGGCAAGTACACGGTCTACATCGACTACAACGGCAGCGGCGCCTACGAGGCGATTACCAACCTCACCGCGAACGCGAGCGGCGAGATCACTTTCCGGTATCGCTATATTGTCGGCGGGCGCGATTATGCCTCCAAAATCTATATTGAGAATCAGGATGGCATCTCCAGCAAGGAGACGCCGGTTAACTACACGGTTCATGTGAATGTCGCGAAGAAGGTCGAGGTTACGCCTGACCACAATTCAGGAATTTACTGCGAAGGCGAAACGGCCGAGTTGAGCTTCAGGTTTACGGAGGCTTTTGACTATACAGGCGATGAAGCGTTCGTATTCCTTGTGCCTGCGGATGAGCAGTCTCGTGAGTTGGTGGAGTGCCTTGAGTTCGAGTCTGGTATTGCGATTTCGACTGGCTCTCTGGAACCAGTCGATAAGGCGCGCCTCACGCTGAAGGACGGCTGGCGAAATTGCGCGTTCAAGTACAATGTCGAGGTGCGCAGCACGAATAGTACAAACGACAACAAGAATATCATCTCTGTATGGGGGTCGGACGGTATCACGATTCGATCTACAAATGCGGTACCGAGCGTCCTCTCGGTGTCGATGAACAATACTCCGGTCTATACGAGTGGCGACGCTGACCATCCGTTGAAGGCCGCCGTTGGTGTCCAGAATATGTTTGAGATCTCCGCATGGGATGAGAGCTACGAGGTCGATCTGGAGGATGACGAATTCGAGACGGTCGTCAAGTTCTGGGAGAACGGTGCGGTCGCAAAGACAGTGACGTTGACTAATAATCCCTACGGCCAGCAGATTCCTTATACATTCTCGACGGGTGGCGATGGCGTTGTGAACAGGGTGACCGTGCACGTCTACGACAAGGATATGACGAGCGCCGAGCGCCTCGTCGTCGATAAGAATCCTTTCACAGTCTTCGTTGAGACGATGGCTGCGCCGGCCATCTCGCTCTCGCCCTACAACAGCAGTACTCGTTTCATGGAGAGCGACACGGGAAGTACGAGGGGGCGGATTGACGTTGATTTGACGGTTCCGCCTACGGGGCTTGGTGGGACGAATTCTATCACCGTCCACCTCGAAGTCGAGCGTGTCGGTGTGGATAACGGCAACTATGCGTTGCCCGAACTGAGCACCTATGACCTTAAGTTCAAGGACGCTGAATCTCATCAAAGTTTCTTCTTCACGTCGTTGGACGGTACGCTACCCGGCGATACCAGGGGCTTCTACATCCGTGCGAAAGTTGTCGAGACGACGCAATCTCCGGATAAGTCGAAGACCTGGGCCGAGTACTACCAGCCTAACGAGGACTTCATCATCTACGTCGAGAACGAGGCTCCGAAGATTGCCGGCACCGACTCTTCCGTGACGAACACGGCCTCGATTAACGTCCCCTACACGATCACATGGACTGCGAGCGACGTTGAGGCCGATCTGACAAACAGGTTTAGTGTGACGTGGACTTACAACGGAAGTTCCGAGACGACGGTCACGAACATGGCCAGTGGGGTATCGTTCGAAAAGGAAGTCGTCTTCACGAGCTCTGGTCTGAAGACCGTCAGCTTGATGGTTCGGGATAAGGACGGTGGCCTTGACACGCGCGACTACTACTTCTATGTGGCGCCGTCGAAGCTTCTTGAACTCTATCCGCGTCAGCCGGGACGACTTGCCGGCAAGGCGGATGGCATCTCGAAGTTCTCGAAGAAGTTCACGGGCGCGTTGGGTATCGGCGACGGTCGTGTGTGGGCGGATGGCGCGAACGCACCGACCGAGATCACGGACTTCGTCCACAAGTGGTCCTACTCGCCTGAAGACCTGAAGACGACGGTCTATGCGCGTGGCTATAAGTACAAGGACGGCATGGGCGAGACGGACGATGGTACGTTGCTGCCGGGCAAGGACTTTGCGATCAATGCCTCCGGCGATGCGTGGAAGGCCGGGCAGTCCTATTACCAGTATGCCGATCTGGAGCTCAAGGACAGCTTCTTCTACTGCTGGATCCTCAATACGGCCGGCGGCGAGTCGGGCTACGAGGGTGCCCACCTGAACGGGGTGGTCCAGCCTGAGATCGGTCTCCGGTCGCTTGGCCGCCAGGAGATCGCGCTGCCCGAGTACGACGACTCGGCGGTCACGTATGATACAACGGTCCTCGAAGCGATCTTCTCGCTGGAATATCTCAACAGCGATAACCTCGGCGATATTAACCAGGACGGTATCCCTGACGTCTATGCTGCGGATACGCAGTGGCAGAACGGTACGCTCTACGCTGCGGCCGGTTTCTCGTTGGATGATGAAGACCCGGGTGACCTGAAGAAGCTCGGTGCTTGGAATGATGATGCTGTCCTGACGCAGAGCGGTTCCGAACTCGGTGACTATTTGCCGTCGGCGAGCTCGTCGGGTACGTCCCTGATTCCGAACATCATCAACTGGGCCACGGCCGGCGGCAAGTTCACGGCGTTCACGGAGCTTCGCGGCTTCGACGCGAACCTCAACTACCGCGTGGGCAACAGCGGGCTCAACCGCAATGTGCGCGGTGCCTGGGTCTCCGACCCCAACTTCTCGAAGGCCGAGTGGATTTCGCTCGCCTACCACAACCCGGCATGCGGCGTCGATTTGGCCGTCAGCACCAACTGGGTTGAGGACGTGGCGGTGGTCTCCAACTGGGTGCTTACGGCGGACAACGCCTGGATTCCCGAGAATCGCACGGACCCGACGGTCGATGACACGGATGAGGACGGCTTCCCGGATGGCTACGAGTATTACTTCTGGTATTGCGCGGCCGTGGGCGAGGTCAACGCGAAGGGCGAGTGGGTGCGTCTTTCCGGTTCGAAGTTCTCGCTCAGCGACATCGCGACGGGTGTGGAACTGACACCTGATGAAGTTGCGGCGGCGTTCAACCCGACCGTGGCGTCTGGTGGGAAGTCTGATGAACGCGATACGGATAACGATGGTCTGACGGACCTCGAAGAGTTCGCTATGGGCACGAATCCGATCAACTGGGATTCCGACGGTGATGGCCTTAGCGACTTCTGGGAAATCATGAACGGCATGAACCCCTTGGAGAATTCCAATACCGAGGGTGCCGCCATGAACGCCGACGGCGACTTCATGGCCCGCTGGGACTCTGAGGAGGCCTACGCAATCGCGACCTTCAAGCTGTTGGACGGTACGGTCCGCGAGTACGCGATTGCCGGCAACTATGGCAAGTACTTCGAGATCACGGATGAGAAGACCGGTGCGGCGACCTTGACGGAGGATGCGAAGACGAATCAATTCGTGGCGATTTCCGTCTTCCGCTACGGGAATGCGACGAACGGCGTCTGTGTGCCGCGCTTCCGCGGCGGTGCCGTGAAGAATACGGTGGAGAGTTTCGGTGAGGCGACTGAGGCGAAGCCGCTGGACGCTCTCGTCTGGGAGCTCGGTGAGGCGACGAACGACGGCGTCGTGGTCACGCTGAAGTTGAACCAGAAGATTGCCCTGATCCACGATCAGGTCAACGCCCAGTTTGGGTTTGATCCCCGTACGGGCTGGAACAACAAGGACGGTTTCGTGGCGGATCGCTGGAAGACCTCGACGAAGGGCTCCGAGAACGAGGGTGATTCCGGCAAGGCCGTGAATACGGTGAAGTACACGGCATTGGACGAGTACCTGCTCCTCAAGTATCGTTACGAAACGAACAAGGAGATGCCGGACGGCCTCAAGTTGGTCAACTATCGTGGTTCGGCGGCGCCCTATTCGGTGGAGGCCGACGAACTCCTGTGGAATGCGTCTCCGAATCGTCGTTGTGGCGAGGTGTTCCTCTATGGGACGACGGCGCCGAACCTCCCGTTCGAAACGCCTGACTGGGTTGCGCAGACCACGACGATGGGCGATGCGACGTTCGCCAGCGACCTCCACGGCGCAGATACGGATATGGACGGCGTGCCGGATGGCTGGGAACTCTACGTGAAGCACAATCCGAACTGGGCCGCAGAAGATGACACGAAGGATCAGGATGATGATAACCTGAATCTGGTTCGGGAGTATGCGGGTACGGATTCCTGCAACGCCTATGCGGATTGCGAGACGGTGATTACGAACCATCCGGGCCTCGCGACGGGTTGGTACAATAAGTTCTTCCCGACGAATCCGGAGGACAAGGACACCGACGGCGACGGGATCGCCGATGACCAGGAGGGCGCGACCTGGAAGGCCAGCGTGGTTTGGGGCAACGGTGCCTCCGGCGGTGACGATTCGCTGACGACGGAACACACCTTCTCGTTCATCTACGGTTCGAACGAGGGTCGGCCCGTGGCCGATGATGGTAGTGTCTGCATCCGTGGCGGTGGCTTGAATCCGTGCTCGGTGGACACCGACGGCGACTGCCTCCCTGACCCGTGGGAGCGCCAGTTCGCGGGTCCGGTGTTCGGCCCGAATGGTATGCCGGATGGTTCGTTGACGTTTAGTGCCGGTTCGCTCCAGCTCATCCGCCGTGCGGATGGTCTCGCGAGCGGCGCCGCAGCGGTTGATTACTACATCACCGCCGGTATGGACGGCACGTTCAAGAAGGACGCCTGGACGGATCCGTCCTACACGGATCCCGCCACCGGAACGGTCCGTGACTTCGACTTCGACCACGATGGTTTGCAGAATTATCAGGAGTATCTGGTTCAGGCGCTCCGTCACCTCCGCTACGATGATAGTTCCACGCCGTTGATGGGCCAGTGGATGCCGTCCGGCGGACCGGCCTCGCTCCAGTACTTCGGCTTCATCCCGATGAACATCATGGATGGCGAGACCTTCTACGCGCGGGTGAAGAAGGCCGGTTATCCGGCGACCGGGGCCTGGAACTTCCGCGACCTCGGCTACTTCGCGCCGCCGCCGCACGCCTGGGATAAGGTCGCTCTCAATACCTCGACGAAGGACCGCCTCGCCTACGACGAGATGGGCTTCCGCGTGATGCTGCGCCCGAACGCCATTGCGGGCGGGAAGCAGGCCACGGGCTACTGCTCCACGGATCCGCGGAACTGGGACTCCGACGGTGATGGCATGGACGACTACTACGAGCTCTTCCACGGTCTGAACCCGCTGTTGGGCGAGGTGGCCGGCGGTACGATCAGTGGTGACGTGATTGCCCTCGCCTATGGCGGTCAGGTTGCCAACTGGTACAATGCCTGGACGGGCTGGCCGATGATGGCGCCGGAGGATCCCGTCTACGACGCGATGCGCTTCCCGTGGATGATGGGCGCGCCGGGTTGCGATGCCGATGGTGATGGTCTCAACAACTACGAAGAGGCCCTCCTCGCGAACATCACGAGCCCGCAGCCGTCGCACACCGATCCGACGCCGTTGTGGATGACGGACTCCTCGTCCCTCAACAACGCGAGCTTCGTCTCGCAGTACTACAAGATGGACTGCGACGCGCTGTTACCCGACTTCATCGCCTACCCGTGGACGGCGAACGATCCCGACGGCTTCCTGTTCGCCTTCGAGGAGAATGAGGGCTACGACACTGACCATGACGGTATCAGCGATTCGGAAGAGAAGAAGCTGACGACGACGGCACTCTCCGACCCGCTCAACTTCACGGATCCGGACCGTCGTCAGGCGCTCTGGTTCCCGGGCGACAAGTCGGCAGCGGTTTCGTATGCCTGCACACCGGGTAATTCCTCTGACGTCGCGTTTGACAGCCTCCGTCAGTTCACGGTCGAGGTGTGGGTCAACCCGGAGGATGTCGCGCGTGATCAGGTGGTGCTTGAGCGCGCCGTGGGCTACTTCGCCAACACGCTCTCGAACAACGTGAGCCAGATCCGCGCGAACTTCCGTGTCGGAATCATGGCCGATGGTCGCCTCTATGGTCTGTTCGACACGTCCGATGCTGTGGAGACGGGTGCGGAAGGCTCTTCGGCGAAGGTGATGGGCGCGAAGATTGAGGAAGGCGCCTGGACGCACGTCGCGCTCACGTTCAATGGAACGAAGCTCGCGCTCTTCATGAATGGCCGGAAGGTCGGCGAGCTCCAGACGACGCTTGTGCCGGCGAATGGAATCGTCGGCGTGACGCAGCAGCCTGTTCCGGGCGGCGACGCCTTCCCGTCCGGGAGCGGCTACACGTTCTACACACGGAGTGCGCTGGTGCTCGGCGCTTCTGCAGTGAACGCCGATGCGGTAGTCCTCTCGACGAATACGAAGTGGGAGAGCTACGCTTCCTTCTTCAAGGGATTTGTGGACGAAGTCCGTGTGTGGGATGGCGCCAAGACCGAGACCGAGGTGCTGGACGGCTACAAGACCCGCCTCTCCGTCTCGGATGCCAAGACCCTTCGTCAGGCGGTCTACGAAGCCTGGGCGGATGGTGCGACGCGGAATGACAACGACACGAACGGTACGTTGCCGGTCGAGCTCGTGTTCCACTACAGTTTCTCGACGCTTCCGGGCGCGGTTGACGCCGCCGACGTGATGTGGGAGCCGTCCGGGTTCACGATGAACGTCCTCGACAACGTCCGTGTGGGCGGCGAAGAGATTCCGGGCGACCTCTATTGCGGCTGGTGGAAGAGTCTGCCCGTTCACAGCACGGTCTACGCGAACTATCGCTGGGTGCCTTGGGTGCCGAACATGGTTGCACATCTGCCGCCGATGGACGGTTCGGCTGTTGATTCGCAGTACTGGGCGGAGCGCGTTGCAGGCGTGTGCTCGGCTGGTGAGGCGACGGGGAAGGAGGCGTTCCTCTTCCCGAATACGATGACCCCGTACGCCTTCTACCACAACAACGGTGGAAATGACCTCAAGTACTACAACAACCGCCTCGTCTCCCTTTCGAAGGTGAGCAGCGGCTTCGATGACGTCTACTCGTTATTCTCGTTCGAAAAGCGGACGGCCTCCCTTGGTTCGACCGACCTTCTGCCGCTCGGCGGCGCCTTCGCCAAACGCATGAGCGCGCTGTGGGACGGCGAGGGCGCGTCCGACGTCTGGACCTACACGGGCGACGACCTTGACGGCAATGGTCTGCCCGACTGGTGGGAGGCGCTGTATTCGACCGGCGATGCGTTGACGTTGGAGACGCTCGTCGAGTGGCACGGCCAGTGGATTACGGCGCGTGAAGCCTATCTCCGCGATCTCGCGGCGGGACTGCAGCCGGATGGAACGGTTGACGCCGACTACAAGGCGACGGCCGACCGCGATCACGATGGTCTGCCGGATTGGTGGGAGAATCTCTATGGCATCGCCGATGAAAGCGGCGAGGACGACCATGATGGTGATGGACTCTCCAACTTCGCGGAGTACCTGATTGCGGAGTGCTTCTCCAACTACGGGTTCCCGCGTGTCAAGCCCGATCAGGCGCGTACGTTTATCTCCGACGGGCAGCTTGTCACGGACTACTTCCTCACGAAGGGCCAGCTCTATCTAGGCGAGATGTTTGCGGATCACGACTTCTGCGAGGATGTCTGGGAGGATCTGTACGCGACGCGGATTGATGCGACGACGGAGCGTCTCTTCGCCTCCCGCTACATCCATGATATGTGGGACGACAGCGACGAGGACGGATGGAGTAACTTCGCGGAGTGCCGTGCGGGAACGGATCCGACGCGTGCTCATACGGTCTCGTATGTCTCGGACGACTTCCCGGAGTTCCCGGTCTCAACCGTTCGCGCGGCCATCCGCTACAACGGCTCCAAGGCGACAACGAGCGGAAATCTCGTGCTGAGGTCCTATTCGAGCGCGTCGGTGAAGGGCAAGCCGGATGCGACGTGGGTGCTCTCCATCGGCGGTTCGAAGACTCAGGATGGCTCATCTTCCTCCTCCTCTTCGAGCGGAGCGGAAGTTGGGGTGTCCTATGAACGTCTGCTGGGCGTCAACCCGGGTACGACGCTTTCGTTGAACCTTGGTAGCGGAACTGTTGTTCCGGGTACGGTGCGCATCTACTTCCGCGATCTGACGGCTCTTAAGGTCGAGCAGAATGGTAGCGGAGTGTGGCTGGATGCCGCTTCGACGAGCTGGTGCCAGGGGCTCCGCGACATCTACACGGGCCTTGAGACCAAGACGGCCGACCTCTCGGAGGGAACGAACGGTCGTACCGTTGGTTCGGTCAACTACGAAACGGGTGATCTCACCATTGACTTCTCCAAGTTGAACCCCTATCTGTACAGTGGCGATAGCGTCTACACCTGGTACAATCCGGGCGTCTCGAACGCCTACGAGCGCCTCGATATCTCGCGTTCGTTCGTGAGGGTTGAATGGCGTGGACAGGTTGCCGCCTCCGAGAACATCTGGAATGCAAACCTTGCGAAGGCGGATGTCGGCCATCTCCGCGAGGGGGTCAATACCTTCGAGGCCTTCCTTGATTTGAATGGTGACGGGCTGTGGACGCCGGGCGAACCTTATGGTGTCGCGTCGGATGTCGATGTCGGCTGGTCCAGCGCGGTGTTTGCGCTTGAACTAACGGATGTCGCCCCGCAGATGTTCCGCGTTGATATGCAGCTCGCAGTCCAGTCGAATGACTTCGAAGCTCAGAAGTCGTTGAACGACCGTGGCGCGGCGAACTCGATCGGCGTTGGCTCCAATCGTCCGGTGCTTGATGAGGCCATCGGGCAGAATATGCCGGATGGAACCGAGACGGAGACACGCATTCGTCTTGTGCGGACGGCTGTGAGCGATATTGGTGCGAAGAAGTCGGGTACCTCGACCACATATGCGCACGGCGTCGCCCTGGATGTCACGCGTGACTTCGTGGTCAATCCCTACTTCACGGAGTGTGATTTGGTGAAGACAGGGGCCTTGGACCTTGATTGGGGTCGCCTCGGTTCGGTTGCCACCTCGCTGGGCGTAGACTTCCAGAACATCACCTCGGCAGTCTATCGCGTGGTGCTTGGCGACGGAACGGTTTCGCCCACCCAGCCGACGAACAACAACTGTCTCGCGACCGCGTTTGTGAACGTGTTCGAGCGTGGGATGTCCGGTTACCAGACCCGCTGCGAGCCGGTCTCGCCCAAGGGGATCGTGACGTCCGCCCGGCCGACGTTCCGCTGGACGCACGACAATGCGCTCGGGAAGGCCTATCCTGCATTCCGTCTGCGAGTGAGGAAGGGGACAAGCATCGTCTATGATTCCGGCAACCAGCGTGCACCGGCGCGGGACATCAACGGCGTCTATTCCTGGACGGCGCCACTCTACGTCGATATGGTCGTGACGAACGGTGTCGTTTTTGCCAACACGAACAACTACACGTGGTCGGTCTCGATGCTCGATGCGAAGTTCACGACTCCGAACGCGAATGAGACGGAGCAGGAGTTCCGCATGGAGGTTCCCGCGAAGCTCGGCAGCCTCTCCGACTACGGAGAACTGACGGCCAAGGTCCACTACTTCGGTCCTGCGACGACGTCGAATACCGCGCGGAGAGGCCTTGTGCGCGTTCAGGCGTTCACTTCGCCCGACTTTGCCGGTCTGCCTGCGGGCGAGGCGACGATCTCCGGCATGGAGGGCCTCGGTGACGTGAATGGCGAGGGCTGTGTGGCCGTGATTCGCGGTCTCCCGGTCGGTACCTACTACGTCAGGGCCTACGTCGATTCCGATGGGGACGCGACGTTCTCCAAGTGGGAGTCCTGGGGCTATTCCTGCCATGTTGGCGACAGCGACGCGAAGGGATATACGTTCACTCCGAAGGCGTATGTCGTCGCGAAGGGTGTCGCTACGCCGGAAGCGGAGGTCTTCATTGAGGATATGGACGTCGATAACGACGGTCTACCGGATGCGTGGGAATACGACAGGTATGGTACGCTGGATCAGCGGAGCGCGCCGAACGGTGGTACCTTCTTCACGAAGGTCAATCCCGATTTGGCCACGACGGTTGCCGCGTATCTGAACCTCGCGGATGGTGGTCTGCGGATTGGCACGGGCTATGCGGCGATGACGCTGATGAATGCGCTCGTCTCGGACGATTCCTTCTCTCTCTCCGACTTCTCCTTCCTGCTCTCCGGCCAGCCTCAGCCTGCGGTGTCTGAGACGCTGGTGGTGAAGATTGATTCCTTCTCCTTGGAGAACGGCATGGCCGCGTCCGTCACGACGACGGTCACGGGAGCCGGCAACGAACTGGTCATCCCGGTCTCGGAGGCGAAGGTGGGCGTGTATCTGGTCGCATCGGACGCCCTTGACTTCTCGAATGTGAAGAGCACGAGGGTAAAGGGTCTAACGATCAGGGCCAATGCGCAGACGACCGCCACGGTCTCCGCAGAGGAGGTCAAGCGGGCCATCGAGGCGAGTGGTCTGGACGCGACGTCGTTCTTCAAGATCAAGTTGGTTCGGGAATAAGGCTGAAAATGAAAGCGATTCAGAAGGTCCTCGTCGTCAACTGCGGCTCGTCGTCGCTGAAGTTCCAGCTCTTCGACATGAAGGGCGA
>JBJEWG010000294.1:0-26820 GCA_051884935.1 Kiritimatiellia bacterium | reverse complement strand
TTCCCGCGTTTTCCCGTCCTCTCCCGCCTTGTATCAAACCACTCGTCATCCTACTATGGCCGGATCCCGGACCATCTCACAGGAGCAACTTGAAGCGGACATCGCCGCAGGCGCGCCGGTCAACGAGGACGGCTCGATGAACATCATCGCCTATGCGGCGTGGATACTGAAAGGAAATCTCAATGGCGATTAACGGCAGCAAGCTGAAGCCCGCCGAACTAGTGAAGCTTCTGAACTCGACCGATCTCGGCACGGTCATTTCCCCCGCGCAGGTCTACCGCCATTTCACGGCCGCCGGATACCGCGTCGCCTCGACCGAAGACAACCGCTGCCTCAACCTCTACCGCTACATCGCCTGGCTCGTCGATCGGAAGAACCGGGACGGAAACGAGGTGACGGGCGGATACGAGGCCCACCGACAGGCGGCGGCACAGCGCCAGGCTGATCTCTCGCAGCAGGGGCGGGACATCGGGGAGCTACCCCCGGTCGAAAACCCGGACAGGAAGGAAGCCTGCCGACACGACTTCCGACTGTTCTGCGAAACCTACTTTCCGGAGGTCTACCAGCTCCAGTGGTCGGAAGACCATCTTCGGGCAATCGCCAAGATCCAGCAGGCCGTCCTCAAGGGCGGCCTTTTCGCCCTGGCCATGTCCCGAGGGAGTGGCAAATCGTCCCTCACAGAGACGGCGGCCATCTGGTCCATGCTGTACGGGCACCGCGAATTCGTTGTACTGATCGGCGCGTCGGAGTCCGCGGCCCTCGAAATGCTCGACTCCATCAAGACCGAGCTCGAGGTGAACGAACATCTCGCGGCGGACTTCCCCGAGGTCACCTACCCGATCTCCTGCCTCGACGGCATCGCGAACCGTTGCGCGGGACAGCTCTACAAGGGCGAGCGCACGCGCATCACCTGGACCGCGAACGAGATCGTCCTGCCGACGATCGCAGGAGCCAACTCCTCTGGCGTGCTGGTGCGCGTGGCCGGAATCACGGGCCGCATCCGCGGCATGAAGTACAAGAAGCCCGACGGCCGCACGATCCGCCCCGAATTCGTCGTCATCGACGACCCGCAGACAAGCGAGTCCGCAGGATCCGTCGAGCAGACGCGAAAGCGCGTCCGTGTGCTTGCAGGCGACATCCTGGGCCTTGCCGGACCTGGCAGGAAGATCTCCGGGATCATGCCCTGCACGGTCATCCGGCCCGGCGACATGGCCGAGCAGATCCTCGACAAGACCAAGCACCCGGAGTGGAACGGCGAGCGATGCAAGATGCTCTACCAACTCCCACGGAACGAGGAACTGTGGAACCGCTATGCGGATCTCCGGGCCGACGAACTGCGGGAAAGCGGCACATTCTCCGCGGCGACGGAGTTCTACCGCGAGCACCAGGTCGAGATGGACGCCGGGGCGAAAGTCTCCTGGCCCGCGCGATATAACTACGACGAGATCTCGGCGATACAGCACGCGATGAACCTGAAGATGACCGACGAAGGAGCCTTCTGGGCTGAATACCAGAACGAACCCCTTCCCGAGGATCTCGGTTCCGACGAGCAGCTCACGATCGACGGGATCGTCAACAAGCTCAACGGGCACGGCCTTGGCGGGATCCCGACCTCGGCGACACACATCACGATGTTCATCGACGTCCAGAAGACGATGCTCTTCTACGTCGTGTGCGCCTGGGACGACGACTTCACGGGCTATGTCATCGACTACGGGGGGTGGCCGGAGCAGCGGAGGCGCTACTTCTACCTCTCCGATGCGAATCCGACGCTTCAGATGAAGTTTCCTCGAAGCGGACTTGAAGGCTGTCTGTATGGCGGTCTCAAGGCGCTCACGGAGGACTACCTGAGCCGCGAATACACACGCGACGACGGCGCGGCCATGAAGATCGAGCGCTGCCTCATCGACGCGAACTGGGGACAGTCGACCGAAGTCGTCTATCAGTTCTGCCGCGAATCTGCGTTTGCGAACATCATCGTACCCTCGCACGGCAAGTACATCGGCGCATCGTCAAAACCCATGTCCGAGTACAAGAAGGCGACCGGCGACCGCGTCGGACACAACTGGCGGATGCCGAACATCCGCGGCAAACGCACGGTCCGGCACGTCATCTACGACACCAACTACTGGAAGTCCTTCGTCGCCAGCCGCCTGCTCACATCTCTCGGCGACCGCGGAAGCCTGTCGCTCTGGGGGCGCAGCTCCGAGACGCACATGCTCTTCGCCGAACACCTGACGGCGGAATACCGCATCAGGACGGAAGGCCGAGGACGACGCGTCGAGGAATGGAAGATGCGCCCCGAAGCCAAGGACAACCACTGGTGGGACGGAATCGTCGGGTGTGCAGTCGCAGCCTCGATGACCGGGTGCGTGCTTGCAGGCACGGATGTCCGCAAGATCGAGAAACCGAAGGTCAGAATCAAGCTTTCCGATCTCAAGCGCAGGAAATCGGAATAAAACTTCTCCGCCGATGAAAAAACAGGCCATGCTTTTGCGAAAGAGTAGGGTGGAAAGAAAGGCTACGCAGAAAGGAGCGAAGGCATGAACAGCGAAATCATCGACGAAGCCGTGGTGAAGCTTCTCGACAAGCCCAAGTCCGTCGAAGTGGACGGACAACGCGTAGAGAACCAATCCATCGGAGACGTTTTGCAACTGGCGCGGTACTTGGCCTCCCAAAAGGCGGCCAAGTCGCGCACCCCCTTGCGCATCACGAAAATGGCAGCGGGAGGTGCCGCACTATGAGCTGGTTCAAGAAAAAGCCTTTCAGGGCAGCCGCGAAGGTCCTGCCCAAATGGATCCGTGCGCGTTTCGACGCCGCCACGACGACAAAGGACAACGCAAAGCACTGGGCGGCGGCGGAATTCCTCTCGGCCGACGCCGAGGCGAACGAAGCAACCCGCAAGACGCTTCGTATCCGCGCACGCTACGAGATCCAGAACAACTCCTATGCGCGCGGCATTGTGAACACGGTCGCCGACGACACGATCGGAACGGGGCCGAGGCTTCAGATGCTGTTCCAGGACGGCGACCTCAACGCACAGGTCGAGCACGACTTCCGCGTCTGGGCGAAGAAGACCCATCTCTCGCGCAAGCTGCGGACGATGCGGATCGCTCGGTGCCAGGACGGGGAGGCCTTCGCGATCCTGGCGCAGAATCCGGCGCTTCCGACCGAAGTCAAGCTCGACCTTCAGCTAGTCGAGGCTGACCGTGTGACGGACAGCGATGCGACAATCGACGACGAGCACTGGGTGGACGGCATCGAACTGGACGACTACGGGAACCCGAAGTCGTACCTTGTCCTCAGGAAACACCCCGGCGGGAACGAGAGCTTCAATTCCGACTGGGTGAAGATTCGGGCGGAGAACATGATCCACACCTTCCGCCAGGACCGCCCGGAACAGCATCGCGGCATTCCGGAGATCACCTCCGCCCTGCCGCTCTTCGCACAGCTTCGCCGCTTCACCCTGGCCGTCCTTTCGGCTGCGGAGGCCGCGGCGGACTTCGCGGGCATCCTGTACACGGACGCCCCCGCGAGCGGAGAGGCCGAAGCGGTGGATCCGATGGACACGATCCAGATCGAGCGCTACATGCTGCTGACAATGCCAGGCGGATGGAAGATGTCCCAGCTCGACCCCAAGCAACCGGCGACGACCTACGCGGAGTTCAAGCACGAGATCCTGAACGAGATCGCCAGATGTCTTTCCATCCCGTACAACATCGCCGCGGGAAACTCGTCCGGATACAACTACGCCTCGGGCCGCCTCGACCATCAGACATACTACAAGTCCCTCAAGGTCGACCAGGCCTACATCGAGGAGCACATCCTCGACCGTCTGCTCGGAAGATGGCTGCGCGAATGGGCGCTCGTCAACAAGGTCAGGCTAGCAGAATGCGAATGCCGACATGTGTGGTTCTGGGACGGACACGAGCACGTGGATCCGGCAAAGGAAGCCAACGCCCAGCGCCTGAGACTGCAGTCGCGGACGACGACCTACCTCACCGAGTTCGCAAAGCTGGGACGGGACTGGGAAACGGAATTCAACCAAATGGCCGTCGAAGAGGCGACCATGAAGAAGCTGGGGCTCACAACCGAGATCATCCAGCAGAGAATCAGCAAAACTCCAAAGGAAGACGAAGATGAAGACGAATGAGTTCCTCGAGATCACGGCCGCCGCAGGCGGCAAGGCACCGAAGGTCAAGGGCCTCGCCTATTCGGGCGGAAAGATGCGCCTCTTCGGCTGGTCCAGGCCGGTTGTCGTGGACCTCTCCGGCATGAGCGTCCCCGAATCTGTGCCGCTTCTCGCCAACCACGAGAACCACACGCTCGGCAGGATCGGCGTCGTCGCTGCGATGGTCGAGGACGGGCACCTGAACATTTCCGGCGACATCGTCGCCGAAGGCGAGCTCTCCGAGTCCATTGTCTCGCAGGGCAAAGCCGGGGCTGACTGGCAGCTCTCGATCGGAGCCGAAGTAGAGGCGGCCGAGCTCGTCCAGGAAGGCAGGCGCTCTGTGAACGGAACCGAGCACGAAGCGCCCTTCTACCATGTCACGAAATCTACCCTCCGCGAGGTGTCCGTGGTCGCGGTGGGGGCCGACAAGGCAACTCACATGCAGGTCACGGCAAAACTCGAACTGAAAGGAAACTCCATCATGGAGCCTGAAAAGAAGACCGAACCGGCCGCCGTTGTCGCGACCGCGACGCCCGCCACTCCCGAACCGACGCCCGCTCCCGAACCGCCCAAGGCCCAGACCGCGGATGCGGTCGACGCGAAGGCCGTTGCCGAAGCGGCCGTCAAATCCGAGCGCAAGCGCATCGCCGCGATCAAGACGGTATGTGCGGGCGAATTCCCCGAAATCGAAGCCAAGGCCGTCGCCGAGGGCTGGGACGAGGCCAAGACCTCCGAGTCCGTGCTCGCCGCCTATCGTGAGCGCGAACCCAAGACCGCCCCGATGATCGCCATCAAGAAAGGCACCGACATGAACGCCAGGCATCTCGAAGCCGCGCTCTCGCTGCGCGCGGGCATCAACGCAGACGCACTCGCCAAGACCATGGGCGAGGAGACCGTCGAGGCGGCGATGAAGGACGCGGACATCCCGCTCTCCGGAATCCTCGCCGAATGCATGAGGCTCGAGGGCATGTCCGCGCCCCGCACCTTCGACAACGCCGCCATCAAGGCCGCGTTCTCCACGGTGTCGCTTCCCGGCATCCTCTCCAACGTCGCCCAGAAGAAGTTGCTCCAGGCCTATCAGGCGCAGCCGATCATCGCGACCAAGCTGTGTACCACGGCCGATCTCTCCGACTTCAAGGAGAACGAGCGCTTTCGCCTCACCGACATCGGCGACCTCAAGCCGGTCGGCGCTGACGGTGAGATCCAGGACGGCAGCCTCGCGGAGGAGAAGGCCGTCAACCAGCTCGACACCTACGCGAAGAAGTTCTGCCTGACGCGCAAGATGATCATCAATGACGACCTCGGCGCGTTCCTCAAGGTCCCGACCGCGATGGGCAACCGCGCGGCCCGCCTCGTGGACCAGTTGTTCTTCAAGCGTCTGATGTCCAACCCGACCATGACGGACGGCAAGGCGCTCTTCTCCGCGCCCCACAAGAACCTCCTGACCGGCGCGAACTCGGCGCTTTCGCTCGACTCGCTCAAGAAGGCCATCCAGCTCTTCCTGAACCAGACCGATGCTGACGGCCAGCCGATCAACGTTGAACCGTCCATCCTCCTCGTTCCGACGGCACTCAAGTTCCTCGCGCAGGAACTGACGCGCGGCACGACCCTAATCATGAGCGGCGGTGACGGCACGACGGTGCGCCCGGCGATGAACGTCCTCACCGACGAGAACCTGAACGTCGTCTCCAGCCCGTACCTGTCGAACGGGAACTATGCGGGCGCTTCCGACGCCGCCTGGTACCTCTTCGGCAAGCCCGGCACTGTCGACACCTTCGAGATCGGCTATCTCAAGGGGAAGCGCACGCCGACCGTGGAACGCGGAGACCTGGACTTCAACACCCTGGGCATCTGGTTCCGCGTGTTCTTCGACGTGGGCATCCGCGAACAGGACCACCGCGGCATGGTCAAGGCCAACGGCGCGGCCTAAACGCTTCGGGTGGCTGGCCGGTTCATGGTTTCTTTGCTTGTTTCTTTTCCATGGACCGGCCGCCGCCCTCCACTTCCTCAAGAGAAAGGCTAATTCAACATGAAAGCTCGTTATGTTCAGCGCGGTGAGTCGATCGACTACACCCCGACCGAGGACATCGCCGCCGGAGACGTCGTCGTTTTCGGCAAGATCCGCGGCATCGCAAAGCTCGACATCAAGGCTGGGACGCTCGGTGCGCTCGCCCTGACCGGCATCTACGAAATGGTCAAGGGTGACGCAGCCTTCTCCGCTGGCGACATCGTCGGCTGGGATTCCGGCAACCAGAAAATCGTCGCCGCCTCGACTGCGGGCTGCACCAAGATCGGCTACGTCGTGGCCGATGCCGCGGGCGGAGACGCAACCGTCCTCGTGCGCCTGCAGCAGGGTCTCGCCTGATGATCAGGAGCGCGATCGAGACGCTACGGACAGTACAGCTCGGATGTCTCTCCACACCGGTCCTCTATCGGACACGGGACGGAGAGACGAAGCCGATTCAGGCGATCGTCGGGAAGACGGTTTTTCATTCGCGAGGCGACTACGGGACCTGGACGAGGACCGAAACCCGGGACTTCATCGTCAAGGCAGAAGCCCTCGAAACACCGCCTGCTCCTGGAGACGAGATCGTGTTCGACGGCAGGACCTACGAGGTTCTCGCACCGAACAACGAACCCGTCTGGCGCTGGAGCGATCCGTGGTGCACGGCGAGGCGCATCCATACGAAATGGACTGGAGGTAGCGAATGAGCGAAAAACAACCCAGCGAAATGCCCCCGGCCCTACCGGAGCTCTGGGAGAACGTCACACACGCCAGGATGGACATCGCCGAACTCAAGGGCATGATCAAGATGCACTTCAAGGACGGCGTCCACCATACGCCCCCCTGCGCTACGGCGGAAGGTCTTCAGAAGACTCTTCACACCGCAATGGGAGCAGCGATCATCTCGCTCCTCTCCGCAGTCGGGTGCCTGATCCTCGAGCTTGTGAGGTTCGCCCATGGCTGACATCATCGAACTCGCGCAGGCAGTCGCCGATGCGATCTCTGTGCCGGGAGAGGCGGAGGTCTCCTTCGCGCCCGAATTCGACCTCAAGGGCCTCAGGGAGATGAAGGTCGTCGTCGTTCCTTCCGGACTGGAGATGAAACCCATCTCGCGATCCGCAAGCGAGGACACGATGCACATCCAGGTCGGCGTCCTCAAGAAATGTACGGAGGACGAGATCGTCGACCTCGTCAACACCGTGATCACAATCGGACGCAGCTTCCTCGATCGAAAAGTCGCCGGAGCCACCTGCGTGGACGTGAAGTACCTTCCGCTGTACGCACCCGAACACCTTCGCGAGCGAAGGCAGTTCACTGGTGTCGTCGAGCTCGTCTTCAAGTCGGTGTTCAGCCCATGAAGACCGAGGTCGAGTTCGACGCCGACGGACTGGTCGCCCGGGTCGCAAAGGCGTCGGCGGACATCTTGCGCCGGATGGGCGCGTATGTGCGGACGGTCGCGAAGCGCAAGGTCAAGACTTCGGACAAGGCCTCGACGCCAGGGACGCCGCCTCACAGCGGCACCGGAGCGCTCAAGCGTGGCATTCTCTTCGGCGTTGACCGTGCGAGGCAGTCAGTCGTCGCAGGGCCGTCCGAACAGTTCGTCGGAACCTCAATGGCCGCGCACGAGTTCGGCGGAGGCTACAAGCGCGAACGATACCCGAAACGGCCCCTGATGGGACCGTCCCTCAAGGAATCTGCTCCGCATCTCGCCCAGTTCTGGCGGGACGCGGTCAAATGAAAGGATATGGGAAAATGGCATACAAACTTGGCTTGGATGCGAAGATCTTCCACGGCACGGCCGGAACGAAGGCCTCGACCGAGATGAAGAACGTCACCGACGTCACGCTCAACCTGGAGACGGGCGAGGCCGACATCACCACCCGCGCGGCCGAAGGCTGGCGCATTACCGCCGCAACGCTCAAGGAGGCATCCGTCGAGTTCGAGATGATCTGGGACACCGCGGACTCCGGCTTCAATGCAATCCAGAGGGCCTACTTCGGGAACTCCGCGCTGTCGCTCTTCGTCTCCGACGGCGAGGGCAACGGCCTCGACGCCGACTTCGTCGTCACGTCGTTCTCGCGTTCGGAACCGCTTGAGGAGGCCCTTAAGGTGTCCGTCACCTGCAAGCCCACCCTCGTTTCCCGCGCACCGGCATGGTCCACCGGCGGCTCGTAATGAAAGGACATGGCCAATGAGAAGTTTCAAGGACAATCAGGGGCGGTCGTGGCAGATCGCCCTCAATGTTTATGAGATGAAGCGCATCCGCGCCCTTCTCGGAATCGACCTCGTCAACGTCATCACGCTGGACAAGAACGGCGGCGTCAAGGTGGATCTCGTCGACAGGATCGCCAGTGACCCCTGCCTTCTCGTGGACATCCTCTGGGTGCTCGTCGAGAGCGAGGCGAAGGAGGCGGGCGTCTCCGATGTGGACTTCGGATGTTCTTTGGCCGGGAAGTCCATCGAAGACGCCACACACGCCTTCCTGGACGAACTCGTTGATTTTTTCCCGGGCGCGAAACGCCTCTTCCTCGAGAAGGCCGTACGCCTCGCCAGGAAGTACACCGGGGAGATGGAGTCCGTGCTGAAGAAGGCGTTGGAGGATCCAGAGCTCGAGCGGAGGATCGAGGAATCGATGCGCTCATCTCAGAGTTCGCCGGGATCCTCGGTGTAGACCCGAGCCCCTTCTCACTGCGCGAACTCGTCTGGATGGTCGAAGGCCGGGGCAAGTTCGAGTGGAACCAGACGGCCTCCCTCATGGCGCTCGCCGTCAACCTGATGCGAGATCCGCGCAAGGGCAAGGGCGTCGGGCCGAACGACTTCAATCCGTTCGCCCCGCGCCCCGCAATTCCCGTGCTCAAGGGGAAGGAGATGCTGTCGGCGCTCAAGGCCGCCTTCATCAAGTCCGAAAGGAAGTGACCCATGTCCGCAAGTTCCAACATCCGCGCCGGGCGCGCCTATGTCGAGGTGACCGCAGAGACCTCTCGTCTGAAGCAGAGCCTCTTGGCCGCCGAAGGACAGCTGAAGAACTTCGGAAAGGCCTGCCAGGGACTTGGGCGCGACATGGCGGCGCTCGGCGGTGCCCTCACCATCCCCTTCGCCCTCGCCGAGCGATCCTTTGCGGGCTTCGACGACAAAATGCGTCTCGTCCAGGCCGTCACCTCGGCCACCGGGGAGCAGTTCGACGACCTCACGAAGACGGCGCAGCGACTGGGACGGGAGACGTCCTTCACCGCGCAGCAGGTCGCCGAGGGCATGATCGGACTCGGCCGCATGGGATTCGATCCCTCCGAGATCACCTCGGCGATCAATCCCGTGCTGAGTCTTTCCCGCGCGACCGGGACTGAACTCGCCGAATCCGCCGACATCGCGGCGAACTCGCTTCGGATCTTCGGACTCGAGGCAGCCAAGATGTCCGGTGTCTCGGATATCCTCACGGCCACGGCGAACGGCTCCGCACAGACCCTGACGGACCTGTTCGAGGGGATCAAGATGGCCGGGCCCCAGGCGGCCGCGGCAGGCGAGAACCTGAACGAGCTGTGCGCCTCGCTCGGCGTCATGGCGAACATGGGCATCAAGGGGTCGCTGGCCGGTACGGCGCTTCGGAAGGCCTATGTGCAGTTCGCGAACATCGACGTCCAGAACATCCTCCGTTCAGTGGGCGTTGAGGCCACGGACGCGAACGGCAATCTCCGCAAGATGGCGGAGGTGATGCGAGACATCGCCGTCGCCTCGGCGAAGATGCCGACCGCGGAACGCCTTTCGTTCATGAAGGACGTGTTCGACGTGCGCGGCATGATGTCCGGACTCTCGCTCGCAGGGAACATTGACGAGCTCGATTCGTTCCTCGCCAGGCTCAGGGACGTCTCCGGTCAGGCAGATGCGACCGCGCAGGCCATGGATGCGGGCATCGGCGGCTACTTCCGTCTCTTCCAGAGCGCCGTCGAGGGCTCGATGAACGCCATCGGAGAGGCGCTCTCGACGACACTCCAGCCCCTGGTCGGCAAAGTGACGTCCGTCATCAACTCGTTCACGAAATGGGTCGAGGCGAACAAGGGACTCGTGACGGCAATCGCGGCAACTGTCGCCAGCGTCGGGGTCCTCGGGGTCGCCTTCTTCACGATCGGGACCGCAGCGCGCGTGCTTTCGACGGGGATCGGTGCCGTCACGGCCGTGATGTCGGGGCTTTCGGGGATCTTCTCCGCGCTCTGCTCGCACGGTGTGCTGGTGTCGAACTCCTTCTCGTTGATGGCACAGGCCTTCAGGGACTATGGCAACGCCTCCCTTCCGGCGATGGTCGGGACATCGAAGCTTCTGGCCGCCCTGAACCTCCCGATTGACAGCCGTGCGAAACAGATTGCCGCGGGACTCGTCATGATGTCCAGCGCGGAGACGGCGGCCGTCGCAAAATCGGCAATCGCCTCGAAGTTCTCCGCCATTGCCGCCGCCCTTCGCGGCCTCAATGCGGCCACGATCGCCGCCACGGTCTCGGCCAAGGCCCATGCCGCCGCGGAAACGGTCTCGGGGCTGGCGTCCAAGGCGGCTGCGGCGGCCCATACGGCCTTCGTGGCCGTCAGCGGGGCACTGACCGCCTCGCACGCCAAGGCCGCCGTGACGGCCGGTGTGGCGGGCGTGGCGAACCTCGCGCTTGCCGCGACGACCAAGGTGGTGGCGGCGGGCTATCTCGCGGCCTCGGCTGCGGCCACGGCCTTCTGCGCGATCCCGATCACCTGGATCCTCATCGCCATCGTCGGCGCTCTCGTCGGCGTGTGCGCCTACATGGCATCGGCCACGAAGCACACCGCGGAGCTCTCCGACGAGATGACGAAGCTCAGGGACAATGGAGACCAGCTCAGGGCAACGGACCAGCTCAGGATGGAGCGCCTCGAACAGCTCGCGGAAAAGGAGAAGCTCACCAACACGGAGATGGACGAGGCCGAAAAGCTCGCCACCCAGCTGCAGGGGCGCTACGGACAGCTCGGTATCAGCGTCGACCGCATGTCGGGCTCGATCACGATGGCGGCGGACGCACAGGAGCGTTTCAACGACGCAATGAAGGCGCAGGCCATCCATCAGATCGAAGCCGAGATCGCCGAATACCAGAAGAACATCGGCGAACTGAACGAGGAGAACGACTCCCTGTGCGGCGGATGGATCAACTTCTGGAACACGATTACCTTCCGGGGTGACAAGGCCGCCAATGAGATCAAGGCGAACGGCGAGAAGATACGCGGCTACATGAAGGACATGTACGCAGCACAGGACCGGCTTGCGGCGATCAAGGGCGGCGACAAGGACGCCCTCACCGGAGGGAAGTCCGAGGAGGAGAAGCTCCAGGAGAAGATCGAGACCGGGAAGACTGAGAAGTTCTCAACCCAGAGCGAGGCGGAATCGGCGGCGAAGAAAGCAGCCGAGATCGAGAAGAAGCTCACGCGCGAACAGCGCACCGAGCTAGAGAACGAGATCAGCGACATTCAGGAGCTGCGAGACGAGTACAAGCAGCTTCTGCAGACGATACTCTCCTTCGAGAAGTCGAAGAAGCAGAAGGACAACGAGAAGATCGCGGATCTCGAAGGACGGCTTGCGGAAGCCGACGCGGTGGCCGAAAAGCGGATCGCCGTCGCGAACGCCAAGGCGCGGAAGAAGTTCGACGACGAGATCGACGACCTCTTGGGGTCGTTCAACGAGACCGTCGAGGACATCAACCGCCGACGCGAGGACTCGGAGACGAACCGGGAGATAGACGCACGGCTCAAGGCGGACACGCAGGACGGAATGGACTACCTGACGCAACTCATCGTGGATGCACAGACGACCGCGCGGATGGCCCGGGAGGAGTTCGCCCGCGTCATGACGGAAGCTGCAGCCGACGGCTCCGTCTCCGACGAGGAGAAGGAGCGCATCCGCAAGGCACAGGAGGCCTATTCGCTTGCGGAGGGACTTGTCGACAAATACGCGTCGAAGCTGCAGTCCGCGCAGGACGAGACGCAGCAGCGCGCCGGATCGGTGAAACCCCAGGGCGCCTTCTACGCGAGAGCCGCGGCCGCGCTCCGGGGAAACCAGATGGAACAGCGCATGTTCCAGGCGACCCAGGAAATCGAGAAGCACACGAAGAAAGCCGCCGAGCTGCTCAAGGACATGAACGGGGCGGGAGGAACGATGACGTTCCAGTAAGGAGACGAACATGGCAACGAGAGTCGAGGAAGCCTATTCCGAACGCGACCAGAAGGTCAATGCAAAGGGACAGGTCACCGAGGTGGAAATACCCTACTTCGTCTTCGGGGCGAAGGACGAGGACGAGGCCCTGTCGGCCGCACGGCCCAAGGCCGCGGCACACACGGTCAAGGGCATGGTCCTCGATGCCGTCGAAGTGATGGAGCGCGTCAATGGCGACACCTGGAAGGTCAAGGCGATCTACGCGAACGAGGACAACGGTGGCAATGACGACGATGGCGACGGTGACGAGGAGACCTCGTCGTTCGCCTTCGACACAGGCGGCGGCAGCATGCACCGCAACCAGTCTCTCAAGACCGTCTCGCGGATCCCGAACGATGCGCCGGACTTCAACGGTGCCATCGAGGTCGACAACGAAGGAAACGTGAACGGCGTGGACGTCACCATGCCGGTGCTCAACTTCACCGAAACGCACACGATGGCGGGATCGCGCGTGTCGACCGCCTACCGAAAGGCGGTGGCCGCGCTGACCGGATCGGTGAACAAGTCTTCCTTCAGGGGATTCGCCGCGGGAGAGGTCCTCTTCCTGGGCGCAAGCGGGACGAAGCGCTCCAAGAAGGCAAGCGCCCCGTGGGAGATCACCTTCCGATTCGCCGTCTCGCCGAACCAGACGGGGCTCGAAGTCGGCAAGCTCAAGATACCCTCGAAGAAAGGCTGGGAGTACCTTTGGGTCCGTTATGCGGACAAGGTGGCGGAGAACAAGAAGAACGTCATCAAGGAGCCTGTCGCGGCCTATGTCGAACAGGTCTATCCCGAGGGCGATTTCGGGAACCTTGGACTGGGGATGTGACATGGAGAAAGTCAGGGCAGGCGAGACGATCGCCATCAAGGCCACCACATGGAACGCCTTCGTTGACGCCGCCAACTTCGTCAAGGAGCAGCGCCAGAACCAATCCGGGAAAGGACTCCGGTCCGGCATCGGGACGGGTATCGTCCTCGTCAAGAACGGAGAATCGGAACTCCGCGAACGCTTCGCCGCGCTCGTGCTGAACGACATCGCCGTTCCGCCCAACGCGAACGAGGACGAATTCGTTTCCTGCCCTCCCGTGTTCATCGGACAGAAGATGACTGACGAACGCGAGGGCCGCCCTTATGCGATCCTCCTCGAGCCCATCGCTCCTGGTTCGATCGGCAGGGCCATGGTCCTGGGGATCGTCCCCGCCAAGGTCACGATCAACGACGCCGACGACCAGTACGCAGTCCCGACTCCCGGATCCTCTGCAGTGGCCCTGCAAAGCGATTCCACGGGCGTTGCACGGATCGTCTGGAAGGCGGGCGGCTCCGGAATCCAGTGGTGCCTCCTGCAGCTCGGCGGCGCGGGCGGAGGGTCGGGCGGCGACAAGGCGTACATGTGCCAGGTCTCGGGCGGCAGCACAAGCGCCGGGTACCGTGTGACGGTCTATCCCAACGGGCGATACGACTCGAAGACGACATCCGACGGCATCCTCTATGTGCCAGAGCTTGCACTTGGATCGGAACTGCCGTCCGGCGCTTGGATCATCGGACACAAGAGCGCACTCAAGGCGACAGGAGGCAGCGAGACATGAGCTTCCAGTACGTTCCCGGTCTCATCCGGATTCCGAAGCATCCCAACCTCGACGCCCCGCGAGGCGTCTGGCGGGGCAAGGGATCGGACGAGGGGTACTTCGCCTTCCAGACCTCCGGCAGCTGGGGAGGAAACCTCATGGTCAAGGACGGCGAATTCTGTCCCAATCTGCTCGCGGACGGCTCGCGATACCGCCCGGTCTATACGGACATCAACGGATACCTCTACTGGCGCGGCAGCGGCTACATCTACTACAGCCTCAACTGGGGATGGATCATGTGTTCGGTCTTTCCGGGATACGAACCCGTCGAGACATCGGAATACGACTCGGAAGCGGGCGAGACGGTGTATGGCGGCGACAGCTTCTACACGATCAACTCGATCCCCTCCTCCGAAACCTCGACGGTCCGGATGACCCCGCGAGGGGCTCTTCGGAACAAGGAGGTCAAGACGCTGAGCGCCACCTGGAACCGCTGGGTCGGCGATTCGGAGTTCGGAGAGTACAAGGCCAAGGGCGACGCCAGTGGCACACGCATTCTCGGGCTCCCGAAGTTCAGGGGGAACGGCGAGACGTTCATCCGATCGCTCAACAAGGAACGCGGGTACTACACCTACGGGCGCATACACAACACGGGCGGCAAGTGGGTGATCGGGGAGATCGGATCGGCCGCCGGTTGGCACGAAGGTTCGGAACCTCAACCGGGAAGCGGCGCGACGACTTTCAAGTTCTGCGTTCCGGAAGGTTCGGAAGCGAAAGGAGCGAACATCACCGTCAGCTTCGACAGCTACGTGATGGGCGAGGAAACCGATCTCGGATATCTTGGGGAGGTCGCGATATGGAGGTGATCGAATACGAGTATCCTGACTCCTGGGGATCCAAGGGAATGGACTGGAACGATCCGAAGCCGGACAAGGCGGACTATGTCATGGCCATCCGACAGGCGATCATGGAACGCGCCGCCGCGGCGCACATCGGACTGGGCTATGACTTCACCGATGTCTCGCCTTTAAAGGCACTCTCGCGCGAGATGGTCAAGGACCTGCTGCAGGCGATACGAACTCTGGCCCCGAGCTTCGTTAACATGGAGTACGACGACTACAAGGAAGACCTCTCGGACTTCCCGAAGATGTGGACCTACGCCGACCTCATCAGGGAGGACGGTTGTGAACTCTACGACTGGTCGTCGTACGGTGAGATGTGCCAGGGCGGTGGGAGATGGCTGAAGGCAATGAAGAACGCCCTCAACAGGCTGACGGTCATCAAATGCCACCGGCTCAAAGGCACGAGCATCAGCCGGTCGGGATCAAAGCACGACCCGCCGTTCGGCGAATCCATCGGCACGGCCATGGAGCAGGCGATGACCCAGGCCGAGCCGCGCAGGTACGAAGGCGGCTTCCCCGTGGACGTGTACGGCTGGAGCGGCAACACGCACTGGTGCTGTCCCGAGAAGGACGTCGAAGACTCGAAGAACGGCTACTGCGGCTACGCGGAAAGCCGTGCCTACACGGTCAGAAGAATGGAGAACTGGCTACATGGGAGCGAGTTCGATCTCATCATGGTCGCGAAGACGGAGCGTCCGACCGGCCCGGTTCCCTACTCGGAGGTTCTCGACGTCTCCATCTTCGACTCCGGAGGGACAGGCCTGCGCGAAGGCGTCGCCGTCCTTGAGCCGAAGCACATCAAGGACGCGTCAGACCTCGAACTCAAGCTTGGCGACCCCGATTCGATCCCGAAGAACTCGAACGTCCCCACGAGCGAATTCGACGAAGACGGACACGCCGTCAAGCGACACAGCACGAAGATCGGCTACTCGGCGAGACTGTGGGGGCTCATGGACTACGGCGTCCCCAAGGGATTCAGATTTCAGGAGAACAACTGATGCAGATCATAACGATGTACCTGCGTACGACAAGCGTCAAGGCGACGCATGTCGACGAATGGAACCAGCCGGTTTCCGCCCTTCCCGCACTGACACGAGGGCTCAGGGCCGAGCTCGTCCTCAAGCTCATCGACGAAAACGGGCTGGCCCTCACGGATGAACAGCTCGCCTACGCGTCTTGGGATTTTGCCGTCGCGAACGACTGGGACACGGAGACGACGCCGCAGCTGCGCGTAACGGAAGGCATCACCGTCAGCGACAACGAGGTACACATCCCGTTGACGGAGACGAACACAGAGGAGCTGATCGCGGCGCTGGGGAAGAACGAGCAGTCTCAGTTCGGATGCGAACTCGCCGGATTCACAGCGGGAGAGACGAGTCCCGAGTTCCTGATCCAGTTCGACATCCTCGTGCGCAACAGGCGCGCGGATGCGGGCACCGGCCGCCCAGAGCCGGTCGGCGACGCCTCCTATTCGGCCGCACAGATCCGAGCCCTGTTCGCTGCCAAGATGGAACTGCAGTACATGGACGGCGGAGGCGTATGGCACGACGCCGACGGCCAGATCCCGCCCCGGTCGGCAGTAGCCTACCACTATCGCAACTCGAGCGCCAAAGGAGACTGGAGCGATCCGATCCCCATCGTCCCCGGTCCGACTGGCAGCACGCCGTCCGTTGGGATCGGCGCGGTGACGGCGCTCGGCGAGGACGAGATGCCGACGGTCGTCAACTCGGGAACCTCCGAGGCCGCCGTGCTTGACTTCGGGATACCGAGAGGGAAGACCGGAGTCGCGGCAACCGTGCGCGTCGGAACGGTCGACACTCTCGAACCCGGAGAGGACGCCGAGATCACGAACTCCGGCACGGACAGCGCGGCGGTCCTGGACTTCCGGATTCCCAGAGGTCCCAAGGGCGACACGGGGCACGAATCGTTCATCTATGTGGCCTACGCGTCAAAATCTGACGGGTCGGGCTTCTCGCTTGCGCCTGCCAACACACTCAAGTACCGCGCGGAGATCCTGCGCGAGGAACCGATCGACTCGCCGACCGCCGCGGATTTCCTCGGGGCGACCTGGGTGAAGTACCTCGGGGACGATGCAACGGTCTACGGTGACGTGCTTGTGGCAGATTCTGACACCTCGGTGTCAAAAGTCTCACGCATCGTCTTCGAGAACGCACACATCCGCAAAGGCGTGGACGGAGAGGTGATCGTAAATTTTAAGGATGCCGGGACCACGAACGAGGAGATGTGCCGCTATGCGGTCATCAACGGACGTACGCGACTTTCGTCCTGGACGAACGGCGGCGGCAGTCAGTCCGCGGTTCCCGGCATGGCGGTTGAAACACATTCGGACATCGCCGAAATGACCCGGATCGAAGAATACTCGACCTTCATTGGCATCAAGGAGTGATTATGCGATACTCGAACATCGACTACACGGTCCTCTACGTCGACCCGTCCAAGGCGACGAACGGCAACGGTTCCACACCGGCCAACGCCCTGAACGCGCTGCCGACAAGCGTGAGCGGAATCGCCGACAACACCTGCTACATCATCCGGCGCACTGCGGAGGCGAAGGCGTGCACGCTTCCGAGTGGGACGAACAACGCCGTCACTAACCTCATGTTCATCGGAATGCCAATGGCGGCGGACGCCATGTGGGACCTCGTGCCCCAGGCGGCCAAGACGGCGTGGGGCTTGGACACGGCGGAATACGCGAACATCCAGACGACGACGGCGAGCTGCTCGTTGCAGCTGCCGTATATCCAGCAGTTCGTGATGCACCGCGTCTATCTGTGTCGAAACGGCGTGGACGCCAGCGCGTACCTTCTCCGCTTCAACAACTCCTCCGACTACATCGGATGCTTCTCGTTCGACAACTGCAAGTTCGGATCCAGGGGAATCGACATGAACCTGTCGACCTACGCGGCGGAGCTGACGAGCGCACGGCTCTGCGGCTACGTGTACATCTACTACGCCAGGATGCTCAGCGTGACGAACTCGGTCATCAACCACGGCCTCTGCGGGTACTCGTCCTACGGACACGGCATCTACTGCCGCTGGGCGGACGTCATGAACGTCGAGAACGTGCAGGTCTTCTCCCCTGCGTCGACAAGTTCATCCCAGGGCTATCCGCTGTGTCTTTCCGAAAGCTCCGGAGAAGGCGTCGAGTGCAACATCCGCAACGTCACGCAGACGATCCGGCGCAACGGAGCCTCGGGACAGTACGTGCCGACGCTCCTTGCGGTTCAAGGCTATATCGCGATGAGGCTCGAAGGAATCACCGTGAAGACGGGCACCCCCCTTTCCGCGGCCAGTCCGACGAGCTACCAGATGTCCTATGCCGCCCTTTCGTTCCAGAGCGTCTACGAGCTGACGGCTGAGAACCTCGACCTCGAATACGCGGACTGCTGGAACTGCCGCGCGCCGGTCCTGCAGTTCTCCCGATGTTACAGCTCAACCTATGTGCCTGGCTGCGACAAGCACCTTCGGAACATCAAGGTGACCCTGGCCCGCGAGAACGGGATCGGCACGCCGCTCTCCTACGAGAACGCGTCCTCCACCGGCTACAACTACGCGGCCGTGAGCCTGGAGTTCTCGAACGACAACGCGGACGTGAAGGCGAAGGTCGTTCAGGTGGATGGCATCACGGTCCTCTGTCCGCGCGGCAAGGCGCTGTACGCGGAGAGTGTCCGTCTCACAGACGGCGAATTCGAGGGTGCAGTCCATCTCAAGGCCTCGGTCGCGGACATCCGATCGGTGAAGACCTGGTTCCCCGGCAAGGCCGTGAACGCCTACGAGGGAACGCACATGCGTGTGCGCAAGCTCGAGTGCAACCTGGAGAACACGGACTATCCCTATAACGAAGACCCCGCGGTGGGGACCTCCTTCTCCGACAACGCCAGCGTCTTCGTCGACGAATCGAACTCCGGACTGCGGCCCATGTCCGCCACGACCTCGCGTGCCGAACACATCTACCAGGGCATCGGCTGCAACAACGAGGGCGAGGACGGACACTTCGCCTTCCGCTGCGCAAACGGCCTGTGCGACACCTGGAGCGTCCACCGTCAAGGCGGCGGGGCGTCGGCTCTCAAGATCTACAACAACTCCTATTCCGGAGGCGGGACGATGGCGCTCGGGCGGCGCCCCTTCAACGGCATGCAGCTTCTTCCGACGACGACGGGACGCCACATCCTCAAGGCGCACATCGCGTTCAAGGGGTATGCGAAACCCGCGGAACTCTACCGGCACTTCTTCGTCTCCGTGGAGACGGGAGGAAAGGTGTTCTACTCGACGCTGCACGGCAGATGGTCGGACGACGCTTCCGCCGTCTGGATCAATGACTCGGAGCTCACGAAGCTCGTTCTGGAGCTGCCGATCGACATCGCCGCGGTCCAGCCCGTCGACGTCCGCGTGTACTTCTCGTGGTATTCGTCCGGGGGCTTCGTCTACCTGGACCCCGACATCGAACTAGTGGAGGCCTGAGCATGATCGGCGCAAGAACACAGATGCAGACGATCCGTCCGTTCAATCCGGACACGGTCCTCGACATCTCGTTTGTCGACTACGAGATCCGCGACGGCTATTGTCAGATCCAGCTTCGCTTCACGCTCCACTCGGGGTTCGACACGTTTACCGTCGACTGGGGAGATGGAGTCGTCCAGGAGGTCTCGGGCTATCAGGCCTGGCACAACTACCGGTCCACGGGAACATTCCGCGTCAGGCTGGGGCCTCAGCTCAAATGGTGGCGGCTCTGGGAATGCTATACGGTGACGGGAAGCGGCAGGGCGCTGGTCTCGCGCCCGCGCATCCGGCCGCTCTGCTGGAGCGACACGCTCGAGTCGTGCTCGGGGACTTTCTGCGGATGGTCCAACAGCGACCACGGCGGTGTCGTCGGGCAGGTCGTCCCCTGGGGTCGGTCGATCTCGAGCACTTTCTGCTGCTACCAGTTCTGCTCCGACATCACAGGCCGTTTCCCGGCATGAACGGACAGGATCACGGACGCCACGGGAACCTACGACGGATGCAGCGGGCTTTCAGGCAGGATCCCACAATGGGGAAAGAACATCACAAGAGCCGCGCAATGCTACAGGGGGTGCACGGGTCTCCGCGGGCGTTTCCCGCCGTGGCCGACGAAATGCACGGAGTTCAGTTCTTGCTTCGAGGGGGCGACGGGAATGCACGGTGAGATACCCGAATGGCCCGAGTGCGGCGAAGAGCTGAACTCGGTCTTCGAGGGCTGCACTGGCGCTGTCGGAAACATCCCGAGATGGCCCGAGTCGATGACGTGGGTCAACTCCTGCTACAAGAACTGTCCGAACCTGACTGGGGCCTGGACCGACGACCCCGATGAGCTGATGCCGGAGGAGCGCGTGCGGGCCTCGCCCGACTCGAACTACTTCCGCTGCTACGACGTCGTCACGGGCTGCTCGGACTCGCTGCGCTCGCTCTTCTGGGACGTCAACTGGGGCGGGACGATACCCCGTCCGACACCACTACCGAAATGGCCATGAGAAAGAATAACTGCTACGGAACCGCGGTGGAGGCCGAAAGGTTCGACTTCCGCGAGACGAGACGTCCCGACGACACCATGTTCGTCGGCGGGGCGACCTACAACCGGTATGGGACGGCGGATTCCTGCGCGATCCACCGCCTCCGGATCGACGCCAGCGGCCTTGTCGAGGAACGATGGGCCTATGGCATCTGGACGGAGGCAGAGCGTCTCACTTACGAAAGGACGATCGACGAAACGATGGAGGATACGGAATGAACATCATCGTGTTTGAACAATGGGACAAGCTGGTCGCGATGTTCCGCAACATGGCCGATGGCTCGGCTGTGGCGAAATCGCAGTACGACCTCAACCGCGTCATCACTGCGAACGGCCATGCAGCGGTCAAGGACCGGGCGATGAACGTCGTTTCTCTGAGCGGGGAGAGCGTGACGCTGTCGCTGCCCGACATGATTCCCGGCAAAGCGAGAGACTTCCTCGTGCGCGTCGAGGCCTCGGGCGAATGCTCCGTCAGTTTCACCGGCTGCGAGGCCTTCGAGGGCGAGGACGGGGCGCTCGACCCACCCTCGGACGGCGAGACGGTCGTGTACTTCTTCACCGAGACGAAGTCCGATGTCTTCATGGTGGCCCGCAAGGTCCTTGCGCGGCTTGAGATCGAATAAGAAAGGGAAAGTCATGCAGATCGACTGCTACGGATTCGAGGCTACGAGCGAGTTCTTCAAGCGCAGGAAGCTGGACGCACATCTCCTCAAACGCGTTGACGGCGTCCTGTACGCCTGCTTCGGCGAGGAGGCCGAGCGCCCGATCCACAGGCTGGACCGGGACGAGAACGGCAGCGTGCGCCTGATGTGGGCCTACGGCAAGTGGGAAGAGGCGGAAACGCTCCGCTACGTCCCGATCAACGAAACGATGAACATCAACCAGGAGAACAAGTAAATGGACGTGCTCTACATACCCCAGCTGGACGAGATCGACGCAAGCGGCGAAGCGAGCGGAGGCGGAAGCGCAGCCAGATACCGTCTGCTCAAGCGAACGCCCGAGGACGGAACCGTGCTGCTCACAGACCGCGCCGTAACGCGTGTCGAGCTGACGACGTCGGACCCCGCGCGGCTTGTCCTTCCTCCCCTTGTGAAGGGACAGGTGCGCGACTTCTTCGCACGTCTCGTCATCACCTCCGAGGAACCGCCAGAAATCACCTTCGCGGCCCCGAGCGGCGAGACAGTATCCTTCGAGGACGCGGACGAGGACGTGTTCTCCTGCGAGATCGGAGTGAACATCTTCGCGTTCACGGAAACCGACGAGGGCATCTTCATCGTCAACCGCAAGCAGATGGACATCGACGTCGTGGTTGAGTTCGACGCCTGCGGCGGCACGCTCGACAAGGCGAAGGAATCCTACAAGCTCGGCGCGCAATACGCGGCTCTTCCCGTCCCGACGATGACAGGCATGGTGTTTCAGGGATGGTACACGCAGCCGCACGACGGCATCAGGATCGGCGATTCCGACCGCTGCAAGACCGAGGTGACGAAGCTCTATGCACAGTGGAAGGAATACGTCGATCCGTTCGTCGACGCCATCTGCCCGTCACACAACCTCACGTTCTTCACGTCGGGAGACCTCGATTGGTTCGTCGACGAGGACGGCGCGGCGCGTTCCGGCGCAATTGGGGACAACCAGGCCTCGATGCTCAGCACGACGGTCGTCGGTCCGGGCACGCTCTCGCTTCGTGCGAAGGTATCCAGCGAACAGGGGTACGACCGCCTCGAGCTCCTGGTCGACGGAGCCTCCGTCGCCGACCTTTCAGGCGAATACGACTGGCAGGAGTTCTCGCAGGAAATCCCCGCGGGAAGCCATGAACTCGTCGCGCGCTATTCAAAGGACGGCAGCGTCTCCAACGGCAGCGACTGCGGCTGGATCGACGACGTTGTCTGGACTCCGACGGGAGGCGAGTGATGCAGGTGGCCTCCAAGATCATCCTGTGGAACGACACGTTCAGCGGCAAGGGCACTGTCCTTGCCGTTGAACCTTCCGTGGGGAACATGACGGTGACGATCTGCTCCGGGACGCTTGCCGAAGGGAGCGATTCCGTGACGATCGACTGGGGCGACGGCACGAAGGAAAGCCGGGCGGGCATCAGCATGGCGCGGCACACCTACACGAGGGCAAGGGAATACCGGATCACGATAAGCGACGACCTCAAGAGCTTCGGCTTCTCCGACAGCTCCCAGAGCGTGCGCCAGCGTGACGTGTTGCGCGAACTGCTCTGCCTGGGCAGCAAGATCACGAGCATCTCTGGCTACGCGTTCAACAACTGCCACAACATGCGCGGCGTGATGAATCTGCCGAACGTGACGAACATCGGCGGCTACGCCTTCGGTACGACCCTGGGCATCACGGACTTCATCCTGCCGTCGCTCCAGCGCGTCGTCCAGACCTCGTTCTACGCGGGGCCGTCGCCGACGCAGATCCACATCGACAACGCAACCCAGATCGACAGCCGATTCTGGGAATACTACGGCGGGCATCTGACGGACATGTACATCCGTGGGAAGACCCGCCAGCAGATCAGGGCGATGAGCGGATTCCCGTTCTACGCACGGGGCACGGGAGTCAGGTTCCACGGTTCCGACGGGATCGTTCTCGCGGACGGGACCTTCGTTTGAGAAAGGCAAGAACAACATGAACACGAAATACGGAAGACTGACGAACGGACGCGTCGAGTACGCGCCCAACGCCCTCGAGACCGAGGACGGCGTGAAGATGAACCCCTCCAAGGCGAGCTACCTCGCCGCCGGATGGAAGAAGATCGTGGACGTCCGTCCGACGGTCGAGGAAGGCTACCGGCTCGAGGTCTCAGGCTGGCTTGAGGACGCGGAGACGCTGACGTGTGTCTACAAGGTCGTCGGCGATCCGAAGTCCGAGACCGGGCCGCGCGTCTTCTCCAAGCTCAAGCTCGTCGCCGCCCTCAAGGCCGCCGACAAATGGGTGCTGGTGAAGACGTGGATGGAGGAGAAGGCCTACTACGACTACTACGTGGCAGCGCAGGACTTCTCGGAAGACAACGAGCTGTTCCTCACGGCGCGCGCCGCGCTCCAGAGGTACACCGGCATGAGCGACGCCGAAGTCGAGAAGATGCTCGCCGCCTGCGTGGCGGACTAAGAAAGGAGAATATGCCTATGGCAAGCCTCAAGGAAGTGAAGGAGCTCCTCGCGGTCTGCGAGGAAAACGAGCTCGAGGGTCGGGAGATCCTCGAGAAGTACACGAACACAGAGCTGGCCTCGATCTACAACGGAATCGGCCCCGAGTCCTTTCCGCTGTGGCTCCGGTCCGTTCTCGACGCCCTGCACCCTTCCCTCGCTCCGGTCGCGTTCATCCACGATGTGGAATGGGGCGAGTCCGACGGGACGCGCGAATCGTTCACCGCGTCAAACGAACGGTTCAAGCGGAATGGCTATAGAATCGCAAAGGCGCTGTTCGCGTGGTGGCGGCCCCGCCGCTACCTCGTCATGAACGACGCGCGCCGCTTCGGGAACATCTGCCAGTCCTTCGGTTGGAACGCATGGTACGCGCCCTACGCCGCACGCGTGAAGGCCGCGAAGGCCGAACCGAAGACAGATACTCCTGAGAGGGAGGTCGCGCCGTGAAGGCCGTCTTCGCCCTTGTCGTCACCCTGCTGACGGGATGCGCCAGCCAGTGCATCGTCCAGCAGGAGTTCTACGAGCCCAACGAAACGACGAAGGTCGTCCGCGAGGACGGCCTCGCCGTCGGTGCGCTCAAGTCCGAAACAAGGAAGTCAGGCCAGCCCGACTGGTCTGGCAACAAGTCCTTCAACATCCTTTCGCTCGGCTGGTGAACGAGCGAAAGGCCCTTCAAACTCACCACATCCAAGAAAGGTCACAGAACAATGAACCGACTCCACGACATCGCCCAATTCGGAATCGAACTCCTGATTGGCGTCATCCTCGGCACCTTCGCCGTCCATCTCCTCACGGGATGTACGACGACCGTGAAGCTCCCGGCCGCCACCAAGACTGTGGTCTCCGCGGCGCTCAAGGACGCCTACGCCTATGGCGGAGCGACGGCGGTCTCGAATCGCATCGAGCAGCTTGTCGTCGACGGCAAGATCACGCCCGAGCAGGCCATCCAGCTCCACGCCCTCGCGCAGGGTGTCTACGAGCGAATCATCAACCGCCTCGACAAGGAGATCGGCGTCGCAGATGACTGCGGAGACGCCTGTTCCGAGGCGGTCCTCTCCACCGAGAAGTAAAGTCGACTCCAACATCACGCCGTGTCCGCGCGGGTCATGCAGACCTTGCGCGGACACGGCTTTTTTTGTTTCAGCTCAAGCTGCGGGGCCGCGAATCGAGTCCCTATCCCATCGTCCGTGATTATGCCATAGGCCAGTCGCTCATAGCAATGCTTATATTTATTATTTTCGATAAATAAATATGCGGAATTACAAAATATCCGCTTGCTATTATCGGCAGATAGAGCGAATATGTGTCCCAGAAAAACGCAGGGAAAGGTTCCCTGCGGGAGACAAAAAGGAAACAAAACGATGATGAAAGAATGCCAACAACGGATGCGCGAGGCCATCAAGGAGGAGCTCGCCAAGAAGGAGATGCGCGTGTGGTGCATCGGCAACAAGGTGAAGAGCCTTAAGTGGACCGAAGAGCACCTCGCGATCCTTGAAAGCCTCGCGCTCGAGCTGAGAAGCCTGGCCTACCAAATCCGCAACCTCAAGATGGCAAAGCTCGCCCTTGAGACGGCGATGGAAAGCGAAGACTAAACCAACCGCCTCCCCGCCCAACGCGGCGGGGAGGCACAACCCAAAGGAAACCGAAGATGGAACCTCAACAACAACCCGCCGCCACGAGCGGCTCAGTGACGGGCCTCAAGCTCACCCTCGTCGGCAAGGACGGAAACGCCTTCTCGATCATGGGACGCGCCCGACAGGCCCTTCGGCGCGGAGGCCGGGCAGACCTGATCGACGCCTTCACCAAGGAGTGCACCTCGGGGGACTACCAACACCTCCTCGCGACCTGCCTGAGGTACTTTGACTGCAACTAAACATGCGGCCTTGCCGAAGGCCAGACGCCTCCGGCAAGGCCCAACAGAAAGGGAAATGGAATGAACGAAGAACTCGAAGAGATGAGCGCCGAGGAACTGCGGGAGGAAGCCATCGGGTACATGGCCGACGTCCTCGACCTTCACGATTTCAATGCCGAGCGCACGGGCAACAAGATCATTGTGGACGCCGCCGACGGACGCCGCATCGTCTTCACCTGCCGAATCACGAACGGAGAAACAAAATGAACGACCTGGAAAGAGAGGTTCAGCACCTTCCACCCCTCGCAAGAGCGCGGGCCATGAAAGCCCTGGGCCAGCCCCAACCGCCGCCGGAGGAGATCAAGGTCTTCGTCTATGGCACGCTCCTTTCCGGCGAACGAAACGCGCGCTGGGCGATGGACGCTCGGAGAACCCCCGCGTGGGCGATCGGCACAATCTACGATACGGGCTACGGATTCCCCGCCTACACGCGCGAAGGCGAGAATCGCATCCTCGGCGAACTCCTCACGGTGAACGCCGAGGGCTTCCGCTCGATGGACAGACTCGAAGGCTACCCAAGGCTTTACCGCCGCGAAGAAATCACCGTCTTCCCATCTTGCGGCGGGCAGGCCCGGGCCTGGGTCTACATCATGAATGCCCTTCCCAAAGATGCGCGACCCATAGAATCAGGCTCCTGGAAATTGCGCAACCGAGATCGGTGAGCAGCGTGCCACACAGGTGCGGCGAGGATTCCGAGCTCCGCCGCCATGCTTTCACTCCAACTGCGGCGCCGCGAATCGAGTCCCTATCCCATCGTCCGTATATTACCGTACTTCAGTCAACAATAGCAACACGATAATAATAGTTTTATGTACTTGATATCTGCATTTCTTTGAGATTTAGAAACACCCATCCGTACCGGCCGCGAAGCCGGTCCCGGATCATACATCGCCCGCGTCTTGCAAGTATTATATTTAATATTTTGGATATATTATTTATTGAATATATCAAATTACCCGCTTGCTATTATCGGCAGATAGAGCGAATATGTGTTTCAGAAAAACGCGGGGAAAGGTTCCACGCGGGTAAGCAAAAAGGAAACAAACGATGACGATCACGGAAGAGCAGATGGCAAACCGCACCTTCGGGTGCGAGCTTGAGTACGAGGGAATCAGCCAGGCCACGGCGGCCAAGACGGTCGCGGAGGTCACGGGCGGCACGGCGCGGTACGAGGGGCGGCACCTTTCCAACTGGGTGGTGACGATGCCCGACGGACGCAACTGGCAGGTGGTCAGCGACGGGAGCCTTTGCGGGACCTCCGCCGAGGTGGTCACCCCGATCCTCCGCTACGCCGACCTTGAAACCCTCCAAGAGGTTGTCCGCGCCCTCCGCCGCGCGGGGGCGAAGGCCAACGCGCGGACGGGGCT
>JBJEWG010000293.1:0-5481 GCA_051884935.1 Kiritimatiellia bacterium | reverse complement strand
CCGTACCTCGCGGAGCAGATCGACATCTTCATGCCGGACGAGAAGGCGCGCCGCCTCGGCCAGTCCGTGGCCGCCGCGCAGATTCCCGTCGTGGCGTGACGCGTGCGTCTCCACCACTTGTCGCAGGAACGGAGGTTTCCATGAATATGAAGTCAAGTCGGGTGATTCTCTGCTTCGCCCTGGCGGCGATGGGGTTCGCCGCAGACGCGGGGGAGCCGGGGCGCGTGCTGGTGTTCAGCCGCTGTGAGGGCTACAACCACCGCGAGTCGATCGCGGCCTGCCGCGAGACGCTGGAGGCCGAGGCGAAGAAGGGGCGCTACGTCGTCGAGTTCTCGGACGACTACGCGGCCCTGAAGATCGAGAACCTGCTCAAGTACGACGCGCTCGTGCTGAACAACACGACGGGGCTCAAGACGAAGGAGAATCCGCACGTCGCCCCCGCGATCTGTTCATTCGTGCGGTGGGGCGGCGGCCTCTGCGCGCTTCACGCGGCGGCGGACTGCTTCTACGACGCGCCGGAGTGCGCCGCGCTCGTGGGCGGAATCTTCCGTGGGCATCCGTGGGGCGCCGGCGGCACTTGGGCGTTCAAGGTCGAGGACGCCGCCAATCCCATCTGCGCGCCGTTCAAGGGGTGCGCGGGCGGGCGCTTCACGCGGAGCGACGAGATCTACCAGCAGGGTTCGCCGTTCTACGACCGCGCGAAGCTGCACATCCTCGTCTCTCTCGATCTCGCCGACCCGACCACTGCGGGCGTTTCGGGGCAGGCGCGCGCGGACCGCGACTACGCCGTCTCGTGGGTGCGCCCCTACGGCGCGGGTCGCGTCTTCTACACGTCCTTCGCGCACGACCGCCGCGCCTGGGCGGCGGCGGATACGCGGGAGCACATTCTCGCCGGCCTCGACTACACGCTCGGGCGGCTGAAGGTGGATGATTCGGTTCCGGCGGAGAAGGCCGCGTCGTGCGCGGGGGCGTCGCTGGCCGACTGTGCCGCAGCGGTCTTCGACCATCCCTACACGGGATGCGACGGCAGTGTCCGCGAGGCGCGCTACACGGCGCTTGGCGCGGCGTTGGGGCGTGCGGTGGAGCTGGGCGCGGCGGCGGACGCCGTGCCCGTCGCGGAGCGGGTCTTCGCCTCGAAGTGCCTCCCCGAGACGCTTCGGGCCTGTGCGGCGCGCGCGCTGCTGGCCGCGAACCCGAACGCTCTTGCGCGCGTGCTGGCGGATCCGTCCCGGACGGTGCGTGCGGCGGCGTTCGGCCGCGGGCTGCGGATTCCGTCCACCGCCTTCGCGGCGGCGCTGACGGGCGCCTCACCGGTTTTGAAGCGCGCCATTGTCGCCCGGCTTGTGCAGGATGGCGCACGGGACTGCGTGGGGGCGGTTGTGGCGCTGGCGGACGATCCCGACGAGGAGACTGTGGCCGCCGCCGCATCGGCCCTCGGGTCTTTGGGCGGGGCGGCCGAGCTGCCCGTGCTGGAGAAGCTGATGGCGCGCGGCGGCGCGGTCGGCACGGCCGCGACGGACGCCCTCACGGAGATGCCCGGCATCGGCAGGCTCGTCTTCGACCACGCCGCGACGAATCCCGCGCTGCTCGGCATCGCCGCGCGGCGCGCGGAATCGAAGCTGGTCGCCTGCTGGGAGCCGTTCCTCACGGGCGGCGACGCGAAGGCGCGGAAGACCGCCTGGAGGACGTTCGGCAAGACGCTCTCGGAGGCGACGTTCCCGCAGGCGTGCGCGTGGTTCGCGAACGTGGGACCGGAGGAGGCCGAGACGGCCGCGAACGCGCTTTGGCGCGTGGTGAAGGAGCGTTCGCACCGGAACGCCGCGCTGATTGAACTGTGGACGCGCGCGAAGGAGCCCGGTCGCGCAGCGATGGCCGACCTGATTTCCCAGACGAACGGGCTTGGCGCCTTCGACGTCTGGGAGAAGCTGGCCGCCGACCCCGCATCCGCCGCGGCGGCCAAGAAGACCTACGTGGCGCTGGCGGAGAAGGTGCTCGGCACGGCCGCGACAACCACCGCCGAGCCGAAGCGGGAGAAGTGGCGCGCGACGGCGTCCCGCAATCCCGACCGCGTGCGGAGCGCCTTCGACGGCAAGCCCGAGACGCGCTGGGAGACGGGATGGAAGCCGAAGGATCAGTGGTTTGCCCTCGACCTTGGCGACTCGTTCTTCGTCGATGAGGTGACGCTCGACACGGAGAAGTCGGCGAATGACACGCCGAAGGGCGCGGCGGTCTACATTTCGCAGAACGGCGCGGACTGGGAGGGGCCGGTCGCGACCTGCGACGAGAAGACGCGCGCGCGGACGACGTTCCGGATTGGTCGCGGCACGCGCCATCTGAAGTTCGTGGCGCTCGGCGAGGATTCGGGTTATTTCTGGTCGATCCACGAAATCGCCGTCAAGGCGGGTGTGGACAAGGATCGCATTGCGAAGATTCGCGCGATGGCGGAGGCGTTCCGCCGGGAGGTGAAGTGATGAATCGGATGTTCGGAAAGGGGTGCGCGACGCGCCGTGGGTTCCTCGCGGCGGGCGCGGGGTTCGGGCTCTTCAACCTGGTGCCGTCGCGCGTCTTGGGCGCCACGGCGCCGTCCAACCGCGTGACCATGGCGCTTATCGGTTCCGGCTCGCAGGGTTGCCACGACATGAACGGGTTCCTCGGCCTGGACGACGTGCGTGTCCTCGCCGTCTGCGACGTCAACCGCGTCAAGCGTGAGCACGCGAAGCGGCTGGTGGACGGCAAGTACGAGACCGGCGACTGCCGGATGTACGCGGACTTCCGCGAGGTGTGCCAGCGCGACGACATCGACGCGGTGATCGTCGCGACGCCGGACCACTGGCACGCCGTCATCGGCGCCTACGCCGCGAACCACGGGAAGGACATCTACGGCGAGAAGCCGTTCACGCACGATCTGCGGGAAGGGCGCGCGCTGGTTCGCGCCGTCGAGCGCAACGGCCGCGTGTGGCAGACGGGCAGCTGGCAGCGTTCGAGCGGCGAGATGCGCCGGGCGGTGGAGCTGGTGCGCAACGGCCGCATCGGGAAGGTCGTGCGCGTGGAGGTGGGGCTGCCCAGCGGTGGACGCGGCCCCGCGGGCGTGCCGGGCGCGCCGATTCCGGGCGGGCTCGACTGGGATTTCTGGGTGGGCCCCACGCCGGAGCGTCCGTTCGAGGGCGTCTACGACTGGCACTGGCGCTGGGTCTCCGACTGGGGCGGCGGTCAGCTGATGGACTGGATCGGCCATCACGGCGACATCGCGCAGTGGGGGCTCGACATGGACCTCTCCGGCCCCGTCTCCTTCGAGGGATCGGCCCCGAACGACCGCGACGGCATCTACGATACGCCGAAGACTTATCGTATCGAATGCGAATACGCGAACGGCGTGAAGATGGTCGTGGCCGACCAGTCGCAGGTGCGCGCTGGCACGAAGTGGATCGGCGAGCGCGGGGACTGGGTGTGGGTCGACCGCGGGCGCTATGAGGCCTCGACGCCCGCGATTCGGGAGAGCCCCATCGAGGCGGGTGAGCTGCGCCTCAGAAGCCCGGGGCACAGCCGCAACTTCATCGACTGCGTGAAGACCCGCGCCACCACGCTGACGCCGGCCGAGGTCGCCCACCGTTCCGCCTCGATCGGGCATCTCTGCCGCGCGGCGATCAAGGCCGGGCACAAGCTGACGTGGAACCCGAAGGCGGAGCGCATCGTGAACGATCCGGCGGCGGAGCGTTTCCTCTCGCGTCCGCTGCGCGCGCCCTGGGTGCTTGGGTGACGTGATGCCGCGCGCCGCCATCTTCGACCGAACCGAACTGATGCTCGGCGCCGCCGCCCTGGCCGCGCTGGGTGCTGCGCGCGTGGCCATCTTCGGCCTCGGCGGCGTGGGGAGCTGGTGCGCGGAGTCTCTCGTCCGCTCGGGCGTGGGACGGCTGATGCTCGTCGATTCCGATCGTGTGTGTATCACGAACGTCAACCGCCAGCTGATGGCCACCACGCAGACGGTTGGGCAGGTGAAGGTGGATGTGCTGGCGCGGCGCCTGCGCGAGATCAACCCGTGCGTGTCGCTCGACGTCCGTCCGCAGGTCTATTCGGCCGAGACGGCGGCGGACTTCGACTTAGCGGCCTATGACTACGTGATCGACGCGATCGACTCGCTCGCCGAGAAGGCGGCGCTGATTCGGCACGCGCTCTCCATTCCGTCCGTCACGCTCTTCTCGTCGATGGGGGCGGCGTTGAAGCTGGACCCTTTTCAAATCCGCGCGAGCGCGTTTCGCGCGGTCGCCGGGGACGGGCTGGCCCGCGCGCTGCGCCGGACGTTCAAGAAGACGGGCGGCATCCCGGAGCGGGCGTTCACCTGCGTGTGGAGTCCCGAGCAGCGGGAGAACCAGGGTTCCGGGCCGATGGACGGCGGCGCCGCGCCTGCGGGGCACGACCGGGACGCGCGGAAGGCGCGCGTCAACGGGACGGTGGCGCACACCACGGCGATTTTCGGGTTCGCGCTGGCGGGGCTCGTCGTTTCGGACGTCGAGGCGAAGAGCCGGGCGCATATGGAACAGGCTTGAGAAAACGAAAGGATCAAACATGAAGACACGGATGATGATGGGCATGATGGGGCTTTCGCTCGCGATGTGCGCAGCGGAGCCGGGATTCGTCGATCTGTTCGACGCGACGACGATGAAGGGCTGGAAGCTCAACGGCGGCAGCGCCGAATACGCGATGGCGAACGGCGTTGTGACGGGGCGCTGCGTGCCCGGCACGCCGGGGAACACCTTCCTCTGCACGGAGAAGGAGTATGAAAACTTCATCTTCAAGATCGAGTTCAAGTGCGAAGGCGGCAACTCGGGCATCCAGTTCCGCTCGTCAACGCGCCCGAACGCGGGCCTGAAGAACGGCACGCAGGTGTTCGGCTATCAGGCGGAGATTCGCCCCGACGGCGATTCCTGCGCCCGCATCTACGACGAGGGCCGCCGCGGCCACCGCCACCAGATCGTGTGGCTTGACCTCTCGACGCCCGAGGCGCGTCTCGCCGAGGCGAAGGCCGCGTTCAGGAAGGGCGACTGGAACGAGATGGAGATTCAGTGCGTGGGGCCGTCCATCAAGACTTGGGTGAACGGCAAGAAGGTGGTGGACATCCTCGACGACTGCCAGCAGAGGGGCTTCTTCGGCCTTCAGATCCACGCGCAGAAGGCGGGTTCGGCGCCCGGCGTCTCCCACTGGCGGAACGCGCGCATCCGGGAGCTGCCGGCGTGCCCGCCCTGGAAGGAGTTCTTCGTGAAGGGCGCCGACGGGCAGTGGAAGGTCGATGGGGCGCACTACGTGATCCCGCAGGACTGGAGCTTCGTCACCGAGAAGGGCGAGACCTTCCTGCGCGGCATCCACGACGAGAAGGAGAAGAAGGACGGCCTGGTGATCTCGGACGCGGACTACGACAACTTCATGGCGCGCGTCACCTACAAGCTCAACGGCGGCAACTCGGCGCTCTACTTCCGCGCGGCGGAG
>JBJEWG010000292.1:0-5594 GCA_051884935.1 Kiritimatiellia bacterium | reverse complement strand
CCCGAGTTATGCCGATGAGCTGACCCGAGTTATGCCGATGACCGACCCCGAGTTATGTCGATGACTCAACCGAAGTCCCTTTGATAATCGGGTTGGATTTGGTATACTGGGGCCATGAAGAATACTGTCAAATCGCTGGTAACGGCGAGTTTTGTCCTTGTAGGGGCGGTTTTGTGCGCAGATGTGCCGAAGATCATCTTCGACACGGATATGTACACGGATTTCGACGACGTGGGGGCGCTGGCCGTGCTCCACACGCTGGCGGACGCGGGGGAGTGCGAAATCCTCGGCACGGTCGTCTCCACGCGCAAGTCGCCGTCCTCCGGCATGGTCGAGTTGATCAACGCCTATTACGGGCGCGGGGAGCTGCCGATTGGCGCGCCGCGCGGGCTCGGGCTTGGGCCGGACGTCGATCCCGGCGCGCTCAAGAACCCCTCCTACAAGATCTACGCCGAGCTGGTGGCGGCGCACAGGGAGCTCAAGTTCCCGACGAGCGATCTGGTGCCGGACGCCAACGAGGTCTACCGTCGGCTGCTGGCCGCGGCCCCGGACGCCAGCGTCACGATCGTCACGGTCGGCTTCACCACGAACCTGCGCCGTCTGCTCGAAACGAAGGCGGACGCGGTTTCGCCGCTGGACGGCAAGGCGCTCGTCGCCCGGAAGGTGAAGGCCTGGTACGCGATGGCATGCAAGTTCCCGGACGGGTTCGAATACAATTCCGGCGCGGACGGGGCGTCGTCGAAGATCGCCTTCGCGGAGTGGCCGACGCCCGTCTACTTCCTCGACTACGTCTATGGCGTGGAGGTCAAGTGCGGCGTGCCCGTCTCGCGGCTCGCGGACGCCGTCAACCCGGTCCGCGACGTGTTCAAGCGGGCCCTCGCGGACTACAAGGAGGCGGCGAGCGGGCACCCGTCCTGGGACGAGGTGACGGTGTTGGCCGCCGTGCGCGGCTGGCGGCCCCACTTCGGGGCCGAGCGGGGCCGCTTCGAGATCGTCGATGCGAAGGGGCGCAACCACTGGACCCGTGACGAGAAGGGCTCGCACTTCGTGCTGACGGTGAAGACGCCCAAGGCCGAGGTGGGGCGGATCGTGGACGAGCTGATGGCGCGGGGCGCGAAGGCGAGGAAATAGGTCCGTCGGAGCCGCAGATGATTTGATTCCAAGAAAGGTAGAGGAAAAATGACGTACGAAGAGGCGATGACGCTGTTGAAGAAGAACGGCCAGGAACAGCTGCTGCGGTATTGGAAGAAGCTCACCGCCGCGCAGCGGAAGGCGCTGCTCGCGCAGATCGCGGCCATCGACTTCAAGGAGGTGCGGCGGTGCCAGAAGATGCTGCCGGGGGCCGGGACGCCGGCCGCCGCCGTCAAGAAGGGGCGCCCCACGGCGCCGAGGGTCGCCGAGCTGAAGGGGGCCGCGCTGAAGAGGGCCGTGGCCGCGGGCGAGCGGGAGCTCGCGGCCGGGCACGTGGGCGTATTGCTCGTCGCGGGCGGCCAAGGGAGCCGCCTCGGGTACGACGGGCCGAAGGGGGCGTATTCGATCGGCCCCGTGACGGGCGCGTCGCTCTTCTACTTCCACGCGCGCAAGGTGCTCGCGGCCTCCGTCAAGTACGCCACGCGCATTCCGTTCTACGTGATGACGAGCGAGGCGAACTACGACGCGACGGTGCGGCACTTCGAGGAGAACGAGTACTTCGGCCTCAACGCCGACGACGTGGTCTTCTTCCGCCAGGGGATGTGGCCGGGCATGACGGCCGACGGCAGGATCATCCTCGACGCGCCCGGGCACGTGTTCATGAGCCCGGACGGCCACGGCGGCATGATCAGCGCGCTGAAGGCGAACGGGTGCTTCGCGGACATGAAGGCGCGCGGCGTGAGGACGCTCTTCTACTTCCAGGTGGACAACCCGATGGTCGAGATCGCCGACCCGGCGTTCATCGGCCTCCACACGCTTGAGAAGAGCGAATACTCCCTCAAGCTCTGCGCCAAGCGCGACCCGAACGAGGGGCTCGGCATGGTCGTGAAGCGCGACGGCCACTTCGACATGATCGAGTACACCGAGATGACCGACGAGATGAACAACCGCCGCACGAAGACGGGCGAGCTCTACTTCAAGTTCGGCTCGCCGGCCATCCACGTGTTCGACCGCGCGTTCCTGGAGCGCCTCGCCGCCAAGGACATGCCGCTGCACCTCGCGCACAAGAAGATCGCCACGGTGGACGAGAAGGGGGCCGTCGTCAAGGCGACGGAGCCGAACGGCTACAAGTTCGAGAAGTTCATCTTCGACGCGCTGCCGGAGGCGAAGGGCGTGACGTGCTTCGCGTTCGACCGCCGCGAGGAGTTCTCGCCCGTCAAGAACGCGGAGGGCAAGGACTCGCCCGCCACGTGCAGGGCCGACCTCCAGGCGAAGTGGCGCCGCCAGCTCGCGAAGGCGGGCATCCAGGTCGCCGAGGAGGTGGCCGTGGAGCTCGACCCCGTGTACGCGCTGGACGCGGCGGAGATCGCCCAGACGGGTCTGCTGCTTCAGGCCGAATAGAGTTTCAACCAGAAAGGGGAACGGCATATGGCGAAGGTTCTGTTCGCGGGTGTGGTGTGCGCGGCGGCGGCGCTGACGGCGGCCCCGCTTGAGCTCGGCATGGGGATGAACGGCGACGTGCGCGTGGGCGACACCGGCGCGCGGCTCGCCATGACGATCCACCATGCGGGATGGAGGGGGACGGCGACCGGCGTGCGGACCGACTTCGCGTTCCCCGACCCCGCGACCGGGACGGCGACGTTCGAGTTCTTCGAGGAGAAGCGGAAGTGCGCCCACGGCCGCGCCACGCTGCTGCCGATCGACGGCGGGCGCGCCGCGCTGAGCGCCACCGTGACCAGCGACCTCGACCAGAAGCCCGAGGCGCTGGTGCTGAACCTCTCGCTGCCCTGCGAGACCTGCGCCGGGGCGACGTGGAAGACCTCCGTCGGCAAGGCCGGGACGATCTCGAAGACCTGGGACGGCAAGACCGTGGGCATCTGGAGCGGCGAGGTCGCCTGGATCGAGTTCACGCCGCTCGGGCGCGATGCGTTCCGGCTCACGTTCCCGGAGCCGACGCACGTGATGCTTCAGGACGACCGGACGTGGGTGCAGACCATCTCCGTGCGCATCTACCCGGGCGGCGGCGCGCGGTTCAACGCGGGCGACCAGCGCACCTTCCTCTGCATCCTCTCCTCCAAAGACGGCGTGAACGTCTCGATCGACAGGCCCGTCGTCGTGCAGGCGGGTGAGGAGTGGATTCCGCTCGACTACCGCAAGGACATCGAGGCGGGCAGCGCCCTCGACTTCTCCAACCAGGGGCTTCAGGACGCGCCCGCCGGGAAGCATGGCTGGCTGAAGTCCGTGGGTGGGCACTTCGAGTTCGAGAACCTGCCGGGCCGCAGGCAGCGCTTCTACGGCGTCAACCTCTGCTTCGACGCGAACTTCCCCGACCATGCGTTCGCGGACCAGCTCGTGACGCGGCTGGTGCGCCTCGGCTACAACACCGTGCGCATCCACCACTACGAATCGGCCAATGGCGTCGTCAAGGACGCGGCGGACGGCCTCGCGCTGAACCCGGAGCGGATGGACCGCCTCGACTACCTGCTCGCGAAGCTGATCGAGAAGGGCGTCTACGTCACGACCGACCTCTTCACGACGCGGCCCGTCGCCTGGCGGGCGATCGGCATCGACCGCGACGGCCGCGTGGGGCAGCAGGAATACAAGAACCTCATCCCCGTGCACGAGGGCGCCTATCGGAACTGGGCCGCGTTCACGAAGAACCTGCTCACGCACGTCAACAAATACACCGGGCGCGCCTACAAGGACGAGCCGGGGCTGCCGCTCATCTCGCTCATCAACGAGGGGCACCTCACCTGGTGCTGGGAGAGCCTCAAGCACGAGGAGCCGCTGAAGAAGGCCTGGGCCGCCTGGCTCGCCGAGATGCGCGCGCGGGACGCGGGCTACGCGAAGGGGTGCGACGACCCCGAGAAGATACCCGCCTGGAACAACGCCGCGCTCATCGCCTTCATGGCGCACATCGAGCGGCGGCTCGTGGCGCGCCAGCGCGCCTTCCTGAAGGAGCTGGGCGTGAAGGCGCTGCTCACGAACCAGAACTGCGGCGGGCACTACACGCCCCTCATGGCCGTGCGCGAGGACCTCTACGACTACGTGGACGACCACTTCTACGTCGATCACCCGTCGTTCCTGGCGCGCCCCTGGTCGCTGCCCTCCTGGTGCGGCAACGCGAACCCCGTCCTGGCCGAGAGCCTTCCCCCCGTCGCCTGCGCCTACACGCGGATGCCCACGAAGCCGTTCTGCATCACCGAGTGGAACTTCTCCGGGCCGGGGATGTTCCGCGGCGTCGGCGGCATCATGACGGGCGCGATGAGCGCGTTGCAGGACTGGGACGGGCTCTGGCGCTTCGCCTATTCGCACGGCCTCGACAACATGCGCGACCGCACGGGCGCGCCGGGCTACTTCGACGTCGCGAGCGACCCGCTGGGGCAGGCCGGCGACCGCGCGAGCCTCTGCCTTTTCCTGCGTGGCGACCTGCAGCCCCTTGCGGACATGGTGGTGAACCAGGTGACGCCCGACACGTTCCTCCCCGCGAGCGGTCGCCCGACGGGCGTCGTCCCGCGCTGGCGGGACGCGGCGTGGCAGATCCGCACGGGCACGGCCCTCGCGCCGGTGCCGGGCGTGACGACCGTTCCGCTGAAGGACCAGTTCGAGGCGAATCAGGCGCCCGTCGCGCTCAAGCCGAACGCCGCCATCGAACTGGACCGCGCGCGCGGCGCCTTCCGCATTGTGACGCCGAAGACGTCCGGCGGCTTTACGCCGGGCGGCGTCATCGAGTCGGGGGCCGTCTCCTTCGACGCGGGCGACGTCGCGACGACGGTCTGGGCGAGTTCCCTCGACGGGCAGGCGATTCCGCAGTCCCGGCGCATCCTCGTGACGCACCTCACCGACGTGCAGGCAAACGGGAACGTCTACGCCGACAAGGAGAAGCGCACGCTGCTGCGGTGGGGCACGTATCCGCCGGTCGTCCGCAGCGGCGCGGCGCGCGTGTCGCTCGCCCTCGCGGACCCGTCCGCGTACGCCGTTTGGGCGCTTGAGACGACGGGGCGGCGTCTGGAGAAGATGCCCTGTTCGGTCGATGGGGGGCGGCTCGTCTTCACCGCCGCGGTGAAGGGGCCCAACGGCGCCCGCATGCTCTACGAAGTCGTGCGCGAATGAATTTCGTCGACCGACACGCCTACGACTGGGGGGCGGCCTTCGCCCGGCTGATCTTCCCGCTATTCCCGAAGCGGCGCCGCATCGCCATCGACAACATCCTCAAGGCCGGCATCACGGACGATCCGAAGGAGGCCGCGCGGATCGCCCGGGCGAGCTGGGGGCATCTGGTCGGGCACATCTGCGAAGCTCTGCGCGTGCCGCACGTCGTCACCCGCGAGAACTGGCGCGCGCATCTCGACGTCTCCGGCGGCGCGCCCGAGACGGTGAGGCTGCTGCTGGACGAGACCGACCGGCCGATTCTCCTCGTGAGCGGGCACCACGGCGTGTGGGAGGCCGCCACGAACATCCTC
>JBJEWG010000291.1:0-5665 GCA_051884935.1 Kiritimatiellia bacterium | reverse complement strand
GCACGCTGAAGTTCGGCTACCAGCACGCGACGGTGCTCATCCTGCGGTAGGGGCGTCGAAACGGCGGTGGAGCAGATTCAGGAACAGCTCCGCCGCCTTCGAGAAGTTCTGGTGCCGCTTCCAGACGACGCTTGACGCCGACTCCAGCGGCGGGTTCAGCGGGCGGAAGCAGAGGTCGCCGTGCGCGATGCTCTCGCTCGACATCAGCGTCAGCGCGCTGACCGCGCCGCGTTCCACGAGAAGCGAGGCGTTGTGCAGCAGGTTGTGGGTCGCCACGATCCGCAGCTTGTCGAAACCGCGCCCGAACCACTTGGCGAAGGGATTCTCCACGGAACCGGCGCGGAGGTTGATGCGCGGGGAGCTGAGCGGTTCGTCGCGAAGGTCCCCGGGGCGCAGGGACTTCTTCGCGGCGAGCGGGTTGTCCTTTCGCATCAGCACGCCCCACTGGTCGCGCACGGGCAGGGTGATGCCGTCGTATTTGGCGATGTCGACCGGGTGGAGCAGCACGCCGAAGTCCAGAAGGCCGCTGTCGATGCGCTCCATCACGTCCTTCGCGACGCCGGTTTGGATGTGGACGTGGATGTCGGGGTAGTCGTGCAGCAGGTCGCTGACCGCGTCCGCAATCAGTTCCATGGCCCTGGATTCGCCGCCGCCGATGTAGACCTCGCCCGAGACGTTCTCGCGGATGGCGCTGAACTCGGCCTTCGTCTTCTGCACGAGCTCCATGATTTCCTCGGCGCGCCTGCGCAGCAGCATCCCCTCGGGCGTGAGGGTGAGGCGGCGCGACTCGCGGTTGATGAGCGTCTGGCCCAGTTCGTCTTCAAGGTCCATGATCTGGCGCGAGAGCGTCGGCTGCGTGACGTGAAGATAGTCCGCCGCGCCCGTGAAGCTGCCTTCGCGCGCGACCGCGAGAAAGTATCGAAGCAGTCTCAGTTCCATAGTGCCTTCCTGTATTCGGCGCAGGTTATAGCACGTTCGACGTATGCCCGTCAAGCATGGAGCGCCATACCAAGTAAGTATTCGCCATATCTTCCGGCAGATGCTAGGATGTTGGGCAGTTCAAGGCACCAAGGAGGCATTCAATGAACCGACGGGACTTTCTTAGAACATCTCTGACGGCGACGGCGGCGGTCACCGGAACGGTATTGCTTGGCCGTTCGTCGAACGAGGAGAGCGCGGACACTGAAAAACTGGAACACGGAAAGGACAAGATGAAAATACTGGTCATCACCGGGTCGCCCCGGAGGAACGGAAACTCCAACACGCTGGCGGACCACTTCATCAGGGGCGCGCGCGAGGCCGGGCACGAAGTCGTCCGCTTCGATGCGGCGTTCAAGAAGGTGCATCCCTGCATCGGCTGCAATCGCTGCGGAATGAACGGCCCGTGCGTGTTTCAGGACGACTTCGCGTTTATCCGCACGCACATCGTCGATGCGCAGCTGGTGGCCTTTGCCACGCCGATGTACTACTTTGGCCTCTCGGCGCAGCTGAAGGCGGTGATTGACCGCTTCTACTCCATCAACGGGAAGATCCACGTGCCGAAGAAGGCGGTGCTGATGATGACGTACGCCAATACCGCCGCCGCGGAGGCGAAGCCGATCGTGTCGCACTACGAGACGCTGCTGAACTATCTCGGCTGGACGGATGCGGGGCAGATCATCGCCCCGGGCGTCTGGCCGATTGGCGCGATCGGCCAGACGAAATATCCGGACGCGGCCTATCGGCTGGGAAAGGGCGTGTGAAGGCACCAAGGAGGCATTCAATGAATAGACGGAGTTTTCTGAAATCGGCCGCTTTGCTCGGCTTCGCGTTGGGTCGGTCTACCACGGCGACCGCTGGAACCGGAGCCGGCACGGGGACAAAATTGCCGATGCGCACGCTGGGGAGCGGCACGGCCGCCTTCACCGTCTCCGCGTTCGGGTTCGGCGTGATGGGCATGACCCATCACCGCAGCCGCCACCCGGACAAGGACGCCTGCATCCGCCTTCTGCACGAGGCGGTCGATCGCGGCGTGACGCTGTTCGACACCGCGATCATCTATGGTCCGCTCTCCAATGAACTGCTGGCGGGCGAGGCGCTTGCGCCGTTCAAGGACAAGATCAACGTAACCACCAAGTTCGGGCACGAGGTCGTTGACGGCAGGGGAACGGGCCGACAGGACAGCCGCCCCGCGACGATCCGCCGGTACTGCGAGGAGTCGCTTCGGCGGCTGCGCCTCGATGCGCTGCCGATGTTCTACCAGCATCGGTTCGACCGGAACGTGCCGGTCGAGGACGTGGCGGGAACGCTTGGCGAGCTGATCCGCGAGGGCAAGGTCCGGCATTGGGGCATGTGCGAGGTGAGCGCGGAGACGATTCGCAGGGCGCACGCGGTCTGCCCCCTGACCGCCATTCAGAGCGAATACCACCTGATGCACCGCGACGTGGAGCGGAACGGCGTTCTCGACATCTGCCGCGAGCTCGGAATCGGTTTCGTGCCGTACAGCCCGATCAATCGCGGCTTCCTCGGCGGGGACATCAACGAATATACGCGCTTCGACCCGACGAACGACAATCGTCCAACGTTGCCGCGCTTCACGCCGGAGGCGATTCGCGCGAATACCCGGATCGTCAACGTGTTGCAGGAGTTCGGACGGACGCGCGGCATGACGTCGGCGCAGGTCGCGTTGGGCTGGCTCCTACAGAAGGCGCCGTGGATCGTGCCGATCCCGGGCACGACGAAGCTCGCGCATCTTGAGGAGAACCTGCACGCGCTCGACTTCGCCCTCTCGTCGGCGGAGTGGGCGGAACTGGAAGCCGCCGTCGCCGCGATTCCCGTCGTCGGCGCGCGCTACAACGCCCAGCAGCAGCGGCAGGTTGGTCTGTAGTCACCGCATATTGCGCGACACCCCGGTCGAGGGTCGCGCCACCCTCCGGTCAAGTGTCGGGGCGATCTGGGGCTGGGTTGCGCAAGAGAATGAATTCAGTTGCGCAACTAAATTTGTTCACTTGCGCAAGTGAATTTATTTGGTTGCGCAACCAAACCCCGGATGTCGGGGGGATTTGACCGTTGGGTCGGTGCTGATTGACCGTTTCGTCGGGAGGAGAATGCCGCAGCCTCCAGCATCACTCGGGCTGCGGCTCGGCGGCGTTGGGGCGGTGGGTCCGGTAGCGTCCGGGCGGCGGCTCGGCGGCATCCGGCCCTTTCCACCGTTGACCTCCATGACCTGGCGGGGCCGTGGGGGCGGAATGAAATATGGTATAATTCCGCCATGACAACGCCATTCATGCTGCTGGCCGCCCTGACGCTCAGTTCGCCGGACGGGAAAATCTCGTGTTCATTCGATACGCCCGCAGGCGTGCCAACCACGGCCATCCGAACGGCGGGGGGCGACGTCGGGAAGATGACGGTCGCGCTGCGGCGGGGGAACTTCTCCGTCGCGACGACGAATCCCGTGCGGACCGTGGCGTCGTCCGTGCGGCCCGTGTGGGGCACGGCGGCGGCCTATCCCGAGAACTACCGCGAGCTGGAGGTCGCGCTGAAGGAGGGCGGCGACGGGCGCGTGCGCGACACGGTGACGATCCGCGTCTACAACGAGGGCGTCGCCGTGCGGGCGTCGTACCTGGGCGGATGCTACGGCCAGCCGTACAGCGCGGGGGAGGAGTCCGCCATCACGATGCCGGCGGGGACGGCCGCGTGGTGCATCCCGGGGACGGAGTCCACGTTCCCGCGCGCGCCGAGGCCCCTCGCCGAACTCGACCCTGCGCCCGCCTGGCGGATGCCGTTCACGATGCGATTGCCGAACGGCGCGTATGCGAGCCTGATCGAGGCGAACGTGCGCGACTACCCGCGCTCGAACCTGAAGGCGAAGGGGGGCGTGCTGAGGCCGGTCTTCGCGCTCGGCGGGTTGGAGCGGCGGGGCCTCGTCCAGACGCCATGGCGCGCGCTCATCCTCGCGCCGACGGCCGGCGGGCTCATCGAGCGCGCCTATCTGACGGAGCTGCTCAACGACCCGAACGCGATCGCCGACACGTCGTGGATCAGGCCCGGCCTCTGCGTCTCGGACCAGGTGAACTGCGAGCTCATCCAGAAGGACCTCATCGCCACGGCGAAGGCCGCGAAGGCACTCGGCGCGCGCTATTTGCAGATCGACTGGGGCTGGTACGGCACGGAGGTGCCGTGGAGCGAGGACGACCGCGAGACGTACCGCAAGGGGAAGTTCAAGGGGCTCGCCGAGGCGAACCCGGGCTGGGAGGAGAACACGAAGGCCGACCCGCGCACGGTCGCGAAGGGGCACGTGCCGTATCACCCGACCTTCCCGTACGGGGGGCGCGTCGGCGTCGATTTCGACATCCCGTCGCTCGTCCGGGAGCTGAAGGCGATCGACATGGGGCTCTGCCTCTATGTGCACGGATACGTGTTGCAGACCTGTGACATGGACGCGCTCTTCGCGCTCTACGAGAGCTGGGGCGTGGCGGGGCTGAAGCCGGGCTTCGTGCCGTATGGCTCGCAGCGTTCGACTGAGTGGCTGCGCACGCTGGCCGAGGTCTCGGCGCGCCACCGCCTCTGGCTCGACATCCACGACGACCAGATACCGGACGGCTTCGAGCGCACGTGGCCGCACGTGATGATCACCGAGGGCGGCGGCGGGCAGGAGGGGGGCCACCCCGTGCGGCAGGACGTGGCGCTGCCGTTCACGCGCTGCCTAGCGGGCCCCTTCGACTACACGCCGATGTTCTTCGACTCGGCGCGCACGCACGCGCACGCCGCCGCGATGCTGCTCGCCTATCCGGGGCCGACGGCGATTCTGCGCGGCAGGATCTCGGAGGCCGCGCGCGACCCCGTCGCGGCGTTCGTCCGGGCGCTGCCGTGGACCTACGACGAGACGCGCGTGCTGGCGGCCGACGTGGCGGACCATCTGGTGGTGGCGCGCCGGAAGGGCGACGCCTGGTATCTCGCGGGCCTCTGCGGCGAGACGCCGCGCACGGTCACGGTCGATCTCTCGTTCCTCGGCGGCGGCTCCTTCGCGGCCGAGATCGCGGACGACGCCGGCGCGCGCCCGGCGTGCACCGTCGCCGCCACGGACAAGCTGACGCTCGCGATGAAGGTCGGCGGCGGCGCCTACGCGGTCTTCACCCGCAGACCCTGATATCCCCCGCATCGGAAAGGAAGAACGCAATGTCGAAGGAACGCATTGAAGAGGCGCTGCGGTACGCGACGGACACGAAGGCGTGTGCAATCGGCGACGGCGTGCTGGAGCAGACGGCGGCGCTGTTCGGGCGCTGGTTCCCGGGCGCGGCCCGCGCCGTGATCGTGGCGGACCCGCGCACGTGGGCGGCCGCCGGCGAGGCCGTGGCGGCGCAGCTGAAGTCCGCCGGCGCCGCGGTCGAACACTACATCCTGGAGCCGGGCGGGCGCACGTTCCACGCGGACTACCACTACGCCGCCGAGGTGCGCGAGGCGCTGCGGGCCCGGCGCGCGACGGACGGCGATCTGGTGCCCGTGGCGGTTGGCTCGGGCGTGGTGAACGACCTCACGAAGCTCGCGAGCGGCGAGCTCGGCGTGCCGTACATGGTGTGCGCGACGGCGGCGAGCGTGGACGGCTATTCGAGCTTCGGCGCGGCGATCCGCTCCCCCGAGGGCGCGAAGAAGACGTCTGCCTGCCCTGCGCCGCGGGTGATCGTGG
>JBJEWG010000290.1:0-5703 GCA_051884935.1 Kiritimatiellia bacterium | reverse complement strand
AGCAGTACGGAATATCCGGGCCGTGGTTGTGGATCGCCACGCGGATGTCGTATTCCTTGCAGAGCTCAGAGAGCGCCTCGCAGCAGGCGCGGCTCGCGCACCGCTGCTTCTTCCCGTTCACCATCCCCTCCTCGTAGGGCACCGCCACCAGCACCTTCACGCCCACGGCCTTGGCGTAGTCGAAGTACCGGCGCGCCTCGTCCTTCTTCAGGTAGATGGGCCCCACGCCGTAGCCCGTCACGCCGCTGTCGGCGCACTTCTGGTGGAAGGCCCTGATCTCGGCGGCGGTGGACTTGAAGGGAAGGTGGAAGTCCTTGATGCACAGGTAGTGCATGTCGAGGGCCTTCATGTAGGCGAGCGTCTCATCCAGCGTGCAACGGTGGAACGTGTAGCCCGCGATGCCGAACCTGAACGGGACCTTCGCCTTCGCGCCCGGCGCGGCACAGCCCGTGCCGAAGGACCGGCACCCCGCCGCGACGAGCGCCAGCGACCCCGTGCCCAGAAACATACGACGTGTGAACATGGCTTCTTTCTCCTTGAATGTATGAAGGCAGATTATAGCAAAAACGCCGCGCTCTGTGCGCGGCGTCTTCGTATGGTGCGACTGACTGGGATCGAACCAGCAACCTTCGGCTTCGGAGGCCAACGCTCTATCCAATTGAGCTACAGTCGCGTTGGGAACTGTCTTAGAAGTAGCAGTTGAAGATCGGGAAGAACTTGACCTGGTTATCCATGATCAGGTTCACGATGCCGATCTGGAAGCCGGCCGAGCAGGTATCCGCGTAGTTCACAATGCCGACCTGCGCGCCGCGCAGCTCGTCCGTCATGTTGAAGATAAGAGACGTCTGAAGGCCGTGGACGCGGCGGGCGAACGTCGCGCCGAGCGCGACCTGCCAGCCCCACATATCCTCACGCACCGCGTTCGCGAGGCCCGCCACGTCGAGACCGTAGAAGGACTCGTCGGTCATCGAAAAGAGGCCGTCGACCGACAGACCCTCGAACTCGCGGTTCACGCCCACGAGATCGACGCTCATGCCATAGGCCGTGCGGTTGCACATGTTGAAGCACGAGACCATGGCGCCGACCGCCGTGCGGTTCGCGAGGTTGAAGCCGAGCGCGGCCTGGATGCCGTACATGTCGAGGCGGGCCGTGTTCGCGAGGCCGCCGACCTCAAGACCGTACATCTTGTTGCAGTCGCTGTAGAGCAGGTTGACGTCGAGGCCGAACACGTCCCAGTCGAAGCCCCAGGGAAGCGTCAGCGGCGTCGCGAGGCCGACGGCGAGCACGGTGTAGCCGTAGGACTTGGCGTCGGGCGCGCCGGCGTATTCCTTCTCGGCGTCCTGCGCGAGGACAGGCTGAACGGCGAACGCGGCGGCGAGAGCGCACGCAAACAGACCACTCTTGATCTTCATCTGAAAACTCCTAGTTGTTGTTGACCTGAAATCGGTGAAACGCGCAAATGATACTCCATTCGGTCGCACAAGTCAACCCCGAACCTCGGGAATCTACGCCAGCGTCTCGGGCACCATGAGCGCGGCGGCGCGCGGCCAGGGTCCGCGTTGGAGGATGCGCGCCCTGGAGGAGAGCGTCAGCCGGAGCACGTCGGTCTCCGGCGAGGAGGCCGCCGGCAGTTCGCCCTGTCTGCGGCGGACCGCCGCGATCCAGAGCTGCCGCAGCAGTCCCTGAAGAATCTGCCCGGGCTCCAGTTCCGAGAGTCCCGCCCGCCCGTTCCCCAGCAGAATGCCGTCCAGCAGCCCGCACTCCTCCGGCGGCAGGTTCCGCCGCAGCTGCGCGAAGGCGTCCGCCTCCTGCGTCCCGACCTCCGCACGCCACGCCGCCACGAACTTCCGCGTGAACACGTGCGACAGGACCGCATCCGGCGCGCATTGGACGATCAGGTCGGCCAGCGCGGCATCCCGTTCGTGCTCGAAGAGCAGTTCGCAGAGCGCCCGTTCGGCCGGCGGCGGCGGCTCAACCGCGGGCTGCGGCGGCTCGGGCGCGGCATCCTCAAGACCCTCCGGCGGTTCGGAGTCGATGTAGAAATCCTCCGGGCGCCCGTCGTCCCCTTGTGGCGGCTCGGGCGCGGCCGCCGGACGCGGCGCGGCGGCGCGTGGGGCCACCTGCGGCGACGCATACCTCGACTTCGGCGTTCGCACCTTCCGGAAGTCCTCCTCCAACGCGGCGACCGGCACCCCCAGCATCTCCGCCGCCTCCTTCATGAGCGACACGCGCAGCACGGCCGAGGGACACTTCGCGATCGTCTCCAGCGCCGCGCGGCTCACGCGCGCGACCGCATCGACGGACCCCGGGCGCGCCTCCTGCGCGAGCAGCGTCCGCACCTGGAAGTGCACGATGGACTCCGAATTCTCCAGCGCCGCCCGAAAGGCGTCCGGCCCCTGGTCGCGCAGCAGCGAATCCGGGTCCTCCCCCGGCGGCAGAGTCGCCACGCGCACGGGCAGCTCCACCGCGAGGAACTCGCCGCCCGTCTTGATCGCCGCCTTCCGCCCCGCGCCGTCCGCGTCGAAGACGAGCACCACGGAGTCGGCGCACCGCTTCACCATCCGCACGTGCTCCTCCGTGAAGGCCGTCCCCTGCGAGGCCACCGTGTTCGCGAACCCGCAGGCGTGGCAGCGGATGAGGTCGATCTGCCCCTCGCAGACGATCGCCTGCCGCCCCGGCGTCTTGACGATGTGCGGCGCCGCCTTGTCGAGGCCGAAGAGGACGCACGACTTCTTGAAGACGGGCGTCTCGGGGGAGTTGACGTACTTCGCGGCCTTCTTCTCGTTCGTGAGGATGCGCCCCGAGAACGCGACGGGGCGACCCTGCCGGTCGCAGATCGTGAACATCAGCCGCCCGCCGAAGCGGTTGTAGGGCCGCCCGTTCGCATAGCGGCTCTTCAGCAGCACGCCCGCCGCGTCCATCTCGTCCGCGCTGTATCCATACTTCTTCGCCCACGTCTGCATCGCCTCCGGCGCAAGGGGCGCGTAGCCCACGCAGAACTTCTCCAGATACTCCTCCGGCAGCCGCCGGGCGGCGAGATAGCGGCGCGCCGCCTCGGCCTCGGGCGCGGACTTCAGGCAGCGCCGGAAGAAGGCCGCCAGCTCCGCGTGGAGCGCGTAGAGGCGCGCCCGCAGCCCCGCGTCCGGGTCCACCTTCTCCTCCACCGTCACGCCGCACTGCTGTGCGAGCTTCCGGGCCGCCTCGCCGAAGGTGAGCCCCTCCTGCTTCATCACGAACGTGAAGACGTCCCCCTTCTCGCCGCAGCCGAAGCAGTGGTAGTACCCCTGGCTCGGGTGGACCACGAAGCTCGGCGTCTTCTCGTGGTGGAACGGGCAGCACGCCTTGAAGTCGCCCCCCGAGCGCCGCAGGGGGACGCCATAGGACGACACCAGATCGACGAGGTCGATCCGGGACTTGATCTCCTCCATGACGTGCTGTGAGATGAGGCCTGCCATCGCCCTCCAGTATAGCACAAAGGCGCGGGCGGGGCTCCCCCCGTCCGCACCTTCTGAAATCCAGCGAGACCCGGATTACTTGGCCTTGGGCGCCTCGGCGGCCTTCTTCGCCTCGGTCTTAACGGCATCGGCCGTCTTGGCCGCGTCCTTGGCAGCCGCGTCAGCGGCCTTCTTCGTCTCCTGCACGGCCTGCTGCGCACCGGCCTGAACCTTCTCGGCCGGGGTCTGCTCCTTCTCGCAGCCCGTCACGAACAGGAGACCGCACAGCGCGGCGGCGGCAATCGTCATCATCTTCATTGTATTGTTCCTTTGGTTGGTTTGTTTAGACGAGGGCGGCGAGTTTCCCCGCCATACCCACGTAAGTCGCCGGCGTCATCGCGAGGAGGCGCGCCTTGTCCGCCTCGGGCAGGTCGAGCCCCCCCACGAACTCCTTCATGATCTCGGCCGTCACGCGGCGGCCGCGGGTGAGCTCCTTCAGGCGCTCGTAGGGATTCGCCATCCCCACCTTGCGCATCACCGTCTGGATCGGCTCCGCGAGCACTTCCCAGTTGTGGTCCAGGTCGTCCGCGAGGCGCGCCTCGTTGAGTTCGAGCTTGCCGAGGCCCTTCAGCGTGGACTTCACCGCCACGAGCGCGTAGCCGAACCCCACGCCCATGTTGCGCAGCACCGTCGAGTCGGTGAGGTCGCGCTGCATGCGGCTGATCGGCAGCTTGCGGGCGAGGAAGCCGAGCATCGCGTTCGCGAGGCCCAGGTTGCCCTCGGAGTTCTCGAAGTCGATCGGGTTCACCTTGTGGGGCATCGTCGAGGACCCGATCTCGCCCTTGACCGTGCGCTGCTTGAAGTAGCCCATCGAGACGTAGGTCCACACGTCGCGGTCGAAGTCGATGAGAATCGTGTTCCAGCGCTGAAGCGCGTCGAAGAGCTCCGCCATGCCGTCGTGCGGCTCGATCTGGATCGTCAGCCTGTTCTGGCGCAGGCCGAAGCCCTCGATCACGCCGCGCGCGAGTGCCTCCCAGTCAATGTCCGGATAGGCTGCGAGATGCGCGTTGAAGTTGCCCACGGCGCCGTTCATCTTCGCGGGCAGCACGATGCGGTCGATCTCGTCCTGCTGGCGGCGCAGCCGCGCCGCGACCACCGCGAGCTCCTTGCCGAGCGTCGTGGGGGAGGCCGGCTGGCCGTGCGTGTGCGCGAGCATCGGCACGGCGGCGTAGGCGTGCGCCAGCTCGGCGATCTTGTCCGTCACCTCGTTCTGCGCGGCGCGCAGCGCCTTGAGCCCGTCGCGCAGCATCAGCGCGTGGCTCATGTTGTTGATGTCCTCGCTCGTGCAGGCGAAGTGGACGAACTCGCCGCGCCGCGCGAGCGACGTGCCCTTGATCTTCTCCTTGATGAAATACTCCACGGCCTTCACGTCGTGGTTCGTCGTCTTCTCGATGTCCTTCACGCGCTGGGCGTCCGCCACGGAGAAGTCGTCCGCAATGCCCTTCAGCAGCGCCGCCTCGGCCTCCGTCAGCGCCGGACACTCCGGCAGCTCGGCATTCGCGCAGAGCGCCGCCAGCCACGCGCACTCCACCGCCACACGGCGCTTCACGAGACCATACTCCGAAAAGACGTCCCGCAGGTCCTCGACCTTCGACCCGTAGCGCCCGTCCAACGGCGAGATTGCGCACAGCATGTCCAGTGTTGCCATATCTTCCTTATTCTCCTTCAGCCGCGCATAGTATACCACATCTTCCCCGCATGGGTGTTGCTCAACTGTCTAACTGTCCAACTACCCAACTGCTCGCACTGTTCAACTGCCCGCACTGTTCGACTGCTCAACTGCCTAACTGCTCACACTGTTCAACTGCTCGCACTGCTCAACTGCCTAACTGCCCACGCTGTGCCAAATTGACACACTACCCGCAAAGATGTGCCATTCTGACCCACCGAGGGGCCTCTTACCGAACTCCCGCCCTTCCGTCGCCGACCTCCTGTCGGAGGGTAGCCCTACCCTGAGGCCGAGGGTAGCCCTACCCTAAGCCCGAGGGTAGCGCTACCCTCCGGCAGGGTGTGGCGCGACCCTCAGCCGGGGTGATGCGCGACCCAAGGCCGGGGTCCTGCCGTGCAGATGGCCACCCCCTGCTATGCCGATGACCGACCCCGAGTTATGCCGATGACCGACCCCGAGTTGTGCCGATGACCGACCCCGAGTTGTGCCGATGAGCCGACCCGAGTTATGCCGATGACCGACCCCGAGTTGTGCCGATGA
>JBJEWG010000289.1:0-5732 GCA_051884935.1 Kiritimatiellia bacterium | reverse complement strand
GTCGATGGGCGCGTTGGAGCCGCCCCGAAACGTGTTGGCGTGGCTGCCGTCCACCGTTGGATAGCGCATCGCGCCGTAGCCCAGCAGGCTCACCTGCTCCCCGTGGGCGCCGCGCCGCATCGTCATCGCCTCAGCCGCAGACGAGGCGGCCGGCGGGTTCACGAGCGCGGCAAAGAACCCCCTTCGATTGTTCATGGCTAGCGTCCCTCCGTGATCTCACGTGGAATATACCCCTCGGCGCAGGCGAGGGAGACGAAGAACATCGACAGCACCGACGCGGAGCGCATCGGGCAGTCGCCGCAGGCGTGGATGATCAGCGCCACATCGCCCAGCAGAATCCAGAACGCCCCCGCCGGCAGACAGTAGATCGCGCGCGGCGGCGGCGGTGCCGCACCCGCCTTCATGAAGCGGGCGGCCCGGTAGAGGCGGCACCAGTCGCGGCACACGGGATACGCCAGCAGCAGGAAGATGCCCAAGAGCAGCAGCATCCCCACGGCGCCGTGTTCGCAGAGGAACTGGAGGTAGTCGTTGTGGACGTTCGCGCCGCCGGTCTTCTGCAGCTGGCTCAGCTCCTCGTCCTTCAGATAGGAGAGCGTGAAGTGTTTGTAGCCCCATCCGCCCACGCCGAAGAACGGGTAGTCCTTGAATATCTCCGTCGCGACGCGCGTGTGGTACTGCGCCTTCCCGGAAACGCGGTCCAGCACGCCGACCGAGTCGATCGTCCCCAGCTCCTTGCCCATATCCGGCGGCGCGAAGACGAAGACGATCAGCAGGAAGAAGAGTCCTCCGCCCAGGGCAAAGGCCGCATGACGCACGCGGCGCGCGCGCTCATGGCGCGAGAAGAGCAGCGAGACCACGTAGTAGACGAAGGCCAGCGCCGCCAGGGAGAACACCAGCATCAGCGCGGCGCGGCAGAGCGTGCACAGCACGCCGAAGAAGATGAGCGCCACGGCGACGAGCGGGTAGTGCGCGCGCAGCCAGCGGTGCAGGGTCTGCTCCTTCAGGGAATTCGCCTTGTCGAGCCGCGGCAGTGCCGCCACCTCCTGCACGCGGTGCTGCCACAGCCCCACGGCGAAGGCGAACGCCATCACGAAGAAGGCCCCGCCCATGTTCGGATAGGCGAACACGGAGAAGAAGTGGACCTTCGCGGGCGCCTTGCCCCAGTAGGGAAACTCGGCCCCGCTCCCCTGCTGGATGAACCCCAGCACGGCGAGCGCGGCGGCGTTCCACACCATCATCTCCATGAGCATGCGCTTGCCCTGGCGCGAGAGCGCGTGCCGGGCCGCCAGGGCGCCCGTCAGCGCCGGCAGGAACCACAGCAGCACGTTGAACTGCTCCTGGATGTTGACGCAGAACGGGGCGAAGGGAACTGGCGGCTTCGCCACGTCCTCCGCCGAGAGCCCCGTCTGCACGGAGAGCTTCATGATCAGCGGATAGTCGCACGAGGGGCAGAGCCCGCGATTGACGAGCGGGATGGCGAGCACAAGCAGAAACGCCAGGGTGAAGTAGAGAAGCGGGTCGCCGCGCAGGCCGCGCCAGACGCGCCGCCGCGCGGAGACGACGTCCTCGTAGGGTCGGCGCTGCGGGAAGAAGAGCATGCCCTCGAAGAGGAAGGCCAGCATCCACGGGAGCGTGGGCACGAGCGAGTCCACCCGCAGCCCGCCGTTGAGCCACGTGCAGGCGGCCATCGTCAGAAAGACGAGTATCACCGCGAGATTCTTGAAGAGGAAATCCATGAATCACCCTTTCACTGCTTCGAAATCCAGTCCCGCGCCGCCGCGAGGACGCGCGCCACGGCCGCGTCCATGGGGACCTTCCCCGCCGGCGCGCCGTCCACATACAGAAGGAACTCCCCGTTGCCGCCGCAGAGCGCGATATCCGCCTCCCGCGCCTCGCCGGGGCCGTTCACGGCGCATCCCATCACGGCGACCTTCGGGAACACGCCGCCGGCGGTCTGCCCGTGCAGCCGCTCAAGCGCCTCCTCGACCTGGGCCGCCACGCCGAAGACGTCCACCCGCGTGCGGCCACACGTGGGGCAGCTCGTCACGGACGGCCCCGGCGCCCGAAGCCGAAGCGACCGCAGAATCTCAAGCCCCACCTTCACCTCGCGCTCCGGGGCGTCCGTCAGGGAGACGCGGATCGTATCGCCAATCCCCTCGGCGAGCAGAATGCCGAGCGCGACGCTCGACCGCACCGTGCCGGGAATGAACGTGCCGGCCTCCGTCACGCCGAGGTGAAGCGGGCAGTCCGTCCGCGCCGCCAACAGACGATACGCCGCAAGCGTGCGCGGCACGTCGCTCGCCTTCACCGAAATCGCGATGTCGCGGAAGCCTTCGTCCTCCAGCATTCCGACGTGGCGCAGGGCGCTCTCGACCAGCGCCTCGGCCGTGGCCGAGCCGAACTTCGCGAGGATGTCCCGCTCAAGGGACCCTCCGTTCACGCCCACGCGAATCGGCACCCCCCGCGCCTTCGCGGCGTGCGCCACGGCCTGGACGTTCGCGCGGCCGCCGATGTTGCCGGGGTTGAGCCGCAGCGCGTCCGCGCCGGCCTCGATCGCCGCTAGGGCGCACCGAAAGTCGAAGTGGATATCCGCCACGAGGGGCACCGGGCTCGCCGCGCGCACCTCCCCCAGCACCCGCGCGGCCTCCACATCCGGCACCGTCAGCCGAACGAGATCCGCCCCCGCCTCGGCGCAGCGCCGAATCTGGTCACCCAGCGCCGCCGGGTCGTGCGGGTTCGCCGTCGCCATCGTCTGGACGGATACCGGCGCGCCGCCGCCCAGCGGCAACCGGCCGATCATCATCCGCCGCGTCTGGAGGCGCGTCGTCATTTCGCCGAGGCCCCTCCTGTCTGCGGCGCGAGGTCAAAGGCCGGCTTGAAATCCCGTGCGGCCCGTTCCCGCTGTTCGAGGCGCCGCACCGCCTGCTCCTGGCGATCCGTCGCCGCGCTGATGCGCCGCCCGCGCGCGATGTCGCGCCACACGAGCACGAGCATCAGCAGAAGAAACAGCCACATGAACGCCATCGTCAACCCGTCCACGAACTTCTTCGGCGGACGGCGACGGAAGAGCAGCTCGAAGAGCGCGAAGAGGATGAGCCCACCGTCGAGAACGGGAATCGGCAGCAGGTTGAGGATTGCGAGGTTCACATCGACGAAGCGGAGGAATCCGACCGCGTCCCAGAAGTTGTGGCGCACCTGCTTGTAGAGGACCTGCGCGATCATCACGGGGCCACCCAGGGCGCCCGCGACGGCCTTCGACTCCTTCGGCGTCACAAGCCCCTGCAGCACGCGGAGGATCTGCCCCGCGTCCCACTTGAGCTGCGCGATTGGATTGCGGTCCGGCATCCAGGAGGCTCGCGCGTCGAGGCGCGCCGCCTTGAAGCCGATGAGCGGGCGCCCCGCCTCCGCGTCGAACTCGGCCGCCAGCCGCAGCGTCAGATTCGTCCCGCCGCGCACGACGCCCAGCTCAAGCTCGCCCGCGCCGCGCCGCTGGATCTCCGCGCGCATCTCGGCGAAGGTCTCCACGGCGGTCTTGTCAACGGCGACGATCCGGTCGTCAGCCATCAGCCCCGCCCGCGCGGCGGCCTTGCCCGGCATCACCTCGCCCACGATGGCGGGGAAGGACGCATCTGCGTCGAGAATGTAGGAATCGAGCACCGCGTTGTGCGCCGCCGCGATCTGAAGCGTGACCTCCCTGCCCGCGCGCCGCACGACGAACGGCACGGGCCGTCCCCCCGTGAGGGCCGCCGCCACCGCGACGTCGTTCCACGCCGTCACGGCGCGTCCGTCCACGGAAAGGACGCGGTCGCCCTCGCAGAGCCCGCCCTTCTCGGCCTGGCCGCCCGGCAGGACGAAGCCGACCACGGGCGCGACCTCGCCAAACCGCGCCCCCGGCGCGGCCGCCAGCAACAGCGCCAGCAGCACCGCGAGCACGATGTTGCCGAAGGGGCCCGCGAAGGCGACGACGATCCGCTTCCACGCGCTGATCTCCTGAAGCGTCTCGCCCGCGCCCGTGCCGCCCTGCAGGGCGTCCGTTCCCTCGGGGTCCAGCTGCGGCAGCGCCACATAGCCGCCGAACGGAATGGCGGAGACGCGGTACTCCACGCCGCCGATCGTCTTCTTCCACAGGGCGGGACCGAAGCCGATCGAGAAGCGGTCCACGCGCAGCCCAAAGATGCGGGCCGCGAGGAAGTGCCCGAACTCGTGGATGAAGATCGCGAACGAAAAGAGGAGAATGCACGCGACGATGGCGGCGACTGTGGCTAGGAGTTCCATTCTTGGGCGAACTTTCTTGCGGCCGCGTCCGCGGCCATGACGTTGTGAAGCGAATCGCACGGAAGGTCCGGCGACGCGAGAACCGCGGCCTCGACGAGGCGCGGGATGTCGGTGAAGCGAATGTCCCCCGCCAGAAAGCGGACGACGGCGATCTCGTCGGCCGCGCTGAGCGCGGCGGGCTTCACGCCCCCTCGCGCGGCGGCCTCCTTGACGAGCCGCAGACAGGGGAAGCGCGTCTCGTCCGGCGCGCGGAACGTGAGCGCGCCGAGCGCGGCCAGATCGAGGGGACGGCGCACGGCGGGCAGACGGTCCGGCCAGGTGAAGGCATACTGGATGGGAACGCGCATATCAGGCGGCGACAGCTGGGCCAGCGTCGCGCCATCCGCGAACGTCACGAGCGAATGGACGATCGACTCGGGGTGCACCACCACGTGGATGCGGTCGACGGGAACGCCGAAGAGCCCGCTCGCCTCAAGTATCTCGAAGCCCTTGTTCATCATCGTGGCGGAATCGACCGTCACCTTGGGCCCCATCTTCCAGCGCGGGTGATGGAGCGCCTGCTCGGGCGTGACGGCGGCGAGGTCCACGGGCGCGTCCAGAAACGGCCCCCCGCTGGCGGTCAGCGTAAGCGACTCGACCGCCTGCTCGCCGTGCCCCTGCAGGCACTGGAAGATCGCGGAGTGCTCGCTGTCGACAGGGATGAGGCGCGCACCCACCGCGCGCGCCCGCGCGACGACAAGCTCCCCCGCGGCCACCATCACCTCCTTCGTGGCCAGGGCGACGTCCATCCCCTTCTCAAGGGCGGCCAGCGTGGGGGCGAGCCCCGAGAGGCCGACCGTGGCGACGAGCGCCAGATCCGCCTCAACCGCCTCCACGGCCTGAAGCGCCGCCTCCGCGCCGCAGAAGACCGGGGCCCCGAACTCCCGCCCCAGCGCCTCGGCCTGCGCGCGGTTCGAGCGGACCGCGATGGCCGCGACGCGAAACGCATCCGCGTGCGAACGAATCACGTCGCACGCACTGGACCCGATCGAGCCCGTTGCGCCGAGAAGAACAATCCGCTTCAACGCCGCCCTCGCCTCAGCAGCCCTCGGCGGCCTTCATCAGGCCCTTGAAGTAGCCGATGGACTCGGCGATATCCTCCATCCGCACGCCGGGCTTGACGTCCTTCGCGGGGAACGACTCATACTCAAGCGAACAGCAGCCCGTGTAGTTCACCTCGCAGAGGGCCTTCACCACCGACCACAGGTCCATGTCGCCGCGCGGCATCGGCTTCGCGAGGTTCCGCCGCGCGTCGAACGCGACGTTCTTCACGTGCATGTCGAAGATGCGCGTGTGGAGCTTGCGGATCGAGGCGGCGGGGTCGAGCCCAGCGCGGAAGTTGTGCCCGATGTCGAGGCAGAGGCCCATGCGGGGGTCGAGGTCCTTCACCATCTCGAATGCGCTGTCGCCCGTGGGGA
>JBJEWG010000288.1:0-27894 GCA_051884935.1 Kiritimatiellia bacterium | reverse complement strand
GGAGCCGGTGCCGCCGCAGGGGCGGGGGTGGCGGCAGGCGTCGGCACCGCAACCGGCGCGGGTGCGGGCTGGGCCGGCAGCTGCGGCATCTCGGGGACCTGCTGCGTCTGCGGCGCGGCGGCCTCGTTCGCCATCAGCGAACGCGCGTGGACCTTGGAGGTGAAGCGCGCCAGCACAAGCGTGTTGATCAGGAAGATCGCGCCAAGCCAGATCGTCACCTTCACGAGCACGTTGCCGGCATCCGCGCCGAACACCGCCTCGCCCATGCCGCCGGCGAGTCCGCCAAGGCCGCCCTCCTTCGGCTTCTGCAACATCACGACCAGTGCAAGCAGCAGGCACACGACAACTTCAACGACGTAGAGGATACCAATCAGGATGCTCATTCTTTCTCTTCCTTTTCTTTCAACCGCGCACAACGCACATCGCGCAACGCATCATCAGGGATCGACAAACGTCAACTTCAGCGAATCGAAGTCGATCTTCCGATAGTAGCAGTTCCGCGGCGCGCCGGACTTGTTCTTCGTGTGGCAGATGCCGCCACGGCACGGCCGCACGATGTACAAAAGCGAATTCTGCTCGCAGTTCACGTAGGCTTCAAGCAGATCGAACGTCTCGCCGCTCGTCTCGCCCTTGAACCACAACTTGTTGCGGCTCGTGGACCAGAGGATGAGCTTGCGCTTCGCGAAGGATTCCTTCATCGCGTACTCGTTCGTGTACGCCACGAGGATGACCTCCTTCGTATCCGCGTTCTGCACCGCAACCGGAATGACGCCCGGATTGCACGGCGCCGAACCGGCCGCGCGCGTCTCGGCGACCTGCCCGCCGACCTTCTCAAGTTTCGTGAAATCGAGCGTGAGCTCGGAAGATTCTTCTAATTGTCCCATAAGAGGCGCGTATTATATCATATCGACGGCACGACGCAAGCGGGCAACCGTCTTTTCCTTGCCCAGCAGCTCGCAGGTCTCGAAGAGCCCGATCCCCTCGCCGCGCCCGGAAATCGCCACGCGGATGGGGTGAACCCACGGCCCCATGCCCTCTCCCTGCGCAAGCTCCTTCACCATCGCCTCGCCTGCGGCGGACGTGAACGGCTCCAGCGCCTCGAAACGGTTCGCCAGGTCCAGCAACAGCTCCTTCACGCCGTCCTTCTTCAGGCGCTTCGCCACCGCCTTCTCGTCGAACGGATAGTCGTCCGTGAAGAAATAGGCGCAGTTCCCGGGGATGTCGCTCCAGAACTTCGTGCGCACCTGCAGCTGATCGACGAGCAGATCGACGTTGAAACCCGCTGGAATCGCGAGTCCCGCCGCCGCCACGCGCTTGAGCAGCTCGTCGCGGTAGGTCTCCCGCGGCGCACGGCGGATGTACTCGCCGTTCATCCACTGGAGTTTCTTGATGTCGAACTTCGCCGCCGTCACGTGCACCCGCTCGATGTCGAAGAGCTGGATCATCTCCTCCTTCGTGAGCACCTCGCGCGCGTCGCCCGGGTTCCAGCCCAGAAGAAGAAGGTAGTTGAAAAGGGCCTCGGGAAGATAGCCGTTCTCGCGGAACTCGCCCACGAACGCCGCGCCGTCGCGCTTCGAGTAGGGCTTGCCCTGCGCGTTCACGATCATCGAGAGGTGGCCGTACTTCGGGGGCGTCGCGCCCAGCGCCTTGAAGAGCTCGATGTGCTTGAAGGTGTTCTCCACATGGTCGTCGCCGCGAATCACGTGGGTGATGCCCTGGTCGATGTCGTCCACCACGTTCGCGAGGTGGAAGATCGGCGAGCCGTCCGAACGGACGATCGCGAAGTCCTGCACGTCCTCGGCCTTCTTCTCCATATGGCCCTTCACGAGGTCGTCGTAGGCGAGCACGCCCTCCTTGGGCATCCTGAACATGATGACCTTGCCGGTCTTGCCGTCGCGGCTCGTGCGCTCGCATTCATAGGCGCGGCCGTCCGCCAGCAGCTTCTGGACGCACTCAAGGTGGCGCTGAAGGTTCTTCGTCTGGTAGACGGCCGGCTCGTCGTAGTCTAGCCCCAGCCACTCCATGCACGAGAGAAGGGCCTGAATCGCCTCGGGCGTCGAACGTTCGAGGTCCGTATCCTCGACGCGCAGCAGAAACTTACCGCCCGTGTGCCGGGCATAGAGCCAGTTGTAGATGGCGGCGCGGATGTTGCCGATATGAACCTTGCCCGTCGGAGAGGGGGCGAACCGAACGCGAATATCTGACATAGCGGCGGATAGTATATCAAAATTTAGTATTTGAGTCAAAATACGGAATATTGTGCGATTAAAACAGTTTTAATGAAGTTATAGTGAAGATAACCACACATAATACGAATAATGTTTTGTTAGAAAATGCTTCGTGTTTCACGAATATAGCTTCGTTTCTTGTGATTTTCTTGTGACTACCTGCTTCGCGAAGAGCGGATTTTTTCGATGAGCGCGGCCTTCTCGCGCTCGATTTCGGCAAGCAGGGATTCGTCGGGGTCGTAGCCTTTCTTTTCGTCTTTCCGGACGCGAGCTTCGTCCTTGCGGATCTGCGCGATGTCGGCGGCGATGTCCTCGCGCACGTCGTCGCGCATGAGCGGATTCGAGGCGCTGATGTCGGCGAGAAGCAGACTGCGGGTCTTTTCATCAAGAATGTCGTCGCCGTCTATCGCGTCGAACTCCTTCTTCGATTCAAGGAACCGGTTGGAGAGAATCCTGTAGTCGTCCCTTCGGTACGTGCCCTTGCCGACGCCGAACATCGTGAGCGTCGCGCCGAGGAACGCCGTAGCCCAGGCGCGGTCTTGAATGCCATTCTCGTAGATCGACCTGCCGGCATCTGAAATCGAAATCGGCGCGAACGACAGCAACAACTCCGCCGCGCCGTAGTCCTGTCCCGCGTAGTCCTTCCCAGACAGCGCGGAGAATGCGTTGCCCACCAGCGGCGTGAGACGGCCCTTGGCGAAATGCGCGACCTCGCCGAATGCGTCCCGCATCTTCACCGTCCTGCCCGTGGCGGTTTCGTATGCGCCGGACGCAAGCCTTCCACCGAGGCGGAGGAACGCCACGGAACCGCCCGTGAAGTCGAGCTGCGTGTGCCGCACGCGCGGCGCGACGAGCATCTGGAGCTTCTTCACGGCCCCGGCACGGGCGTATTCGTCCTTCTGGTCGTCCGTCGCGAAGAGCGCGAACAGCATCCCGCCGAGGAGCAGCGCGCCGAGATTCGCGCGCACGAACTCGCCCAGCCCGATCCGCGACATCCGGGCGCGTTCGCCGAACGTGCCGGAACCGTCCTCTTCCGATGGAGCCGTCCACGGATGCCATATCTGGTAGCCGAGCAGACGCTTCAGCTGCGAATCGACGAGCCCCGGCGCCCAGAAGACCTTCCCCAACTGCCGCCGCACGTCCTTGGAAAGCGTGCCTGAACCGTTCATCACGTTCACCATGTCGCAGAGCATCTTCTTCTGGAACACGGTTGCGCCGCCCGGAAAGAGCTTCAGGTCGTTCACGATGGTCGAGTACAGGCTTGCGGACGCGGCGTTGATGTACGTGGCGTAGAGCCTGTCCGAATTCTCGACGGCCGTTCCGTAGACGGGGATGTCGGTCAAGCGAACCGTCTTTCCGCCAATCGTGAACGGCCTGTCGATCGCGTCGAACAGTTCCACGCGCTCGCCGCGACCATCCGCGTCGGAAATCCTCCGCCACTTCAGCCAGCCGTTGTCAACGGCCTCCTTGACGGACGGCTCCGAGAGAAGATCGAGTTCAATGTTCTCCGCGTCCGTCTGGCTTCTGAACGCCGAAAGCGTCCGTGCGAAGTTCCGGGCCACGAGTTTTGGATGCGCCATCAGGATCGTGCCGGTCTGGTTCCCGACCTGCGTGAAGTCGAGGGAGGCCGTCGCCGACTTCCACACGCCGTCGATGAAGCGGTATGCGTCGAAGACGAAGCGGACGAACTTCGGCTTTCGCGCGTCCGCCGCCTCGCGGCGCAGGTCCGCAAGCTTCCTGTGCGCCCGGTTCATCTGCCTGCCGAGTTCGTCGTAGCGATCCTGCATCTCGGGCGGCATGGGCGGCTGCGGCTTCTTCTGCGGGCGGATGTCGCCGGTGACGATTCGCTCGGCGAGACGCGCCACCGCCTTCTCGCGGTTCGCCATCCTGCGGGCGTTGTACGCCGAAAGTTCCTCCGGCGTCATGCCGAACTCGTACTTCGCTCGTTTGAGTTCGCGCATCTGCTCCCGGACTTCCGCCAGCCTGTCGCGCAGGACGGTCAGGGACGGCGCTTCCGGAGACGGACGCTTCGGGCGTTTCGAGAAATCGCCCGCCCGCGCGCGGTCGAGGTCTTCGAGCGCGTGGCCGAGTTCGCGCGAAAGCAGCCGCTCGGCAAGCTTCACGCGCTGCTCGTCGGTCATGCCGCGCTCCGTCTTGAAGAGTTCGTCGTAGGTCTTCTGAAGCTCGTCCCTGCGCTGCCGCAGCGCGCGGAGTTCGATGTCCTCGGCAACCGTGCGTTCACGCCCCGGAATCCTCTCGCCCGTCGCGATGGCGCGCTCCATGTCAGCGATTCGGTTCCTCACCCGCGTCTTGGCGGATTCGAGAACGCCCTTCAGCCGCCGCGCGTCGCGTCCGGCGTCCGGCACCTCCTTCTTCCGCTCCTGAACCTGCTTCTGGAGGTTGCGCGTCGTGTCCGACGGCTCGTCCCGCACCATGCCGGTCAGGGGCGGCATGGTGTTCGTGTCGTCCATCCAGTCCATCTGCCGCTTGAGACGCGCCTGCGAGCGCAGGTCGTTCATCAGCCGCTGCGCCTCGTAGCGGGACTGGCGGAAGTTGTGGCCGAAGCCCGTCAGCGCGTCGCGCACCTGGTTGTCGTCAACGCCGTCCATGAACGGCGAAATGTCCTCGACGATTGCCCTGACGCACTCCTCCTCGGTGATGTCCGGGTTCTCGAAGCAGTGAAACTCGCCGATGGCGCGGAGCCACTTGCCCCACGCCGGGTACTGCTGGTCGGAAAGCCCGACGAGCGTGCCGCCGACCTCCGCCGAGCCGACCTCGATCTGCGCGAGCGCGTCGTTGTAGTTGCGCATGACGCGCTTCGCCTCGTCGCCCGGGCCGCGTTCCGCCGCCTTGCGGATTCTGCCGCCGTTCTTGATCTGCTCGACGATCTTCTCCGCGTGGGCCTTGAGTCGCTCCGTGGCGAGGTCGCGTCCGACCTCGTCGAGATTCGCGAAGTCCCTGGCGATCTCGCGAATCTTCGCGTCCATTTCCGGCGTGATCTTGTCGGCCCCGCCGACGATGGCCGCGACCTCGCCAGAAATGCCGGCGTAGGAGTGGTCCGTCTGGTCGATGAGCCCGCGATTGGACCGCAGACGGCGCCCGGCCTCGGACGAACTTCTCGTGAGCGCAAGGCCAGTCTCGAACATGAGGGACTTCGCCTTCGCGAGATTCGCGCGTTCGGCGGCGTAGTCCTTCGCCGTCGCCTTGCGCGATTCGGTCCATTCGGCGTCGCGCGCCTCCTTCTGAACCGCGTCGATTGCGTCCAGCGTCTCCTTGATGCGGTCCACGGAGGCCTGCGCGGCGTTCACGGCGGTCTGACGCTGGCGGAAGAGGACGTTCAGCGCGTTGTTCTCGTAGTCCGCGATGTTGCGCGGGAACTTCGCCACGGCGCGCGAGAGCTTCTCCATGTAGGACGTGTTCGAGAGAAGCGCCTCCGCCTGCTTCCACGCCGTCTCGTCCGGCTTGCGGACGTGCTTCGGCGGCTCCATCCCGGCGGCCTTCAGCGCGGTCGCGATCTCCTCGTTCGTCATGCCGTACACTTCGCGCATGACCTTCTCGGTGGGCGTCTTGTCCTCGGCCTCGCCGTAGGCCTGTTCGGCGGGGGTGAGATTCGGCGTGTCGAAGGAGACGTCCGGGTTCGATGAATCGAACCGCTCCGATATTCCGGACGGTTCCCCGTTGACCTTCGCGCGCAGGCGTGCTACAATGCCGCCGACGCTTGAAGAGGAAAGGCCACGGTCTTTTAACGTACCTTCAAGCGTTTCAATTTTCTCCAGCTCGATCGAGTATATCCGCGCGCCTTCGACCACCGTCTGCTTGACCGTGAGGTACGGGAACGCCTCCTTTTCTCCGACGTGCGCAATTGAGACGAATCTGCGGATCGTGACGCCCGGCGCGCCGGAGCCCTCGGAATGCGTGGCGGCCGGTTCGGCGATTCGCCACAGGGATTCGATGACGCTTGCCACGGCGTTGTGTTCGTCGCGGGAGAATCCGTTCGCCTCGGACTTTCTGACCGCCGCGTTGCTTTCGATCTTGCGCCTCTGGACTGCGTTGATCTGTGCCGTCATGCCGGTTGCATCGTTGGGCATCTCCTTCCCGGACAAGGCCCTCAGTGTTGAATCCAGCTGCATGGTGGTGAACGGACCAGAGGGGACCGTGACGGAAGTACGCGGGGTCAATTCCGGCGTGTCGAAATCGACCTGACTGGCGGGGACGGTATCGACGTTCGGGAATTCGCCTTTTCGGTTCGGTTTCAGGTGCGGGCGAATATCGACCGTCTTCGTCGCGGACATCTTCGGGCTGGCGAAGTCCGCCGCGTCCATGAGCGGCAGCAGTTCCTTCACGGTCTTCGCGGAGAGCCGCTTCGCGTCGGTTTCCCGCTGGGCCGCGTACTCTTCGCTTCCGGCCGGCTTCTGGATGATCCAGTTGCCGTAGGCCGCGATCCTGCGGTCCTCGACGGTCTGCACGATGAGCGGCGTGACGGCGCGTTCAAGTTCCGCCTGGCGCGTGCGCAGTTTCACGAGTTCGCCGCGCATCCCCTCGTAGTCCTTCTGTAGCTTGTTCGCGTCGGCGGACATCTTCTTCGCCTGCCGGTCCATGTCGGCCAGCGAGTTCTCGTAGGCCCTGGCGAAGTCCGGCGAGACCGTCTCCAATATCTTGCCCTTGAAAGCCGTCATGGCGGCCTGCGAGAAGTCCGGGATGAACCCGGAGTAGTTGATCTCGCGCGCAACTCCGATCAGCGGGACGGCGAGACGGAACTTCTCGTCGCCCCACTTGTCGAACGCGAGGACGAGCTCCACCCCGTTGAAGTCGCCAAGGACGGTTCTTTCCGGCCGCGCGTAGCGGTCCTGCGTGAGAATCTTCACCGTCTGCGCGGACACGTATTCGGCCATGTCCTTCACCTTCTCGATGGCGCGTCCGTCCGGCGTGGAGAGCGTGAACGGCTTGCCGTCGTTCTTCTCGCGCCATTCCTCCGCCCCCTTCTGCCCGGCGGCGAACTCCTCCCGCCGGCGCTCCAGCACACGGGCGTTCGCCTCCGCGCGGTCCTTGATGCGACGGGCGGAGGACGCGGTGGACTCGGTGTTGAGTTCGAGCTTGTGGACGCGCTTCTTCACGTCGATAAGTTCCATGAGCGCCTTGTTGCCGGACGCAAGGCCCATCAGCATGTCGCGATCCATCGCGCTTTCGTCCATGTCGATTTCGCGCACGGTGTCGTCGCCGTGCATCACCTGATCGATGAGCTTTGACTTGACGCCGATCAACTGGTGGTTCTTCGTCTCGTAGGAGCCAATGCTGGCGTTGCCTTTCGTGAGGTAGTAGAAAATCTGCCCCTCTTTGTAGGTGTTGCCAAAGCGGATGATTCGCCCGATCGCCTGTTCGTCCTCGGCGGGCTTCCATCCCGGATGAAGCAGATGAATCGCGGCCAGCCGCTCCTGCACGTTCGTCCCCTCGCCCATTTTCGGGCGGGAACCGATGAGGACGCGCACCTCACCTGAACGTACCTTCGCGAAGAGAGCGCCTTTGTTCGCGTCCTTGTCGCCCTTGGACTTGTCAACGTCCTGAATGATGGCGATCTCGTCCCTCGGCACGCCAGCCTGTACGAGAAGGTCGCGAATTTCCTCGTTGAGGTTGTAGGTTCCGCTCCCACGCTTCGGAAGTACGCCAAAGACCTCATGCCTGCCGTCCAGCGTCGTGCCGAAGCCAGTTGTCATGGCCGTGTCCGCCCATTGCCCTGAAGCGAGAGATTCGTTGAAGATGTCGGTGAACACGAGCTGCGCGCCACGATTGTCCGCTGTTTCGTCATAGACCTTCTTTATCTCCGCGACGGCCCGGATGATCTTGTTTCCGCCGTCTTCATAGCCCAAGAGGCGCGGCGTAAGACAAGCGTTCTTTGCGATTCGCGTCAGCGTCAAATACTTGTTGCGATCCTTGCGGCTCGGAGGCGTGGAAGCCTCTCGCGCCACCATTTCCATGATCTTTTCCTGCGCGGGGGTCATGTCCACGTCGATCATGTGGTACTTCGGCCTTGGACGCGGAATGTTGAGCTGGTCGGGATTCACGATATCGACGACGCTGCGCAAAAGCTTCATCAGTTCCGGAATATTCACAAAGGCCGAAACCTTCTCCTTCTCCTTCACGCTCTTGCCATCGAGCGAGAATTCGCTTTCCGTGGTGATTCTCCCGAAGGCAGACACGAAATCGTCGAAGTGTCCAAGTCCCTGCTCCTGGAGTTTGTTCGGCGCGAGGTACTTCAGCATCACATACGCCTCGACGACGGGCGCGTTGGAGAGCGGCGTTCCCGTCGCGAACACGACGCCCCTGTCGCCGCCGTGCAGCGACTGGACGTACTGCGCCTTCATCTGCATATCGACGGCACGCTGGCTGTCGCCCTGCGAAAGTCCGCCCGTGCGCCCCTGCCTCGTCGTGATCGGCATTCCCTTGAAGTTGTGCGCTTCATCGACGAAAAGCTGGTCAACGCCCAGTTCCTCGAACGGCACGATCTGGCTGTCGTGGTTCTCGGCATTTGCGAGTTGTTCGAGCTTCGCCTCCAGACGTTCGAGCTTCTTCGTCGTCTGGTCTACTGAAATCCTCTCCCCGGCCTCCTTCATCGCCGCAATCGCGTCCACAAGATCGCGGCGCTGCGCTTCAATGAACTCCTTCTGGTACTCGCCCGACATTGCGAGTTTCTTGGAAAATGTGGAATGCTTCACCACGATTGCATCCCAGTCGCCGTTCGAAACCTGCGCAAAGAACGCCCTGCGGTTCGCGGGCTTCACGTCGTCCTCTCCCATCTTCAGGATGTTCGCGTTCGGGAAGGCCTCGACAAACTCGTTCGTGAACTGTTCGAGCATATGGTTCGGAACGACGTACATCGGCTTCTTGAACAGTCCCAGATGCCGCCCGAGAACGCCGATGGACTGCATTTCGAGCGTCTTGCCCGCGCCCACGCAGTGCGCGAGGCACAGCGAACCGCCGCCGAGGACGCCGCGCGCGATGACGCTGGACTGGTACTCGCGCCCCTTCTTCGGTTTCGCCGGATCGCCGCCCTCGAACAGCTTGCCAAGGGCGGACTCGCTCATCCCCGCCGCGCGGAACGACAGAATGTTGTTCGGCAGCTTGATCTCCACCATGTCCGTCATCACGGCGTTGTAGCGTTCGTAGCAGGGATTCGCCCATTTCTCGCTCGACTGGATGAACTGCGAGAAGGAATGGTGCAGTTTTTCGGCGGCCAGCTTGTTCGCCTCCGTCCTCCGCTCGTCAAGATACCGCTTCTTGTCGATCGGATCGACGACGTAGTGGTTCATCGAGCCGTGGTTCAGGACGCGGCCGACGAACTCCCTCGGGCTCCAGCTCGTCTCTCCCCACGGGTCTTCGTTCAGGACGCGGCCGAAATCCAAGTTCCATTGTCCCGTCACATTGTTCTTGCCGAGGTCGATCTGCATGTTGTCCGCTCCGAACGCATCGCGCAGGAAGTCCTTCATGCACTCTTGGTCAACCCACGTCGCGCCGAACTTGATTTCAGCGTCCTCAAGGCGAACCATTGGCGGCTGCACCTTCTCAAGCGCCTCGATGTTGGCGCGGTAGGACTCTTCACCGGATTCGACCGCCGCGCGCGCCGCCGCGAGTTTCGCTCGGACGCGCCCCGAGAGGTATTCCCACGACGGCTCCAGGCGGCCCGTCTGCGGGTTCTCGAACGCGTCCCCGCCCGCCTTCAGCATCTCAACCGCCCTGTCCGCGTCCACGCCGAGAAGTTCCGCAATCCTCTGGACGCTGATTCCGCCCATTTCAGAATAGGAAACGACAAGCGCGTCCCTGGGCGTGTCGGCCTTCGTCGCCTTCTGCCCGCGCGAGATGACGCGCTTCGAGAAGATATCGGACTTCACGATACTGGGCTTGCCGTCCGCGTCTTTCACGATACGCTCCAAAGCCAGAAGACGGTTGCCGTCCGCCTTGTCGAGCAGGACGAACGGCGAAACCCACTTGTCGTGGAGCGATCCGTTCCGCTTCACGAAACCGTCGTAGACCTCGTTCAGCTTCGCGAGAAGCGGCGCGAGGTCGGCGTCCGTCACGCCGTCCCGCATCTGCGCGTCGATCACGTCGCGCATGGCCTTGCGAAGCGAAAGAACGCCGTCCATAATGTCCTTCGGGGATTTGGACCGTTTGGCAAGTTCTTTCGAGAGCGCGCGGTCGTTCGGGAGCGAGATTGGCTCCAGCATGTCGCCGGACTTGATGAACGGCCTGCCGTCCTTCATCGCGACGTTGCCCTGCCGCAGCCCCTCCTCGTCGTACACCGGCGCGTGGTTCCGCACTTCGGCGACGGTCGCGTTCTTCAGAAGCGCGTCCCTGTCCACGCCGTCCAGCGCGCGCCCGACGGCGGCGCGAACGTCGTTCCACATGTCGGCTGCTGACTTACCCGGCATCGTATAGCGGAGCGTGGGACCGAACTGCCCGCTGACCACGGACATTTCGCCGACGACCTGCTCCGGGTGGTCCTGAAAATAGCCGTTGTACGAAAGCGGCTTCGCGACCCTGCCTTTCCGGCGCACCCATTCCTCGGTCTTCCCGTATTCGACGCCCTTCTCGAACGCCGCGTTGTCGGGTCGGCCGTTGACCTTCTGCACGACCACGAGGTCACTTGCCGCGTCCGTTCCCGCGTTCTCCGCGAAGAAGCCGTTGGGAAGCCGCACCGCGCCGACGATGCGCCCGCCGTTCTGCGTGAGGAACTGGCGGAGGATCGGGCTGGTCTTGTCCAGCGTGCCGGTCGAGGTGAGGAACGCCATCACGCCGCCCGAGCGCAGTTTCGCGAGCGTCTTGGCGAAGAAGTAGTCGTGGAGCTTGAACATCCTCGACGAAAGCGAACGGTCGCTGACCGGGATGTCCGCGTACGGCACGTTGTCGATGGCGAAGTCGAAGAATCCGTCCGGGAACTTCGTCTCCTCGAACCCGCCCACGGTCACGCGCTGGTTGGGGAAGAGCGCCTTGAGCATCTCGCCGGTGAACACGTCCTTCTCCACGAACTGCCAGTTCACGGGCTTCTCGTATGCGCCCGCCGCGCTGGCGAAATTGCCAACGCCCGCCGACGGGCCGAGGAACCGCCCGCCCTTCACGCCGAGATTGCGCAAGGCGTCGTGGAGGATGCGGACGAACCGCACGGGCGTGTAGAACGCCGTCGAGGCCGATTCGCGCGCGGACTCGTATTCGCCGTCGTTCAGCGTCTGCCGCAGGTCCTTGTGGAGTTCGTAGGCCTCGCGGGAGGCTCCCGTGCGGCGCAGCGTCTCTTTCGCGCCCTGGACGTCTCCGGCGCGTTCGAGCTGGTAGGCGCGTTCGAGCTCGAAGCCGAACACCTTCTCCCGCAGGCCGCCCCAGCCGACGAACTTGGCGAGCGTCTCCTGTTCCTGCGGCGTGGCCGCGTAGTCACGCGCCTTCAGGTCGCGGACGAGTTTGATTGCGTCGAGGTTGTTGCGGATGCGCTTCGCGGCGCTCTTTTCGACGATGGCGTCCTCCACCGCCTTCGTCATCGCGAAGTCTCGGCGGGGCGGATTCACCTTCGTCCTGTCGGAGGCCTTCCCCGCGCGCTTCTCAATCTTTACATTTGCCGAGGGACGTGCCCCATCTGCCGCAGAATCTCCCCGAGCCTCTCGTTCGCCCATCTCGTGTCCTGGGCGATCTGCGACGGACTTAGTTCCTCCAACAGCTTCACCGGCGCCATCAGCCCCTGCGCCCGAAGCGACGTCTTCAGCCACTCCGTGAACCTGTCGGGGAACAGCCCCAGTTCCGAGACTCCCCACTCGCCCATCGGCATTTTCAGGCCGTACGCGTCCACCGGCCAGAATTCCTCCGGATTGTTCCCCACCTGCGGCGGGGGTGCGAACGCCTCCATTGTCTCCGTGTTCTCCAAGTCCATTTTCCGCCTCCTTCGCTTGTGCCTCTATTTTAGCATAGACCAGTTCCGCCGCGCCGCGCGAGACGTCGGGAAGCTCCATCTGGTCGGCGACGGCGTTCCACACGCCGCGCAGATACGGCTTCATCGCGCCGAACTTCTCCGGGAAGCGCTCGGCCATGCGCGTGGCGAGCGTCCCGAAGTCCGCCACGCCGCTCTCCCTGTAGGTCTTGACGAGCTTCGCGACCGCGCCCACGCGCTTCTGGAAGAGGTCGGCGTCGAACTCCGGCGTGTCGAACGCTATTTCCCGCGCTTCGCCTCCATTGCCGCCTCCTGTTCCGCCTTCCGCGCCGCCTCTATCAGCGCCATCCGCCCGAGCAGGCCTTGCTCCTTCACGCCCAATTCGCGCGTTTTCTCCAGATCCCCCTTCCGCTTCGCCTCCTCCAGCGCGGCCCGCGCGATCTGCTCCTGCCGTTTCAATTCTTCGTAGATGTCCGAGGTAGAAGTTTGCCTCTTCTCTGAGCTTTGCATGGTCGGGCTTCCTTTTCTGTTCAAGTTGTTCAAGGGTTATCTCCGGAGCACCATCCACGGAGCCGTCGTAGATGTGAATTTCTATTCTATCACCATACGCATCCGAAAGGAACCGCAGATTCTCGCGGCTCTTGACGTGCGAATTGGCGAACGAGAGCGGTGAGACGATGTGTCCGCCGTGCTTGACCCGCTGCTTGATTCCCTCCAGCGCATCGCCGGGATTGCGGTAGACGAAATGGATTACGGGCGTCTGCCCGTTGGCGAGAATCGCGTCGATCTGCCGCTTCGCAACGTCGAGGTTGCCAAGCGTCGAGTCGATGGTGAAGTCCGGCGTGTTTTCGATCCGCGCGGCGAAAGTCGATTTGCCCGCGCCGTTTCCGCCCGCGAGGAACACAACGGTTCCGTCACCCTTGCCCTTGCGCTCCTTCAGAAGCCGCTGGAACTGCGCTTCAAGTCTCGGCCCGACGAATCCCGTCCTGTCGACGTGCGTGCTCCAGTCGAGCCTGTTGTAGCCGGGCATCGTCTTCCGCACCTCGTCGCCGCTCAGCGTCGTCGAGTCAAGACCGAGTTCCGGCGTGTCGAAGAGGACCGCGAGGTCGTCCTCCTGCTTCTGCGCCAGTTTCTCCGCCACCGCGTCCTTCATCCTGATGGACGGCGTGCGCGGCGTAGGCGCGGGCTTCGCCTTCTCAGACGACGCGCGTGCGGACGGCTTCGACGCAGTTTCCGGCGCTGGTTCGTGAACTGGTTCCGATACGGGTTCCGTCTTCTTCTCGACCGTTCCCGTCTTGGGTACTGGCCGAATCGTCGCGAGATACTCCCATGCCCCCTTTGGCACCTTGTAGAAACTGCGCCTGTCGGGAGCGATGACGCGCGGCTGTTCAACCGCACCCACTTTGTGCCTTTCAAGAGACCAGCCCTGTTCGATCAATTTATCAAGCGTCGTGATGTCGCCATCAAACGTCTTCACCTTGTGCTGTTCGACGACCTGCCGCCCGTCTTCGATCTGGTGTTCCCTGTTCTTCGCGTCCCATTCCTTTCTCAGTTTCGCGTTCTTCCCGGCTTCGATTTCCGCGCGGCGCTCCGGCGTGATGCCGCAGAGCCTGTCAATCGCCTCGCGCGTGCCTTTCTGCGTCAATGGCAATTGGATTCCCGTGACCTCGGCGAATCCCTTGCGATAGCCTTTGTTCATCGGTTCCATCATTTCGCGCAGCGTCTCCGCGTCCTTGTTTTCGACGGCTTTGACGATTCTGTCCGCGCTCCTGCGATAGATTTCCGGAGAATCGTTCTCATGCCCAGGCGTTTTTCTAATCTCCCCGGCAATCGCATTCGTCGCGCGTTCGACCTTCTCGTTGCGCGTGGTGGATTCCGCATTCTTCGCGGTCGGTTCGGTTCTTACGGTCTTGTCCACGCTTTTTGTCGTGGGCTTGTTGTCCGCCGTGGGTTCGGGCTTGGGCGCGAGGCCGAGTTCCGCGTCCATCGCCGCCTTGTCCGCGTCGTCGAGCCGGACGGCGTTCTCCCAGTAGTTGGCCCGCTCCACCGCGCGGTCTCGCGCGGCGGCGATCTGCTCGCGGTTCTTCGGGTTGGTGATGCCGAGCTCCTTTGCGTAGCCCTTGTTCAGGTCGAGCTTGCCGCCCTTGCGGAGGGCCGTGCGCAGATTCTCCGCCATGCGCCCGTATTCGTTCGCCTTCTTCGCGCGGTAGTCGGCCCGGCGTTCCTCCGCCGCCATAAGCGCGAGGTCTTCTTCGGATGTGAAGAGGTCGAGCTGCATCGAGCCGTCGGCCTTCGGCGTCTCCCTGCGGCTCCGCACTTCCTCGGCCATCGTCCGCGCGAGGATGCCGAGCTTCTTGCCGCGCAGCCCGTTCGCCGCCTTCTGCGTCAGAATGCGCTGGACGGCCCCGAAGCGCGGATGCGCGTCCTTCGGCGCGGCCTCGGCGATGATTCCTGCCTGGTCGACGGAAATCCTGCCGTCCTCGCCGGTTCCCTCCCAGTCGATCAGCTGCCTTGTATCCGACGTAGCGCCCTCAAAAATGCCGAACGCACGCTGTCCTTTTGCCCGGTCGAGGAATCCGGACGACCGGGCTTCCTCTCGGCTTGGCTTTGCTTCGTCGAAGTATCTGACATAATCCTTTACCGTTCCTTTCTCGTCGATGATGTTGCCGATTGCGTCGATTGCCTTTGCGTCGTTGACGGTCCAGCCGTCCGCCTCGCGGATCACCCGCGCGGCAATCGTCTTGCGCCCCGCGCGTTTGTAGAGTCCGTAGCGGTGGCGGCCCGTCACGACCACCTTCCTGCCGTCCTTGAACTCCATCACCACGATGGGGTTCGACACCAGATCGTACGGTTCGCCCGTCAGTGGCTCCACCTCGCCCGTCGCCGGGTCGGCGTTCTCCTTGAACTGCGGGATGCGGATGTCGCTCACCTCCACCTCGGAAAGCGGAATCTCCCGCGCCTCCGCCTTGTCCGTGAGCTTCTCCACGATGTTCCGCTCCGTCACGGGCTTGCCCGCAGATGCTGGCCTTGGCTCATCGGCCGAAGCCTGCGGATTCGATGCGGGCTTCTCCACTGGGAAGAAGTCGAATCGCGGCGAACCGCCGGCGAGGTCGAGCGACTGGCCGCCCTCGCCCCTGGCCGCGTCGCGCCACTTCGCCATCATCGTCTTCACGTCGGCGGAGGAGTAGGTCCTGCGAATCTTCAGTTTCCGTGCCGCGTCATTCACCTTGTTCACGAGCCTGTCGAGCGTGGACGGCTCCTTGTCGAGGTTCGCCGAGGCGTAGTGCGCGAACGCCTCGCCCAGTTCGCGGTTCACGCCGTCCAGCGAACGCGAATGCACAAAGCCCAGATTCCCTTCGACGATCTGCCGCTTGAAGTCCTCGAACTCCTTGGCCCGGATGTTCTCGGCGAACACGACCTGCGCGTTGGCCTTGCCGCCGAACTCGCCGTTCGGCCCGCCGTGGCCCACGATTTCGTGGCCGAGGATGCGCGGGATGTCGCCCACCTCGTGGACGTTGTCGAGGATCACGGCCGTCGTGCCGTCCGCCGTGATGAATGCGTCGCGGTCCTGCACCGCCGGATCGCGCAGCTGCTTCGCGTCCGTCACGCCGAAGATCGGCTCGCCGCGCCGGATCGCCCGTTCGCACGCCTCCGCCGCCTCGGCCATCGTGTTGAAGTAGGCGACGTTCTTCCTGCCGTACTTCGCCGCGCGCTCCTCCTCGATGACGGCGCGCTTGCGTTCGCGGTCGAGGGCGGTGTACTGCCCCATCAGGGCAAGTTCCTTCGCCTTTTCGACCGCCTCGCCGATTGTGGCCGCGCCGTCGCTGTCGCCCGTCTCGTTGTGGACGGAGAACGTCCCGTCCGGCTCCTCCAGAATCGTCACGCCTGTGCCGGGGTCGTGCGCGAGGTTGCTGGTGTTCTCCTGCCCGGTCCTGTTGTCGCGCCACTTCATCGGCGTGAGCGCGGGCTTTCCGTCGGAAGTCTGCGGGAGGTTGAACTCGACCGGCTCCACGCCGAACTCGCGCCGCACGCGCGCCGCAAGCGGCTGCGAGGGCGGCACGTCGGCGGGCGGCGCCTCCAGGCCCGTCTCCGCGTCGGTTGTCGGCTTCTCGGGAATGGCCGCGTGTTCGGGCCGCGCGTTCGCCGCGTTGCGGAATCGCGCGTTCAGCGTGTCGCCAAGGAACTGCGAGACCTTCCCGTCGAAGAGCACGTCCGTGGCGAGTTTCGCGTCCGCCGGAAGCCCGGCCCTGTCGCACAGGTCGCGGAACCTCTCCGCCGTCGCCTCGGTGGGCTTCCAGTCCGGCGCGGGCGCACGTCCCCGGGCGGCGCGTCCGTCCATCCCCGCCTCGAAGTCCGCAGCGGGCTTCGCCTGCCCCTTCGCCACGTCCATTCCCTCCTGGATGAACCGCTTCAGGTCCATCATGCCGTCGGGATTGAGCCGCGCCAGCATGAGACGGCCATCGGGCGACTGCGCGGCGGCGCGGACGACGTTCTCGTAGTCGCGCGCGCCCTTGATGCGGGCGTTCAGAATCCGCCCGGCGCCCATGATCGCGCCGATCGCCACGCCGTCCAGCGCGCCTTTCGCGCCCTCGACCGTGATTTCCCCGAGGTCAACGTCCTGTCCGCGCGCGAACTGGCGGAGAACCGTGTCGCCCGCCGCCTGCGTGCCCATCAGCGCGCCCGCTTCGAGCGCCGCCGTGCCCTGGTTCAGGAACTCGCGCTTCGCGTTGAACCGCCCCATGGCCTTGGAGAGCCCGCTGAACGTGAACTTCTCGACCGGCTGGACGGGGACAATCCCCTTGCCGTTCATCCACCGGCGGAACGGCGCGTAGTAGAACGCCGCCGTCAGCGCGCCGTCGAAGAGCGCGCCGCCCTTTGCCAGCCGCTCGGCGGATTCGCCCGTCTTGCCGCTCTCCAGCGCCGTGCCGCGCGTGTTCTGGTAGGATTCGGCGGCGGACGTGGCGATCATCGCGGGGCCCATGTAGGCGAACTGCGCGATGCCGCTGGCCGCGCCCTCCAGCCAGTCCACCGCCGCGTTGCCCGAATTGCCCACGGGCGTCTTCTCATCGAGCCAGTTGCGCAGCCGCTTCGCGTCGCGAATGATCGCGTTGCCCACGTCCGTTCCCTCGCGCCCGTTCTGCACCATGAGCGAATGACCCTGACGCATCCCCTCCTTGCCCGCGATGGGCGCCTCCCACCGGAAGTACTTTTCGAGGTTCTCGCGGACGGCGGGATTGCGCTCGGCCTGTCGCCTGACCTTCGGGTCGATGTCCACGCGCCCCAGCCAGTCGTCGAAGGATTCGCCCTCCCTCTTCGCCATCGGGTCGTCTTCCATGTAGGCGTGACGCGCGTCCTCGTCCACACCCCCGGCCACCGTGCCGACGAGGTTCAGGAACCCGACCGCCATCTTTCCGGCGGTGTTCACGATCGTTCGGGGAACGCTCCGCAGACCCGCGCCTTCCGGCTTCTCGCCGCCGTTCGCGCCGCCCGCGCGGTTTCCGGCCACGTACGCCAACGCCGCGCGCATCTCCTCCGGCGTCTTCGATTCCGCGCGGATGCGCTTCACCTGCCAGTCCGCAAGACCCGCGCTGTTCGCGATTCCGGCCAATTCGTCCATGTCGTCCTTGTCGTCCACGTCGCCGTCGAGGTCCTGCTTCGCGAGACGTTCCATGAGCGTGGACTTGACGGGTTCGGCCGTTTTTTCGTTTTCATTGCCGACAGGTTCGATTTCGCCAAATTCGTCCGCGCTTTCGACGGGTTCGATTTCGCCCCACTCTTCGTTGTCGTTCATTGCAATCACTCCACTGGTTATTCCGCCGCGCCGCCGACCAATTCGGGTTCACCCTGCGTTCCATCGTCGTAGACGGGTATGCGCTTCGTCCTGTTCTTGTTGTAGCGATAGCCCTTGATCGTCCGCGTCGAGCCTTTTGTTTCGCTGTTTGGAAGCGGCTTTTCGGCCTCTTCGCCGCCGCCGCCGAACGCATCGGACAGAATCTTGGTCAGCGACGTCTGGAACTGCGTGGCCTGTTCGTCGGTAAGTTTCAGCCCGCGCCGGATGTCGCCCATGTTCTTCGCGACGGACGCGGCGAGACGGGCGTTGGCCGCCTGGTTCTTGCCTCCGGCCCGCGCGTTGCGGCCCTCCTCCTCCGTCTGGCGCTGTGCCAGGCGGTCGCGTTCCAGCTGCATGCGCTCCTCGCTCATGCCGCCGCCAGTGAGACGGTCCTTGTACTTCCCGAAGTATCCGTCCATCGTGCGCCCGTAGAACTCGGCCGAAATCGGGTTGTCCTGGTTCAGCATCGGGCGACCGGATTGCCGGTCCACCGCCAGCTGCCCCTTGTCGTCCAGTGCGTATTCGAGGAAGTGTATCTTCCCGTCCAAGAACGGCTTGCCCGTGGTCGGATCGATCTTGCCGACGTAGTTGTAGGTGGTGCCGTTGCGCTCGTTGAAGTCCGCCACCTGCCGCTGCGTGAGGAATCCGCCGCCAAGCTCCGTCGCGATGACGGCGTTGCCGTAGGCGGATTCGACCAGTTCCTGCTGGTGGGCGCGTTCCTCGTCCTCCTTCTGGCGGATGGCGAGGATGCGCTCCAGTTCCGCGTTGCGCATCTGGTACTGCCGTTCCTCCTTCTCCATCTGCTGGTATTTGAGCGCGTCGTCCCACGACTGCGCGCGTTCGACGTCGCTTCGCCGGTCGGCGTACTCCCTCTCCTTCAGGGTCTGCGCCTTGTCGAACTGACGTGCGCCCTCGTCGAGACGCTCCTTCTCCGCTCCCATTCGCTGGTCGAACTGGCGCGCGCCTTCCTCGCGCGCGGCGGCCTGTTCGGCAAGACGCGCCTCGCTCTCCTTTGACGCGATGTCCTGCCCGCGACGCGCCGTCTCGGCGGCAACGTCCTGCCCGCGCCGCGCGGTCGCCGCCTGCGCCGCAATCGCCATGCGCTGGCGCTCGTCGTCCCTGATGTTCTTGCCGAACGTGAAGTTTGCGACCTGAAATCCCGCCATTGCCTTTCCTCCTTACGATGCGAACAGATAGCGCGACCCGGCCAGCTGCGCGTACTGGTTGAACATTCCGGCGTAGTACGACGCCGCCGTGTTCTGGCCATCCGCGACCTTCGCCGCCGCGCCGAACTCCGCGTTGTTGAGGTTGCCGAACACGTTCGCCGCGTTGATGCGGTTCGCCGTCGCGCCGTTGACTGCGTTCGCCGCGCCGAGCGCGAGATTCCCGCCCGCCGTGGTGAGCTGTCCCGCCGCCGTGAGCGCGTTCGCCTGCGCCGCGCGGAGGTTTCCGGCCGACACGTTCGCCTGCGCGGCGGACGACTGGAGCTGCCCCTTGTTGACGAGGATACCGGCGGCGGACTTGACCGCATCCGCGCCCGCGCCCTGCGCGTTGACGCCCTGCGTGACGATGGAGGCCCCCGTCGAGCCGAGCGCGTTCGCGTCTGCCACGGCGCCCCGCATCGCCTCGAAGAAGCTCTTGTTCGCGTCCATGCGCGTCTTGGTCTTGATCGCCGCCAGACTCGTCGCGAGGGCCTGTCCGGCCTGCTGGAGCGTCGCCGCGCTCTGGCCGCTGCCCGCGCTCACGCCGCGCCGCGCCGCCGCACGCTCGTTTGCCGCCGTCTGCTTCTCGAATGCGCTCCGCGTGTCGTTCGCCGCCATCGAGACGGCAAGCGACGGGTCCATCGCCGCCAGCACCTGCGCGTACGTCCCCGCGAGCCCGCCGGCCGACTTGTCGAGCCCGAGGATCGAAAGACCCGTGTCGATGTAGTTGCTGCCGGAATCGACGAGACCGCTTCCCTCGCCGAACATCGTCTCGCCCATCTGCCGCAGGAGCGGCTCGTATTCGCCCAGCGCGGCGGCGGTGTTCGTGATGTCCGTGGCGTTCTTCCGCACGTCGGCCACGGAGTTCGTGATGTCGTCCGCCGCCGCCTTCGCCTCTTCGGCGTACTGGTTGATCTTGCCGTAGTTCTGCGTGGCAAGCTGCAGATAGCCGTCGATCCCCGCATCGCCGTTGATGATGCCGTCCAGCGCGGACCGAAGGGGATTGTTCGCGTCCTTGAGATTGCCGTAGGCCGTGTTGAGCGTGTTCTGCGACTGCGCCAACGCATCCTCGGCGTGCTGGCGGTAGATGTTCGCCGCCGCGCCCGCCGTCGCCTGCGCGTTGAGCCTGCGGCCCGAGCTCCATCCGAACTCTCCGCCTCTGTGATATTCGTCAAGAGGCATGTAGCTCGTTTCAAGTTTGTTCGTCGAGCCGGTCGGCCCGGAATCATAACTGCCATAGACCTTTGGAAGCGTGACTGCCATTTTCAGCCTGCCTTTCTACGATCTGCCGGAAATCTTCTGCCGCAGCTGCTGGACTTCCGTCCGCAGATCGCGCACTTTTCTGTCGTACGTGTCCTTCAGGAACGTCTGGTTCTCCAGCAGAAGGAGAATCGCCTTCTGCACCTTCGGCTCCTTCATCCCCACCACGGAGATCGCCGCGTTGAATCGGTTCGCGCTCATTTCAGCCCCTCCATGCTCGACGCCACCGCGACGTGGTTGATGCGCGCCGCGCCCTGCACCTTGAAAGCGAAGTACTTCTCAAGACGCAGGACCGGTATCTGGCGCGGAGTCTGGCTGGTGATGGTAAGCGACAGCGTGTGCGCGTCCGCGCCGAAGCAGCCGTTGGGCGAAGTCGCGGTCATGAGCGTCAGCGTCACGGGATAGGCGTCCGAATACACGCGCACGTTGCGCAGGGCGAGGAACTGCGCACCCACGAACACCTTGCTCCGCCACTCGAACGTCTTGGCCGTCGCCCCGTCGTTCCACGTCCGCACGTGCGAATCGCTCCGCGCGAAATCCGCGTAGAATGCCATCCCGGCGGACGTGACGGCATCGACCGTGAGGACGGCTCCGTTTGACTCCACGGCGACAAACGCGCCGTCCGCCGCCTTCCTGAACCACCCGCCGAAGGCATGGCCCGGCTTCGGCGCCGCCGCAAGAACGACCTTTCGCCCGATGAAACAGGCCGCTTCGGCAACGCCGCCGAGCGACGAGTAGGACAGCATCCCGGTCGCGAATATGGAGAGTTCTCCCATCTCGCCCGTGTTGCCGTCCACGAAAAGAGCCTTGACCCGTGCGTAGCCTTCGGCCTGGACCTTCGTGAACACGAGACGGACGCGCATATCGGCGTCGCGCATGACGAACCGGCCCTTGCGCGAATCCGGATTGTTCGCGTCGTAGGTCCACACCGTCGTCCACGAATCGTTAGCCCCCGCCATCACGTCCACGCGCACCGGAGTCCACACGTATGTCACGACGTCCTCAACGCTGATGCCGTTGTCGAGAACGCGGAAGTCGATGAAACGGCTGTTGCCGACAACCCACCTGTCCGGGTCCGTCTGGTCGGGCGCCGTGTCGATTTTCAGCCCGAACGCGAGCGCATCGGACGGAAGCGTGGTTGGAATCACGTTGTCGCCGCTCTTGATGCCGTAGGACGTGGCGATCGTCCCAGCCGTGCGCAACACATACCGCGCCGTGTATTTGGACGACAGATCGACGCGGTTGATCGCGATTGAGAGATTCGTCGAGACGAGCGTCGAATCGTTGAGATACCATCCCGAGAAGGTGTAGGTCTCATCGGCGTCGTCCGCCGTCAGCGTGTAGGTGGTCGCCTTGTAGATGCTGAACGACTGCGGAGCGAGAGAAGAAACCTCCTCGTGCACGGACGCGGATGCGGGACACGTCAGCGTCACCTTGCCGACCGCCAGATCGGGCGCGGTCGCGTTCGCCACGCACAGGGCGAGCGTCACTTTTTCCCTCTCGGCTATTGCGAAATCGACGCCCGCGTCATTTGCCGGCATTGAAAACGAAATCTGCGACTCCGTGATCGACGGTTCGGCCATGCCGCTTGAGGTTATTGCGTCGATCTTCCCGCCGAATGCGGCAACCGCCCGCACGACCACGGGCCGGTTCTCCCGTACCTGCGCGTTCCAGGACGAACCGGCCATGGATTCCTCCGCGCCGCCGTCGATCTGGATGTAAACCGTGGCAAACGCCGGGATTCCGCTCTTCGTCACCGTCAGCTTGTTGGACGTGGAAACAAGGTGCGGAACGAATGTCAGCTCGCTGTTGCCGCCGAGGATCGCCGCGTAGACGGTGTAGTAGTACTGTCCGCTTCCACCGAGTTCCGCCTCGTAGTGCGCGCCGCCCGCCTCGAAGTAGTCCACGCGGTACTGGCCGATGTACGCCTCCTTGATCTGGCAGTAGACGTTCACCGAAGTTTCCGCGTCGAATCGAAGCGCCGTTGCGGCCGGCGACGTGTCGCAGAGCGTCGGATCGTTTGTCGAAGTCCTGACAACGCACTCGACAAGGGCGAAGTAGAAGGAAATCGACGCATCAGACCCGCCCGACAGCGAGTAGGCGTATTCACCGCCCTGTTCGTAGTCCGAAAGATTGTTCGACTTCGCCACCTGCACGACGCCGTAGTGCGCGTTCGGCGTGACGGCAATCGTCACATAGTCCGTTCCGTCCGCGCGCAGATAGCCGGTGTTCGCCAGCTGCGCACCGCTCTGCTTGTTGTACCTACCCGAAATCCTCGCCGTTCCGTTCGACGCCGCCGAGACCGCGACCGGCCAGGCGTTCTGCGCGAGCATACAGGTGACGGACACGTTTCCGGAAAGCGTGTCTGCCGTGTAGCCGTTTCCTTCTATCGCCGTCCCGTTCACATACCACGACGCGACCGTGGGGGCCTCGTAGTCGGCCCGCGAAGATGCGAAGTGGAACGTGTAGATTCGTCCCTGTTCAAGCGTCTTCTCGGTCGTGCCGTCTGAATCGATGTAGACCTCGCCCCATTCCGGATGGTCTGCGATGGAAACGGAAATCGTGTAGGTGGAGACGGTGAGGTTGAACGACGCCGCCTTCGTCAGGGACAGGATCGTGCCGCTGATCGAGGACGAGTTGGCGCCGTAGATCGAGTTCACGCCGTCCGTCTGCGAGATGAACCCGTTGCCCGTGGAGAACACGTATCCAGACGAACAAGACGCGCTCGCGGAGACGTTGGAGCCATGTTCGACGTACAGCGTCCCGCCCACCGAAAGCGAAACCGGGGAAATGGCGGTCGTCACGTAGCCGCCCGTCGAATGGTGGCGCGAATACGAGACGGTCGAAGACGCAACGCCCGTGCCGACGCTGACTGTCAGCGCGTGTTTCGCGCCGTAGTCGCAGACGAATGTCACATTGTCCGTGACGTTCGTCTCGTATGTCGCCGTGGCCTCCGAAAAAGTCAGGCTTGCGTCGCTGACGCTTGAACCGTCCCGCGTCATCCCATTGAAGAAATAGGACTGATGCCATGCGGACTTGCTCGAACTCGTCGTGCCGACAACCGCCGTGGCGACAATCTTCACGGACGCGAACGGAGTATCCTTTGTAAGCGTCGCCGAATAGGTGGATGTACCCGACTTGACGGTTTTCGAGACTGAGCCCGCGACAAGCGTGTTCCCGTCGTAGATCGCGATGTTTCCGACCTGCGTTCCGCCAACGGAATTCGTGACCGCCGTGACCGTGATGTCGTAGACGAGATTGACCGTGAACGCCGTCCCGGACGAGTTGTAGACGGTCATTCCGTTCGTCAGGACGGCCGTGGGACTCACGGGAGGATTGTTGCTTCCATACAGATAAAGCGTTCTGCCCGCCTGAACGCCATACGTTTCGTTCGACGCAGGCATCCCATTTGCGGAAAAGTCATACGGCGCCGTCGCGGTTCGATTCAGGTCCGTATTGCACGCCAAACCGCCCATGGTTCCGTTGACGCCTGCGAAACCAAAGTAGTAGAGGATTCCGCCAACCTGAAACTCGTAGCAGTAGAAAGGACGCACCGTGGACGATGCGGCTCCGACGTGTGTCTTTGAACAGGCTCGGCATTGTGCGGTCGGAAGCGTCGCGCCGATTGTCGCGACCACCGTTCCGTCCGAGTTGAGAATCACGTATCTGCTCCCAACGGCCATGCTCACGCGCCTCCCACGAGATAGAGCCTGTCGCTTTCCACGTCAACGAAGACGCACGAGGCGGCATCGTCGTGTTCGGTGATGATCGGCTTGCCGCCCGTGTCGAAGTCGATCACGAACGCCCGGCGCGCGCCGTCCGCCAGCGTGAACCAGCAGAAGAGCGCGTTGTCGTAGGCCGTCATGATGCACGATTCGGGATTCAGCGCGGACCACGACACCTTGTCCCAGTAGAGCCGCGTGATGACGGTCGAGGTGAGCGAGTCCTCGGAAAGCACGCAGATGCCGTCCTGCGACGCATAGTAGACCCTGCCCTCGAACGTGCAGATCGACCGCGCCGAGACGCACGCCTGCTCCGAGACGATCTGCGCCGCCGTCATGCCCTCCGGCGCCGTGCCGCTCAACGCCCATGGATAGCCCTTCGTGAGGACGAACGCCGTGTTGCCCGCCACGGCGATTCCGATGGCGAAGTCCCGTATCGTGTAGCGGTAGGCGTCCGGGAAGCTCGTGGGCAGTCCCACGTCCGAAAAGCACACGCAGCGCGGGTTCGAGCGCAGGAAGCCGACGTAGAAGTTGCCCGGCATCTGCGTCATCCACGTGAGGTCGGCGGGCGTGGAGGTGATGTTCGGCGCCTCCTCCGCCACGCTCTCGTCGTTGATGTTGATGCGTATCTTCGTCTCGAACGCGCCATACTGCCATTCGGTGATCTTCTGTTCGCACACGAGCCGCACCGTTCCGCTCGTCTCGCCCGCCACGCTCATGTAGAGCCGCCGCGCAACCACCCAGTCGGGAATCGTGTAGTCCGCCGTCGAGTGCGCAACGCCCATCCAGTTGACCTTCTGGTTGTTGTTGTAGTCGAACTCGATCATGTTGCCGTCGATGTCCGCCGCCACGTTCGACTGCCCGCTTTCGTAGCCGTACTCGTCCACGAACGTCTGGAAGAAGTACGTGTGCCGGATCGTGTCGGGATCAAGTTCCACGCTGTCCACGCCCTCCGGGTGCTCCTCCGTCCAGTACTTCACCTCGACGGACGGCGGGATGTCCTTGTAGAGCGGATGGCGGTCGTAGGTCTTCGCGTTCTTCGACGAGACGAACACGCAGGGCTGGTTCTCGCCGTGTTCGTCGTTGATCCCCGTCTCGCCGCTGACGAACAGGCGGAAGCGGTCGTCGTCGTTGATGTTGGACTGCGCGATCTGCACGATGCCGGGCCACGCGATCACGTCCCGCACGCCGTCGCCGCGCGTCCAGATGCTGATCGTCTTCGCGTTCCTGACGTCGCGAAGTCCGTTTTCAAGGCGGATGGGCATGTCCGTCACGTCCGACGGCGCCTGGATGGGATTGATCTTCGTAGTGTGCAGACGGCAGTTCTTCGCAACCGTCGCCTGGCTGTCGCCCAGCGCGGTTGCGTCAAGGCGCGGCTGGATGCCGCCGAACGCGTCGATCTTGATGCCAGTCGCCATGCTTCACTATCCAACCGTGCTTGTCTGGCTCTGGCTGTTCGTGGTGATGGACTGCCGCGCGAGGATGGATTCCGCGTCCACGAGAACCTGCCGCCTCATGCCGGACGTGATCAGCCCGTGCGTGACGCGGTTCACCTCCCGCATGTATGTGGTCGCGTTCATGCGGGCCCCGGCGCCGTCGGTCCACTTCTCGCCGTCCATCGCGTAGAGGCGCATGAGCGTGCCGGCCATAAGAGCCTTTTCGTAACGCTTCAGAAACCAGAGCGGCGCGATCTGCTTTGCCGGGACGGCGTTGATGTCCGGTGCCACGGAAATGTCGGCATAGACCGCGTAGGTCGCGCTCGTCGGCGTGAGGCTCGAATCGAACACGAGCACGGGGCCGTCCGCCGAGTCCCTTGTCGCAAGCGTGTCAATACCAACCGGCACGCCGTCCACGCCCGCGCCGACGAACCGCTGGAAGTCGCCGAACACGGGCGAAACCGGACCGAACTCCCGCACATTCGCGCTGATTGTGCCGACAACGCGCTCACGCAGCGCGCCGCAGCGTTCCGCGAAGTCGCACACCGTGTGCCAGAACTCCTTGACCATCATCACGTCGGTGATGGACGCGAGCTTGTACGCCATTTCCGACAGGAACGTGGAGACGTTCGTCGCGGTCTGCTGGCGCAGGGGAACATCGACCTGGTTCCACAACTCTCCTGGAAGTGCGTATTTCATGATCTGACGCTCTCGTTGAATTTGCTGTAGTAGGCCGACGCGAGATTGGCGTTAGCCGTGTCGGTGTCGTCCTTCAGATACATCTGGTGGATCACGTAGTAGACGAGCGACTCCATCCAGCGGTTCTCCATGTTCACCGTGAACGCGCGGAACTGGTCGAGCGTGTAGGTCGTGCCGCCAATCGTCGCGGGGAATGACGCGGGAACGGTGAAGTCGGTCTCAACGCCGTTGACGAGCAGCATCTCGTCCGTCAGAAGTCCTTTCACGTACTTCGATTCAGGACGCACGTTGCGGATCATGCGCAGACCGTCGCGCATCGCGTCGAAGATTTCCGTCGGCTGGAAGCGGTAGTTGTCCTCATACGTGTCGAGCAGTTTCACGCGGGCCTGTCGTTCGATTTCGTTGATTGTGAACATGTGAACTCCTTTCGCCACTCAATTGTCGCACGTCTTTATCCGCGCTTTATCGTGTTGGACACGTGAAAAAAGCCCGTCGGCGGCAGGCGCGCCAAAACCGCCGACGGGCTTACAATGACTTTACCAGTCTGCCGATCCTGTCGAAGCGTCCTCCGTCACTGCGGTTCGCCGCAGTCCGTGCAGAACGAGCACTGCCCGTCCCTGCACTCGACCGTCGCGGTCGTGCCGTCCTTGCGGGTGACTTCGACCGTGCCGCTCGATTTCGACGCCATCATGTCGATGACCTTGTTCGCGCTCGCGGAGATGAGCGTCTCCAGCACGCCCTTGCTCGCGGCGGACGCGCCGGCAATGGCGTCGTTGTAGCGCACGTCCACGTTCGGTCTCACGTCCGAGGTTGGAGTCTGCGTGGCGGTCTGCGCGAACGACTCCGTGCCGCTCGATTCCAGGCTCTGCGTCTGCGTGAACATCTCCAGCGGCGGCGTGGCGCCGTCCGCCGATGCGACCACGACGCCGTTGCTCACGGCCGCCTTGGCCGCCACCACGATCACGCACTCGTCGAACGTGTTGTTCTGCGTCTGGCTCTTAGCCGGCTGCGCGCTGTCGGACGTCGCGCATCCGCACAGGAGCGCAAGCGCGGCCGCCAGGATCGCGGCGCAGGCGCGTTTCGTCTTGCGCGCGATCTTCGCCTTCGCCGCCGCGACCTTGCGCGCGGCCTTGTCCTTGCCCTTGATGGTCTTTCCCATGTCGTGCCTCCTCTACTTGATGATTTCGTCGATGACGGTCTCCAGCGCCGTGTCGGAGATGTACTTGTCCAGCAGGGAATCGCACAGGGCGTCGATCGCCGCGCGTTCCGAGTCGTCGATCCGCCCGTCGTTCGTGTACGCCTTGAGATACAGGGCCGTGAGCGAAGAGGCGTCCTCGCCGTATGCCATGATCTGCTGCGTGCGTTCGCTCGCGGATTTCTCCGCGATGCGCCTGTTCGCCTCGTGGAGGGCCGCCTTGAGCGCGTCCTTCGTGATGAACTTCTTGACCAGCCATTTCAGCAGTGTCTTCATGTTTTTCCTTTCATTTTCCTGTTTGTTGTTTGCTACGATGCGAGAATCTTGACGATATACGGGATGAGCGCGCCGCCGCCGACCGCCGCGAGCCAGCGCAGAATCCGCCACGCGCGCGCCATGCCCTGGAAGCGCAGCTTCTCCT